>NZ_AUNI01000014.1 GCF_000447795.1 Bacteriovorax sp. Seq25_V | reverse complement strand
ATTTTTATAAATTACTATAACTCAATTTATCTGAGAAATGTTGTCCCCATTTAACTGGAGCAGTTTAATTTCTTTAGGCCGCATATATTTAATAAACAACCCGTAAAGACTTGGAAGAACAATTAAAGTTAGTATCGTGGAGGAGATAATTCCGCCTACTACTACAGTCGCTAGAGGTTTTTGAACTTCTGCCCCAAGGCCAGTTGAGAACATCATAGGAAGAAAGCCAAAGATATCAGTAAGTGCAGTCATGAGAACTGGGCGTAGCCTTGTCATTGCACCCTCTTTAATAACATCCTCTACATCCTTACCGTCATTAATTAAGCGGTTGAAGTAAGTAACTAACACAACTCCGTTAAGTATACTTATTCCACACAGGGCAATGAAACCTACACCAGCAGAGATACTAAAAGGCATTCCCATTAGATTAAGTGATAATACTCCTCCTATGAGGGCCATCGGAGCACAAGTAAAGATCAAGATAACTTGAGCAATATTTTTAAAAGCAGCATATAACATCGCTAAGATTAGAAGTAAGGCCAGCGGTACTAGGACAGCTAAGCGCTCCTTCGCACTTTGAAGGTTTTTAAAGCTGCCACCCCATTCAATATAATAACCTTCTGGGAGTTTTATTTTTTCTTCTACAGCGAGAATAGCCTTTTTTACAAAGCTTTCAATGTCGCGAACTTCGGGGTTAATAAGTACGGCAACTCTTCTTTGCGAGTTTTCTCTACTTACTGCTGAGAAAGTTTCTGTAAAATCAATTGATGCAACTTCCTCGATTGGTACTGTGTATCCATCAGAAATTCCTACGGGAAGTTTCTTGATTATTTCAATATCTCGGCGTTCATCATTCGAGAGTCTTGTGATGATTGGAAATTTCTTAACTCCATCATATATGTGACCAACTTCCTGACCTCCAATTGCTGTACTTATAGCATCAAGTACTGGCCGTGCTGTGACACCAAGTTCTGATAGCTCTTTCATTTTTGGCGTATATTGTAGAAGAGGGGATTTTCCTTTGGACTCTGATTCGGCCTCTCCAGCTCCTGGAATTTCAGCAACAACTTCTGCAACTTCTTTAGAATAATAAATAAGTTTGTCTAAATCTTCCCCAAAAATCTTTGCAGAGACACTGGCCCTTGTTCCTTCTAGTAATTCATTGAATCGTAGTTGTACAGGTTGAGAGATCATTGTAACCTGGCCAGGTACTCTTAACTCTAAAGATTCTTTGATTTCTCGAATTAGATCAGCCTTGGTATTAATATGATCACCTTTTGGCCAATCGCTTATATTTTTTAGCATGACATAGGAGTCGGAAATGTTAACACCCATTGGATCTGTTGCTACTTCTGCAGCCCCCGTTCTTGCAAATACATTTTTTACTTGAGGAAACTCTAAGATGACCTTCTCTGATATTCTTTGTAGTGCAACTGAATTGTCCATGCTGATATTTGCTGGCCTAATAAATTGAATCGCGAAATCTCCTTCATCAAGCTGCGGGATAAATTCTGAACCGAGTCTAGCGAAAAGAATGACTCCTGCAATTATTGAGGTAAGACCAAGCCCGAAAACAAGTTTCTTAATTTTTAGAGCTTGCTCTAGAATAGGGCGAAACAAATTCTGTGCTGCTAACATCAGAAATGGTGTCTTGTCACGTGTTTTACCACTTAGAATCGTAGCCGCAAGAGCTGGGACAAATGTGAAAGATAGAACAAGTGCACTCGCTAGCGCCATAATGAATGTCATTGCCATAGGTCCAAACATTTTTCCTTCGACTCCTGTGAGAGCAAATAATGGGATGAAAACAACGATCACAATAAGTTCGCCAAAACCTGCTGCAGATCTGATTTCAATGGCCGAGTCAATGACAATTTGTTTGACTTCTTCACGAGTAAGTTCACGTTTTAGAAGTTTTCCCTGTTGCTGTAACCGGTGGACGCAATTTTCAATGACAATTACTGCTCCATCAACGATGATCCCAAAGTCAAGAGCTCCTAAACTCATCAGGTTTCCTGAGACATTTTGCCATTTCATTAAAATGAAAGTCATTAATAGGGAAATTGGGATGACAATCGATGTAATCAAGGCTGCGCGTAAATTTCCTACAAGAAGTAGGAGGAATACCATAACAAGGATAGCACCCATGATAAGGTTATGTTCAACAGTTGAAAGTGTTTTGTCTACCATGTTCGATCTATCGTATAGAACTTTTAGTTCAACCCAAGGGGGAAGATTTTTTGATATCTCTTCAAGTTTTGTTGCGACCCTTTGAGAAACAGTACGAGAATTCTCACCAAGTAGCATAAAGGCCGTACCAATTATTGATTCCTCTCCATTAACTGAAGCCGCTCCGGTTCTTATTTCCTTATCAAACTTTACTTCTGCGATGTCTTTAATCTTAATGATTCTTGATGTTGATAGTTTCTTGATGACGATATTTTTTATGTCGTCCTTAGTTTTGAGGAGCCCAGTCCCACGCACGAGGAGCTGTTCACCTGTTTGTTCAATATACCCACCACCAACATTGATATTTGTACTTTCGATTGCAATTGCAATATCATCAAAATGTATTCCAAATTCGACCATCTTTGCGATCTTTGGTTGAATGAAAAACTGTTTCTCAAAACCTCCAATCGTATTTACTTCGGTAACTCCTTTTACAGTGAGTAGTCTAGGCTTAATGTACCAGTCTTGAAGTGAACGCAACTCCATTAGTTGAATTAATCTTGCTTGCTCATCTTTTTCGACTTCTTTGGCCTCGATAGAGTAGTGAAAAATTTCTCCTAGCCCTGTGCTAATTGGTCCCATTTCAGGTGTAATACCTTCTGGAAGTTCTATCGTTTGAAGTTTTTCTAAAGCAAGTTGTCTTGCATTTAATATGTCTGTGTCTTCTTTGAAGATGACTGTTACTTGAGAAATTCCATATCGAGAGATCGAACGAATCGTTTCTACTCCAGGGATTCCATTCATTGAGTATTCGATTGGAAATGTTACCATTCTTTCTATTTCTTCTGGGACTAGTCCTTTGACTTGTGTGTTTATTTGAACCTGTGTGTTTGTAATGTCAGGAACAGCATCAATTGACAGCTCATTAAATGATTTAATACCAAATAGTATTAGCATTAATGTTACCAAGAAAACGAACATTCTATTTCTGACAGAAAATTCAATTATTTTATTTATCATTTTTATATCCTAGTGAGAGTGGCCGTAGTTTGCCTTGTCTGTAGAGAAGACATCTGAAACACGCAGGAGTTCAATACCTTTAATGACAATTTGATCTCCGAATTGAAAATTTTTAATTTTGATATTTATCTTATTCTCATGTGCTTCTTTTGCTTCGATGAGATGGAATTTAAAGTATCCATTTCTATAGATATAAACTCCTTCTTTATCTTTTGTTTGGACAAGAGACGACTTTGATATTTCAATGTTTTTTGAAGTCACGGTCTTTAGCTCGATCTTTAGAGAGGAAATCGCTTCATTAGATAATTTAAAACCTTTTTCCTCTGAGACATCTTGTATTGCTTTGTTTTTTCCGGTCTTATCTTCATGTTCGTGATCGTCGTGAGCACCTTTTTTGTCGTGATCGTCGTGATCGTCGTGAGCGTCGTTAGCACCTTTTTTGTCGTGATCGTCGTGTTCATCGTTGTCATCATGATCGTCGTGATTATTGTGATCGTCATGTTTATCATGTTTTTTTTCTTTAGCCTGTTTTTGCTTTACTTGAATCTTTTCTTGATCATGATCATGTTTATGCTCTTCATTTTGAGCATAAGATGTAAATGAAATGATTAATGCGAAAATTATATTATATATTATCATTTTAACTCCGTTTTAAAATTTGAAAGAATCAAGTGTTCCGTGAAATTCATTGATTTTTAGATAGGCCTCGATAAGACCATGTTCGAGATCATGTCTTGTTTCGCTAAATTCAATAAGCTGTCGATGGGTTTCGATGACTAGATTTGTTGAAATGATTCCACGCTTAAAAAGTTTCTCCATTCTTTTATGCTTTTCTTCAAAACTTCTTTGACTCCCTATTTTTTCCAAGGTTTCAAGTAGGTCTTGGTATTTTGTAATCCAGCTTTGATATCGAATTGCAGTCTCCTCTTCAGATGATTTTTTTATCGCACGTGTTAAGTTAAGATTCTTTAACATACGCTCTTTTCTAGCTGTGTTTTGATTGAAGACAGGGATATCAAAAGAGATATTCACACCATAGATTTTTTCTCTATTATCGAGAATTACTTTTGGACCTATTTCAATATCAGGATAGCTTTGCGATCTTTCTAGTTCATATGAATAGATTGAAGTTTCTAACTTAGAATTGATTAACTTGAGCTTTGGATAGTTGGATAGATCTTTTGTTGGAGATAACTCTTTCCATGATCTAAGGTCAAGATTAAAAGCGCTTGAAGTTAATTTGCAATTAGTCTGTGCTTTAAATCGAATGAGTCCTTCTTTTTCTTTTTTCTCTGAACTGAGCTTAGATATTTTAAATTTGTAATCACTGATGACTAATTCTAGGGTATCTCGCTCGACTATCTTTTCAGGTGATAGTGTTTTACTTTTTGCTAGTGAGTCTAAGATTTTTTTAAATGCTTCTAGCGATTCTGTATAGAGAGGTAAGATTTCATTCAAGCGATGTAATTCGTGAATATCTAGAATTGTCTCAATAAGAATTTCTTGATTTTCAAAATCGATGATATTTTTTTGCAATTCATTGTTTTTCTTGGCCAGAGAAATTCTGTTTTGTCTTTTTCCGCCAAGTTCAAACTTTTGCATAATACTGACTTCGGTAGTCTTCTCACCATTGATTTCTCTTTCGACCTCAAGTCTAGGATTTGAAATAGTGGAGGCTATCTCGATGTCTATATTAGCATTGGCAAGGGAAGTCTGGTTCGCCTTAATATTAGGGTGGTTACTCTTTATTAGTTGGTATATCTCTCTTGGAGAGTTTATTTTGCAATTAGCACTTATATTGTATGCGACGAGCATATTGCAAAGTACAGTTAATGTTCTTTTCATTGATAATTCCTGTTCAATTAAATAATAAATTAATTTAAGCGGAATTAAGCGAGTGGGGGTCTTAGGTTTCTTGATAGATATGGATTTTTATAGAAGTCTAGTTTTGGAATATGTGAATTATTAATTATTACAGCTTCAGGTTTTGTTGAAATTGAATAATCTGTGAAAAATATGTTATGAAGCCCTGAGCAATGATGTTCACAGTGGCCACCTTCATCATGACAATCATCACTTTTGCAGTCAGCGAGGTCATTACTAGCTTTCGTAATTTGCTGTGCTTGATCGTGAGTATTTGAGAACTCCAGCTCATTGAATAAGCCTAAAGATAAGCAGAAAAGGGAAATAAATGTGAGAAAAATTCTAGTTTTCACATATTGAGAATAGCAGTAAAACTTTTCTCAAGTCAAGTAGACTAGAACTTCTGATTAGTTACCGGGCAAATAAAATTTGTTAGTGCCTCGATGTAGCGAGCCTCAAAACTCTCTTTGCTCTCTGAGGCAATTTCGATAAATTTCGACCTTTTAATTTCAGCGAATACATCAAACGGGATATAGGCCTCAAGTTCAGAGAGTCCACCTGGAAGTTGAGCAATGAGTGCGCCAAAGGCACGACAGTAACCAAAGGCCTGGTCCTGTCTTTTATAACCATCAAAAAGGGCGCTAACAATCTCAGCTTTTTCTTCGGTTGAGAGAAGATTACTTTTTCCCATCTCTTCTCCCCATTGATCCATGAATGGCCCGACAGGAATTAGAAACTTATGTGACTTTCTAATGCATTTTGGTTGTCTCATCGACATATGACGATGATTCTCTTTAGAGGAAAACTCTTTGTTCACTCTGCCCGTATAGACGAGAATATTCGAATAAGCATCATTGAGATCATGGCCAAGACGATAAATTCTCTTACAGAATGGATCTTCAGTATTCATATTCCATTGAACCATGACTCTATCAAGGTCACCAAAGTTGTGGGCCATTAGTGGAGCTGCTCTTAGAAAATTTATATGATCACGATCCTCTCTCAGTTGGATGAGAAGATCCTCTTCCTTCTTTATTTCAGCAAGAATTACATCCGCTACTTCTTCAGCAAGTTCTACTTGTTTATGTTTTATGAGCGCGCAATAAGCACCTATCGCGACACTGAGCCAAGTGCCTTCATGAGTACTCATGACTTCATTGTTAATTCTGTTATATGATTTTCTATTCGTTACTTGAGCGTAATCCCATGTCCATGAGTCAATTGTAATTCTTGCCATCTTCTCAATGTACTTCATAATTGATTGATGCTTCCAAAGTCCTTCTCTAATTTGATTATCAACATCTGTAGGAACAAATGTACCGGCCGTTGTCCAGTGAGCGGCCATACAAATATGAAAGTACTCAGCTAGATTGATATGTCCTAGGGCCTTTAAATTCTTTTTGTAGAATCTTAGTTTTTCGAGGTAGGCGCGCTTTTCGCCTGAAGTATCGAGTTCACCTTCAAAGAGAAAAGGTGCAGTGTTTTCTACATGCTTCAGCAGAATATTTGGTGCTATACCATTAAGTTCAAAACCTGATTGTAATTTCTTTTTCTTTGCCATGCTTACCTATAACAAGAAAATATCAGTTGTTAAAGTAGTTTGAACAAATGTAGGCAGTGGAAAAACATCCCTGAATGAGATAACCACCTGTTGGTGCGTCCCAGTCTAGCATTTCACCTATTGCAAATAGTTTGGGATATTTTTTTATCTGGCAAAACTCATTAATTTCAGTCATCGCAATTCCACCTGATGTCGAAATTGCTTCATCCATAGGAGTTGTTGACTCTAGCGTTAGTGGTAGATTCTTGATGAATTTTACTATGTTCTTAGGTTCTTGATAATCTTCTTGTGTTGTAACTGCTTTTAGAAGATTTAACTCAATCTTTGTGAGGTTTAAAGTTTTTCGAAGAAAGTTGCTATATGAATTTTTCTTTCGAGGTATTTTGAGCTTTTCAATTATCTGTTCTTCTGTGAGATCTGGCTTGAGATCTACATATAGTTTCGCCTGGCGATACTGATCTATTTCTTGGCGGAGTTCCCTGGAGATTGCGTAAACACCACTTCCTTCGATCCCATATTTCGTTAGCATGACCTCTCCACGTTTTTCATGCTCTTTAAATTTGACGGTGACATTCTTGACGTGTGTGTTTTCGATGGAGCTTTTGAACTCATCAGGCCAGTTGATATTAAAACCACAGTTCATAGGAGTGAAAGGGACAATATGCACACCGATTTTAATAAACTCTTCTGCCCATAGCTTATTACAACCTGTTGAAGGCCAACTTGCTCCTCCCAGAGCAAATATGTGCGCATCAAAGTGATCTGTTCTATGTCCAGCGACAATGGGAATATGGTCTTCACTAAAATTTATAAATGGTGCATCTTTAATAAGAGTAAACTCTTTAAAATTTGTAAGCTTATCTTTCCATTTTTTTAAAAATTCACCGGCCGTCATTGTAGTCGGAAATATTCTTCCTGATGTCCCTGTAAATAATTCGACATCGAGATCCTTCTTACACCACTCAATAAGATCAGAGTTTGAAAATTTAGAAAGTGCATTCTCAAAGAATACTTGGTTCTCTCCATAGCGTGTTACAAAAAACTTATGATCTTCACTATGTGTGATATTAAGGCCAGAGCTTCCGGCAATAAGAAACTTCTTTGCAATTTTAGATGTACGTTCAAAGACAGTAACCTGATGTCCTTTTTCAAGTAATTTTAGAGCACAAAAAAGGCCCGCTACTCCAGCTCCATAGATTGCAATATTTTTAGTCGTATCCATTAATAAACCATAGCACAATAGTTCTTTATATTGTAGGTTTTGAATATGGGTAAAAAAAAATTCATTGTTAAGTTTTCTGCATTCTTTCTGGGCTGTTATTGCTGTGTACTTTTAAGAGAGTATTTTGGTCTAAATGCAGTCATTTCTTCCTGTCTCGTAGGTCTTTTTGGTACATTTCTCCCTGTGCAAAAATTTGGAAATAAAAGTCGCATTGAGGCCGCAATATATGCAGGAAGTTTTGCTGGAATGTGTTCTGCTGGTGTTTTAAGTGGAGCTTTGCAAATCTTTTTACTTTCAATATTAGGGGGGACTTTCTTTCTTCTTACTGAAAATATTCTTCATGGGCTTGGTGGAAAACTTGGAACGATTGCTTTTATTAGCGTTTCCTTGGTCTATCTTATCAAGGGAATAATGTGACTATCGCAATTTCAATCATAGCTTCGCTATTAACATTTAAATTCTCACATTTTCTAAGGATTGGAATAGTGAGAGCATCTACCCTCGTCACATTGTTTTTCTATGTAATCCTACTTTTTATAAGAACTCATATTGTCTTCGATTTTGAATATTTCTTGGCCCTTGTCTTTGGTGCAAGTTTCGTGGGGATGAGCTGTCCAAATCGAGTTGGTTTCCTCGGGGTTTTTCTTGGGAGTATTATTTACTCAGGGCTATTTCATTTTCTCGTTCCGATGCTTACTGGCTTTGGTGGTGCACTTGGGCTAAGTGCTTTTCTGGGTTGTGTTGTTGCTGTGTGTCTTCGCCTCTATATTATTCGAAAATAAAAAACAATCATAATTCCAATAGGTTAGTTAAAGTATTTTGTCTTTGGCATTAAAGGTCTACTTATGAGACAATTCTTGAAATTTAAAAATAACGTATTTTGAAAGGATTTAAAAATGACTGAAGAGAAAGGATTAAAAAAACCAGTAAAACTGAAAAGTGAACTTGCGCAAATGCTAGGTGAAACTGAACTTCCAAGAACTGAAATTACAAAGAGACTTTGGGATTATATCAAAGAAAATAAACTACAAACTAAAACTGAAAATGGTAAGCCAGAGAATGCTGGTAAGTTCATCGTTGCAGATGCGACTTTACTTCCAATTTTTAGAAACACAAAATCAACAAGTAAGTCAGGTAAATTAACAGATCTAACTTCTATGAAAGAAGGGCAGACTGTAAACATGATGCAAATGGCTGCTATTGTTGGTGCAAATATCGAAGCGTAATTTTTCTATTTTATAATATGGTACTGTTGGTAGATCTTATCAACAGTGCCATTCTTAATTAATTTATTTAAGCCTCTGTTAAATTTAAGCATAAGATTTTTTTTGTGAGATGCCGATCTAATATCCCATTTCTTAATCGTGAGGTTAGTGTAGACCTTCACTTTTGGCTTAACTTTTTGAGATAAGTAGTGAAGCAGGTTTACTTCTCCAACGATATAGTCGACTCTCTTTTTTTGTAACGACTCTATTTGTCCTTCTCTGTCTGAGGTTTCAATATAACTCTTGGCCTGTTTAATTACTTTTTGAAACTCTGGACCAAGATAATTACTGGCCCCTTGATAGGCAAGGATACGCTTGTCTTTGAAATCTTTTAGCGAGATTTTCTTATTATACAGACTAATAACCACATCTGAATACTTATGAAATGGCTCTGAGTAGTATGCTTGACTATTATCTCCATCAATACGTGTGATTGGAGTGGCGAAATCAGTGATTTTACTTTTAAAGTTTTTTACAAGACGGCCGTACGAATAGTAGTGGCATTCTATTTCTTCACCTTCTTGCCTGAAAGATTCTCTTATTATATCAATTTCCGCCCCTGTACAGTCACCATTTGACCAAGGGGGACTATAGTGAGTTGCAACTTTAATTGGCTCATTTGCAAAAATTGAAAAAATTAGAGTAAAGAGTTTAATCATTTGTTCAGTATAGACTAAAAGCCTGCCTGTTTAAACAACTTTGACACTAAAGTTAGAGTCACTTATGCTTTATAAATGAAAATCTTTGAAAACCATATCCGCTGGGCATTTTTGAGTTCTATCTGTGGAGTACTTGCTGGAATTTCTTCAGCGATATTTTTAATTCTTTTAAAAATTATCACTGAATTTCGCCAAGAGAATATGTCTATCATCTGGTTCCTACCCGTAATAGGTTTGGCAATAGGATTTGTTTATTTTAGATATGGAAAAAATGTAGCCGGTGGTAATAACCTCATCATTGATGAAATACATGACCCACAAAAAATCATTCCAGTACGAATGGCCCCACTTATTTTAATAACAACTTTACTGACGCATCTTTTTGGTGGTTCTGCTGGAAGAGAAGGGACGGCCGTTCAAATGGCGGCATCACTTTCTGATCAATTAGCAAAATTTTTTAAGACTAGTTTTAGAATCACAAATGAAGAAAGAAAAATTTTACTTACGGCCGGAGCGGGAGCTGGGTTCGGTTCTGCAATTGGTGCCCCAATCGCAGGAGTATTTTTTGGGATGGAAGTGTTAAACGTAGGTAAGTTAAAAATATTCGCCCTCTATCAATGTATTATCGCTTCATTTGTTGGAACTTTTGTCGCGAGCTACCTGAATGCTCCTCATTCTATGTATTCTAAAATTACAACTTTCAACTTGAGTTTGCACAATCTTTTTTATCTTGTTCTTGCTGGAATTATTTTTGGATTATTTGCTAGGCTATTTTGTAGCGTTACTCATAAGATAGAAGCAATGAATGCTAAGTTTATTGGAATTCCATATTTAAGACCATTCATTGCGGGATGTATTCTACTTGGACTATATCATCTCGAAGGAAGTTTTCTCTATGCCGGGCTTGGACTTGAAACAATTGCAAAAGCTTTAGATATACCATCAAATTTTAGCCTTCCATTCTTTAAGCTAATCGCAACATCAATTACTGTTGGTTCAGGGTTTAAAGGAGGGGAATTTATCCCTCTTGTTTTCATGGGAACAACATTAGGTTCAGCACTATCTGTCTATTTCCCTTTAACTAATCAACTTTTAGGTGCACTTGGATTTGCTGCTGTCTTTGGTGCAGCTGCAAATGCTCCTCTCTCATGTACTATTATGGCCATAGAGTTATTTGGTTTTAATATAGCAACTCCAGCTGTCATCTGTTGTTTTATGGCCTATTACTTTTCAGGCTATAAAGGTATTTACAAGTCTCAAAAACTCATGCGAAAGAAGCATATTGGATTGCTAGAAAACATTCTTTGGCTTGGTGAATTACCACGAAAGTTTTTTAAGAAGAAGATATAGTTTAGAATTCGTAAACAATTCCTGTCATAAAATCTAGTTCCCTCGATCTTTTAACAGTTGGAGAGTTTGCGACTTGCTCTCCATATTTTCGGTAAGCGACGTTGATTCGAGTCATCCAACTACCTGAGAAGCGTGTGAGAAATGTCGATTGAAAACGGTATGACTTATCTTTTTTTCCAACATAAGCACTTCTACCAGGCTTTGATTCACTTTCTTTAACACCAAAGTAGTAATCGATATATTCGCTATCCCAAAACTCTATATCTCCCTGAAGGAGTATCGTTGTGTGTTTACCAATTGGAGCTGGAATAACCATTGAGGCAATCATAATTTCCGAATTACTTTTATTTTGTAAGTCTTTTAAAATTTTAAACTTAAAAAGTAGAAATCTTAAGGCAGCACCACCAAAGAGAGTTTTATGGCGATGGTCCATATCAAATGTATTATATTCATGACCACGGTAGTGGACGCGAATATCGAGGTCCCATAATAGACTACGATTAAAAATAATTTTCGCTCTATCTGGCTCTAATTCAAAGCGTGATAATTTAAATCTAATGAATGGAAATGGAGCAATAATTGGATCATTCTGTTTGAAAACAGTTGTGTCATCTTTTCTAATATTGGACTTTACTCTAATTCCTGCACCGATTTTCAGATTGTAGCTTTTTTCAGCGATTGAAAATGGACTAGCACTAGCGAAAAAAGAAAGAAAGAAAGTAAGTAGAGTAATCTTGAAAACCATCGATATATATTAACAGTTAGCTTTATTAAATGATAGAAGCAAAAATTATATTTTCAAGTAATAACTGTAGTTTTTCTGTCGGGTACTTCCATTTCTATAGTCTTAGCGGTACCATAGACTCTATGAAATTTATCATATTGCTATTCTTTTTTTTCAATGGAGCCAGTGCATTAGCTGACGATTGTCCCCGTTTTTATTGCCAAGAATATTATTTTTTGAAGTCTGAATTTTCGGCTGAAGAAATTGAATATGAAAAGAATAAAGTCGTTGTTGATGAAATAGAAAAAGAGAGTGAGTTTTTAAAAGTAGGACTGAAGAAAAACTTATTTCTAAATACTTACTTAAGTGTTGAACAGGCTCTTATTTACAATGGCAAATATGAAGAGTTTCATCTTAATATGCCGGTTAAGAAAAATAATCGAAAGTATTCATTAACAAGTTACCAAGAACCAACAATTTCTTTGGCACATTGGTTTGAACATAATATGCGTGAGAATTACTTTCACTCTCTCTATGCTACTTATAGACCAAAGTTTTATCGACCTAAGATAATAGAGTTTGGAAATGGAAGGCATCAAGTTCGTCTCGGATATAACTTCTTGCATGTTTTTAAAAAGTATTGGGTCGAGGGTGATATTTACACTGAGTTGTTTGGTCGAAAGAAGCTCATATTAACTGATACGAGTATTGAGGTAACTCCAGCATACACTGAGTTTGGAGTAAACTTTAAACTTGGATACTTTAAAGAGAAATGGAGATCATTTCTACAACTTGGTTTTGGGCAAACAACGAACTACTCTTCAAAATCAGACTTTATTGAAAGAGATAGTGATAAAGGTTTCGTAACTAATATTGGCTTGGGATACAACTACAGTTTTGCTCCTTCTTGGAATATCGACTTTAGGGGAGAAGCCATCACTAAAGTATTTAATGCAAAGGAAGAGGATCACAGCGCCGAGGTTGACTTCGAATACGAGGCCGTGAATGCTTCTCTATCTCTAAGGAGACTATTTTAATGAGAAGGTTTTTGATATTACTTTGTTATATTTTACTATCTTTTAATAGCCTCGCTGATAATTCTTCATGGGGATTGTGGGACGACTTCACAAGTCCATTAACGACAGATGCTAAGTATATTACCTTAGGAGGATTGGCTGCGTCGGCTCTTGTTGTCGCTTCCAAAGATCTTGATACTTACAGAAAAAGCGAGTCATTTGATGAAGCTCGTCCCTTTGGAAAGTATGGGATTATTGGAGAAGCAATTGGCTGGGGCTTTCTTAATGCTGGATATGCGACCTATTTTTACTTAGATGGTAAGTTTCGTGGAAATGAGACATCATATGAATTAAGTTCTCATATGGCTAAAGCATCACTTTTTTCACTCGGGTGGGTAATGATTGGGAAGACGTTCATAAAAGAGAAACGGCCGGGATATCCTGATGACGATAGTTCATTTCCATCAGGTCACTCTGCTGCAAGCTTTGCTTTTGCTTCTGTTGTTGCCGCAAGACATGGTTGGGGCTACGGGAGTGGGGCTTATGCATTAGCTTTCTTCATTGCTATGAGTAGGATCAATGATGACTTTCACTACCTTCACGATACTCTCGTTGGTGCAACAATTGGCGCAGCTTATGGCTGGGGAACTTTTTATAATTACGAAAATAAAAAATCTTACGTTATTATTCCTTCCCCAGTTTATGACGGAGCAAAACTTGATATTGTCTGGAATTTTTAGTTCTGTGGAACTTGCTCAAGCTTAGAAATATCATAGCCTATTTCTTTCAATCGACTTCTAATTCCAGTTAAGGTTTCGGCTGGGATTGTTTTATCTCTGGCCATAATCCAGACGTAGTTTTTACTTGGAACACCAACAACACACCATGAATAGTCCTTGGCGATATCGATGACTAGATAATCAAACTTCCAAGGAATCCAAGGGATTTTTATCTTCCAGTGCGCATTAGTATCTTTGTTAAAAACTTCTCCTTTTTGAGGATAGGACTTGATTTCTCCGTCAAATGAGTCAGCATTGTATTTGAAATCAATTTTTATATTATCGCCATCAAACATATATGTCTCGGTCGCATTATGTGCACCGATTTCAAACATGGTAGGGATATTTTCAATCACATACCATTTTCCCTGATATTTGTTTGTATCGATATATTCGACAGTTCTAAGTTCTTCAGCTGTATAATGAGAACAACTTGAAATCAAAAGTAATAAAGTAATAAGTTTAACCATATGAACTCCTAAAGTTTTAATGTGTTTAATGCGCCTCTTGCAATGGCGACAATTCCTTGACCTGGGAAAGTATAATCTCCAACAAGATAGGTGTTTTTATTCAAGGTGTTGGAGGGAAGAGAAAAAACATCAAAAATGTTTCTGATTATAATGCCTCCAACTTCACCCTGTGGCCTTTGGGTGAAATGTTCAAATGTTTTTGAGGAGGCAACACTATCAAAGAAAATTTCATCTTCCTCAATATTAAAATACTTTTTGAAAATATCTATAATAACTTTCTTAAAATTTTCTTTCATCTCAATAGTTATTAGTTTCTTTTTTGCATGGGTTGAAATGGTTACTAACTGATGTCCCTTGGTCGATCTCTTTGTGTCCATGACATCACTGGCCGAGATAAAAATTGAGTCTGTCTCAAGAATACTACTTTGATATTGGTCAAGGTGAATTTGATAGTGACTGTTAGTCAGTTTCTCTTGCGTGAAATAAAGATAAGAAGTGAGAGCTGTCCACTTTTGTTCTTTTTGAAGTTTTTTTGAAATTAAACCAGGCATAGTCGCAGAAATTAAAATATCTGTTTCAAAGTCATTCTTATCAGTTGTAATGCGATGACCCTGTTTTTTTTGCTGGGTCGAAATGACTTTGTGACGAAAATTGATGACCCCATTATTTTTAGCGATGAAGTTCTCTAATTCGAGGCAAAGAGTACGCATTCCTCCTTTTAAATGATATGTATCGCGAGGATAAAGGAAGCCCAGAATTCCAATGAAGGCCGGGCACTCTTTTGACTTTTGCTGAGTTGAGATCAGAAGTATTTGATCAATGAGTGCAATGAGACTTTGATTGTTTTTCCAATCGTTTGGAAGAATTTCAAAAAAACTCTTTGTGAATATTTTCGGTGTTAATATTAGCTTACAGTTTTTTGAAAATAAAAAATTAAAAATTTGAATTGGATTTATTTTTGGAAATGTATTGAAAATATTTAGGCACTCCCAAAGCATTTCCTCTTTTTTTATAAGTGATTTTAGAAAGGGAAGACTATGAATTTTAAAATTCTTGTCAAGCTCATTGGCAAGTTTATTTATATCAGCAAAGAAATTAAATTTAAATTCTGGATGTAGGATAACTATTGCATTATCTAGTTTTTCTACGTCGAGCTTTATTTTTAGCTCACGAAGAAGGATGTCCAGCGGGCGATTTTTCTTAAGTCCACTAAGTGTTGTTGCTCCTACATCGTAGTATCCTTCTTTTCTTTTAAAGTATCCTGCGCAACCACCACTGGCATAGTGTGATTCATAGATTTGAACTTGATGGCCGTGCTTGGCCCACAGGGCTCCACTAAATAGCCCTCCCATTCCAGCGCCAATAATAGTCACATCTTTTCTATCCATGTCTAACTATAGCATTTTCGATTGAATATGGCGTGGATGTCTAAGAAGTGTAGAGGATACTTTTTTTAGCGAGGTAGTTGAAACTTCGTTAAGTATTTGTTCAGGAGTTCAAGGCTTTTAATTCCTGGCCTTCCTGATCCGATAATATTTGTGTCTATTTTTACGACTGGAATAATTCTCTTTGTTGAGGAGGTGAGAAAAACTTCGTCAGCCTCGAGTAGTTGCTTGATACTGATATTTTCTTCTCTTACTTGAATATTATTTTCATGACATAGTTCAATTAGCTTTGCTCTTGTGATTCCACTGAGTAGTCCGGCCTTTAGCGCTGGTGTGTAGAATATCCCATTTTTGACAAGCCATACGTTACTAGTTGTTCCCTCTGTTACGTTACCATCATGATTGAGCATAATAGCATCGAATGCGCCCTTTGAAACCGCTTCATTGAAGGCCAGAATATTATTGAGGTAATTTCCCGATTTTATACTTGGGTCCATTGATTCAATCGCAGTTCTCTTCGTTTGGGCAACAACTACCTCCACACCATTTTGGTACCACCAGTTAGGGTTTTTTTGTAACGGACGACAGATAATAATTAAATTGTTTTTGCCTGCATTACTTGGGTCGAGTGTGATTTCACCTTCTCCACGAGTAATGATGATTCTGATATAAGATCTTGGCGCAGAAAGTTTTTTTAGGCACTTTGAAATCTCATGAACAATCTCTTCACGTGTGTAGTTGATTGGCATAAATAGTTTGGACGCTGAAATCCATAAGCGATCGAGGTGCTCATCAAGAAAGCACGGGTTCATCTCATAGGCATCGGTAACTTCGTAAATTGAGTCACCAAAAAGAAATCCTCTATCAAAGACAGAGACTTTAGCTTTTGAAGGATCAGTTATAATCTCTCCATTTATATTAATAACTTTGTTTCGTGTATTTATGGGAAAACCCCTTGATAGTCCTTTGGAAGGATATTCCATGCTTCATTTTCAATTCCAAGCTTGCGAGTTTGTTCTCCTTGGTTATCAAAGTAATAACCTGCCTGTGCCCAAGCTAGTGTTCCACCATTTAAGTTGAACGCCTTAAAGCCTTGGTTCATTAGTTTACTTGCATATTCGCTAGCATCTCCACCAATCGTTGAATATATATAAATATTTTTTCCAAGAAGACCTTTCTTTATTTTTTCAAATTGCTGACGAGTGATTGCCCCTGGAATCATGCTGATCTTCTGTTCTCTTATGTCTCTTGAATCGACAAGAATATTGAGGTCTGATTTTTCAGAGAGAATCGTCATTAGTTTTTCAGCTGTAACTGTGGTGACATTTGGAAATTTAATTCTAATTGACTTGGTCATTGCATCAATGATTTGAGGCTGATTCTCATAGCTTCTTGGGTTAATGCAACTTGTAAAAAATAATAAAATAAATACTACAGTTAAAAAGTTTTTCATGGCCCATTATTGGGCGATCTCAATCTCTTTGACAAGTAGAAACTGGTTCAGATGCTTGTCTGTTTAGAAAAAAAAATTGGGCGCTGTGCTATGTTTAGAATTAGATGGTAAGTATATGTAACTTTGGGGCCTGTTCATTTTAAGCTTAACTTAAAAGGTTTGACTAAAGGTGCTAGAAATCCGATAATTTTTCTATGTATAAAATCATTTTATTAGCACTTCTTACACTTATTCCGACTTTTAGCTACGGCTATAAAGTTGAAATGGGTGATGATGATGAGCCCATCGCTTATGGACGAAATACAGTCTCAAATAATTTTGAGCTTCTCGTAAAATCACAGGGTGATGGGGCAACTAAAGAGTCTGCTTATAAATTGTATATGCCATGGGCCCTGCCGGCTGGCGCATCCCATTACGCAACCAGTAGTTTGGGTGATTCTAGTAGTAGTACAGCTGGAATTATTTTTGATCTTGAGTTAACAGATGATAATCGAACAGATCTTGAGCTTTTTGTTGCCGTAAGAAATTCTTCTGACACCGAATATGTTATAAAAAAACAGCTTTCAACTTCATCACCATTTGTTTCTCTACAAGAGTTATGTACAGGAGATTCAACAGACTTAATTTGTACTGATTTAGATGCTAGTGGAAGTTACAATCTCAATAAAACAGTTGATTTTTATATGTACGTTTTCTACGCAGATGATGATAGTAATTTTGCTAGAAATTCTGAAATCAACCCATCTGATTCATCAGCAAGTAATGGTCTTTTTTTTAGAGCGTATTTTTCAAATGACGTTTCTGACTTGGCTAATGGGGGAGAGACGAGAGTTCAAACTCAAGAAATTGGTCGAGGAGATAAAAGTCTTCGAATTTCGTACACTGGTCTTATTGACGGTAATGATATTAACGTAGATCGTATTGCCGCATTTGGCTCTCTTGAGTCAGCTGGTCCAACAGCTACGTTCTACAAAATATTTGATGGAGCAAGTACATCTGATCGTGTGGAGATTAATAAACTTGAAAATGGTAATTCGTATTGTTTTCTATTAAAGTATATCAATCGTTGGGGACTTGTCTCAAGTAACGATGAGGTCCTTTCATCGAATTGTGGAACACCAACTGAGATCGAAAACCTAATCAAAGAAAAGTCTTGTTACTTTGTAACTGCTGGGTTTCAAGGAGATCATTACGTTCTCGAATACTTTAGACATTTTAGAGATACTGTTCTTGTAAATTATTTTTTAGGAAGAGCTTTTATTAATATCTATTATTCAACAGCTCCTCAATATGCACATTATATCTATGAGAGTCCATTTCTTTCGTTAGTTGTTAGAAGTATTTCTTATGTAATTTATTTTGTAATGAATTATATTGGATTTGTTTTATCTGGACTCACCAGCATCTTTGTTGGCTTGAATATTTGGAAAAGAACTAAAAATGACAGAAATGAAAAATAAAATTTTAATCATCGATGATGAGCCAGATATTTTAGAGTTGTTAGCTGAAGAACTTGAATATGAAGGCTTTGCAACAGCTTGTGCCGGTTCAGGTAATGATGCAGTAAGAATTCTTGAAAATGAGAACTTCGATCTGGTTATATCGGACTATAAAATGCCAAATGGTAATGGCAAAGTTGTTCTCGATTATGTTAAATCAATCCCTGAATCGCGAAGACCGGTATTCTTTTTCGTTTCCGGTCAAGCAGATATGTCATTTGAAGAAGCTCTGAATGAAGGGGTAAGAAAATTCTTTTATAAGCCATTCGATCTCGAAGAACTAATTGTGGCGATTAAAGAAGAAATCGTTAAGTCCTAGAAGGAATTATTATTAAAAATAATAAGAAGAAACGACAGCGTAGGGATATTACTCCAGGCCTTTATTATAATGCCGGTTTTCTAAATGGACCAAGTAAGACATCTTTGGTCCATGAAATAGAGTCTTTCTTTCCTATTTGGGAAGAGCGTTTTTCTAAATCAAATCCACCTCCTGAGGGAGACACATGGCGCTCACTTTTAAGACCTGTATATTGGCTTGGAAATTGGCAATTTGCTTGTCTTGATTATTTTCATCCTCCGCTAGGCCTCGAGTATCGTTGTGTTGACGCTGAACCTTTCCCTCCTTTTATGCAAAAGCTTGTTGATCAGATTGAAGCAATGACAAGGAAGATGGGTGGAAGTGAAGTTCCAAAGGATTGGAAGCTAAACACATGTCTAATTAACTATTACGGTTCAAAAATTGATAATGGAAGTGAAGTCGATATGGCCCGCGTTGGTGATCACAAAGATAGTGAGCCAGGACCTGTTGCATCTATTTCTCTTGGTGAGCGCGCCTTTTTTCAATTTGTAAAAGGACGTCCAACAGACCCTCGAAATGTTGTGATGGAGCAGTGGCTAGGAGATGGTTCTCTTTTAATTTTCTGGTCGAAGAAATTTAAGGAAGAACTATTTCATCGTGTTCAACGTGTTGAGAATAAGACTAAAGTTCTTTTTAATGATCATCTCGATGATTATAAAACTCGTCGAATTAATCTAACTTTTAGGTACGTACCTGATCAGTATATTTTTCCGTTATCAAAAATGCCTAATGAAAAAAGAGAAGATATTAATATCTATGTGGATAAGCTCGCCGAGAAATCAGAGTTCTGGCGAGCTCAGAAATAATTATTTTAAAATGTTTTGTAGATCACCTGAGTGAAACATCTCTGTGATGATGTCATTTCCACCAACTAATTCACCTTTAACATAAAGTTGAGGGAATGTTGGCCAGTTTGCATACTCTTTAACACCTTCTCTAATATCCATATCTTCAAGAATATTGAATGTCTTGTATGGAACGTTTAGTGAGTTTAAAATCGCAACTGTATTTGCAGAGAATCCACACATTGGCATATCAGATGTTCCTTTCATGAATAGGAAAACATCACTTGATTTGATTAGTGATTCAATTTGTTCAGTAAGTCCTAGTGACTTATCTACTGCGGATACTGCTTGTCCACCAGATTGTGGAACTTGATCATTGATAATGTTGAATGGATTATTATCTGACATATATTACTCCTGTGATAATAAATTATTGTACTTCAATTCCTTGCTCGCGAGCTTGGTCATGAGTTAGCGTTTTTAGTTGAACAGCGTGAAGGTCATCTTTAAATTTTTCTTTAAGAATATCCATTACCATTCTATGTTGTGCAAGAAGCATCTTTCCTTTGAATTCATCTGAGATAATAAGAAGGCCAAGGTGATCTCCTCCTCCTGTAAGGTCAGATACTGCTACTTTAGCGTCTGTTAGTTTTGTTGTAATTAATGCTTTAACTTCATCAAATAATGGAAACATTTTTAATCCTTAATTATTGTACTTTTTGAGCTACGGCCCAAAAGCTCGTAACAAATGTTAAAACTCTAAAGACCAGTGTCGTCCAACCAAGGGTCTTATGTTTTGAACGAATATCATCGTCGCCAGCAAGTAGGCGACGTCCTGTAATTATCATCAAGATATATAATATCACAGATCCAAGGGCAAAGAATAAGTGGATTTTTAACATCATTGTATTTGTTAAAACCTGAACGGCCTTGCCAATTGCACTTCTTGAAAGTTCAATTTGAAGAATAAGGATAATATCCCAAATTATTGCTGTGGCCATTACCTTTACGTGTAACTTGCGGTTAGTGCGTTGGTAAATACCAAAAATCATCAGAGACATAATCAAAAATGATTGAATCTGAAAAATGACTGCAGAGCTCATCTTTTTACCTTTTTCTATTTATTTGTAAGATCTAAAAGATAATTTAATTTATATATATTATCAATACGTATCACTATTGTTATGATGAATTGTCGAGGATAAGGGAGCGATATGTCAAAGAATAATGGAAATGGACTTGGACGCTGGGCGGTATTGGATATTGAAACCACTGGTGCAGATGCAGGAGTGGATGAAATAATCGATGTTGGTTTTCTTCAATATGAAGGAACAAAATTAATCAGTCGCTACGAATCTCTTGTGAGACCCTCTTTTGAAATTTCTCACTTCATTCAAAAGTTAACAGGTATAACCAACAAAATGTTAACAGGTGCACCTCTTTGGGATGATGTGATGGGGGATGTTCTCGAGCTGGACGGGCATTCTTTGCTAGCTCATAACGCTGACTTTGAAAGTTCATTTCTCGATCATCATTTTGATAATCTTATTGATCAAGAGGGACACCGTTGGGAAGATAGTATGTATTTTCTCTCAATTCTCTTTCCTCATTTAAGTTCTTTGAAGCTTGAGCACTTTATTCTTGGAATGGGATTAGCTGAAAAAGAGCTTCACCGTGGACTTCAAGACTCGATAGATCTTCTTAAAGTAATTCTTGTGACAACTTTAGTTGTGAAGGAAGATAAAGAGAAGCATGCTTTTATGAGTGTGCTTTTTAATAAGTATCAGCTTCAAGATTATTTCTATTACAAGTTTTTCAATCTCTATACTGACGAGATTCAAGAAATTTCTGATTCGATCAATTTTGATCCTTGGGCCCATATAGATACAGCACGTGAATGGCTCTATCCAAGCATCAAAGAGGAAGCAACTGAATATCACCAAAATTTTGATTTAAAATTTAGTGGAGAAAATGTTCGAAATATCTTTAGAGATGAACCAAAAGTTCAAGGTTTATTCCCTGGTTATCGCTTCAGAGAGTCACAAGAAGCATTGGCCTTGAAAGTAGGTCAGTCTTTTAAAAACCATGTTCATTCGATGGTTCAAGCTCCAACAGGAACTGGTAAGACGCTCGGTTACCTTGTTCCAAGTGCGCTCTTTGCACTTACTGAGCAGAAACAAGTTCTGGTGGCGACGGGAACAAAGACTCTTCAAAATCAGGCAATGCAAAAAGATGTTCCAGGCCTTCATAAACTCTTAGGTATTGGACCAAAAGATTTAAAGATCAGACAACTTGTTGGTTCAAGTAACCATCTTTGTGAACTACTTTTTAGACAGATTCAAAGTGAGAATTCACTTTTTAAAGGTGTAGGCGAAATTCGTGAGGCCTTTATAGATATGTATTTTGAAAGTCTTTTTTTTCATAACTCGCGAAGTGGTCTTACATCGATGATAAATCGTGATGATATTCCATTTGTTTTTAAGATGAAGATGCCCGAATTCAAAGATCGAGAAAAAGAACTCGCGGTAGACTTTAGAGCTTGTTCAGGCAGTCAGTGTCCTTTTAAAAATGAATGTACTTATATCAGAGGTCTACGTGAAGCTAAGGAAGCAGATGTTATTATCGGTAACCATGCACTGATGTTTTCGTGGCCTAAATCTTTTCCACGCCCAGCTTACGTCGTGGTAGACGAAGCACATAAAATTGAAAGTGAGTCGACGAGGGCCTTTACTCATGAGGTGAGTAATGGAGACCTTGAAAGTATGCAGAAGCAATTGATGAACCTTCAAGGTTTAGGTTCTCTTTTCTATCTACTATCGAATAAAGATAGCGAAGAAGGCGCCGAGGAAATTATCAATGATCTTCGTGTTCTCTCTGTCGATTGTGCCAAGATGGTCGCCGAACATATTTATGCTCTTCCAGATAAGATGGAGATGGTATTTAAGAAGATGCCTCGTTATACAGATAAGTATTGGAATGAACTTCCAATGATTTTAAATTCTGAAACAGAGCCTCTTCGTTTAAGTATTTTTCATCATCTCGAAAGTATTTATTTTATTTTGAAATCTGCATATGATGCCGTTTACCCATATACAGTGAAATGGCAGGCGCAAGATATGAATGGAGAAAGTGAAGTCACCGCATGGACTCGCTTTGAGGCATTCACTGGGCATCTCGAAGATCTTCTTCATGCTCTTAGTTATTTATTAAAAATTGAGAAGGCGACTTTTCCATTTTCTTTATCGATGAAGTTCCATCAAGACCAGGGATACCTCTTCACGGCTTCTCCTATTAATACGGGAAAAATTCTTCACGATCAGCTTCTACAAATTTCTTCAAGCGTTGTTTATACTTCTGCAACTCTCGCCAATGCCCATGGGGACATTGGTACAAAGGGAATGGAGTGGGCCACAGGATATCTTTATAGTGAGCCAGAAAGAAGATTTAAAACAGGGATGTATCTTCCGTCTGTTTATGATTACGAAAATAAAACACGTGTTTTTCTTTGTGACGATACACCTTCAATTTATGATGAAAGCTTCGTGCCAGATCTCTTTAATAAGCTTATTCCATTCATGGAAAGTATCAATGGCCGTAGTTTATTATTATTTTCGGCACGAGCTCGTTTTGAAAAGGCTGTGGAAATTTTATTAGAAAAGGTTGAAGGTAAACTTCCGGTCTTCATTCAGGGGATGGGCTCAAATATTATTGAAGAATTTAAGGCAGCTGGAAATGGTGTTCTTGTTGGGATGGAGAGTTTTGGAGAGGGGATTGACGTTCCAGGAGATGCGCTTCGTTTTGTTTTTATCGACAAAATCCCAGATCTTTCAATGGAGCAAGTAATTCGTTTTCGTCGTGAATTCTATGACTCAAATATAGGTAATGAATTTGATGATTACTATCTTGCACATCGAACACGAAGCCTGCATCAAAAGCTTGGAAGGCTTCTTAGAACCGAATCCGATTCAGGAAGTGTAGTGATTGTAGATAATCGCGTACGCAAATGGAAGAACTCGACAATGTCGAAGCTTGTTAAGCAGATGGAACCATATAGACTCTTTAGGACCAACTTTGATCAGGCCTTAAAAGAGTCTGGTGATTTCATTTTAAAATAGATTTTACTGATCTTGGGATAAATTATTGAGGTATTTTACCTGAATTTTTGTCCCATCATTTGCCTTAATAAGATAAGGAATAGTCATATGCTGGCTTGTCCAAACTCGAACCTCATCAGATGGAGTTGGTTTAAGCTGACCTTTTGCAAGTTCTGGGGGCTTCTTATCGTCACTATTTTCAGCCGTTTGTTCTTGTAGCTTATATTGAATTGATTGTAGGTTATTACCATCAACTTTTAAATTTTCAGAAGTAGCCGAGACTCTTTGAACCATAATATTTTTAACACTAGGTTCTTCTTTGTATTCCCACATATTCTTACTTGTATAAATGGAATAGTAATTTTTACTCGTTGGATCGAATTTTTTGGAACGTAGATAGAGCATACTGCAGCATGTTGCAGGTGTTGTAATATAGAACTTTGGTGTCGTTGGAAATTCAATTTCTGTCTTATTTTCCCCATCAAAGAATTTGTAATCAATTCTTGTTGTTCTTTGATTGAAAATATAGGACTCCATCACATTCATGGCGCCAAGACTTCTTTTAATATCGACTTCGAGAGGGATGTAGTCCTTATTAATCTTGTAATTAATGTTAATAGTGAGTAACTCACCAGTTGAGACGCGTGATATCATTTCTGTTTCAAAGATGTAGGTCATCTCTTTTTTGTCTCTAAATACTTCAAATGTCTCTTCAGAGTAGACGTTACTATTTCTAGCGTAAGTATACGCTCCGCGAAATATCTTTTCTCCCTGCTTTCCGTTTCCAAAATAGCTCATAGAGTTTATTATATAACTGTAAGATTTTTTAGAGAAGAGGAACAAGATGTACCTATCAAGTGGAAGAATTTTGTTTGAAAGACTCTGGTCATTCATAACATCAGCGCCCTTTTGGTTGATGACGGCCCTTTGTAATAGTGTTGTGATGTTGTCGGCCTTTGTTTTTTACCGCGTTGAATATGAAATCAATGGAAGTGTCGTCGAATTTATTGATGCGGTTTGGTGGTCTTTTTCGACTGTGACAACTGTTGGATACGGAGATATCACACCGGTTACTTTCACTGGGAAGATCATTGGAATTGCTCTAATGATTGTTGGTACTGCATTTTTTGCGGCGTTCACAGCTCTATTTGCAAATGCAATTTTGGGAAGGGATTATAAAGCAATTAGCACAAAACTTTCTTCATTAGAGAGAGAAGATGTGGAATTAGAAGTACAAGTTTTAGAATTAACAAAATCACTATCGCGAATTGAAGAAAAAATCAATAAGTTATAGTCACTACAGAATGGAGATGAGAAATGCTTAGTTATGAATTTTATAAAGTGTTACATGTTTTTTGTATCGTTTTATTTGTTGGATCGATGGGAGCACAATTTTTCAGTGACTCATCAAAGAAGTCGTTAAAAATTATTTCAGGAGTAACAAGCTTCCTAATTTTTGTTGGAGGTATGGGATTACTTGCAAGACTTGGTATCAAGCATGGTGCTGGTTGGCCAATGTGGGTTTGGGTAAAAGTTGTAATGTGGATTTTAGTTTCTGCTCTTGGACCAATCCTTGCAAAAAGACTTAAAGGAAATAGAGCTCTTGGTTACTATGGAATATTAGTTCTAATCTTCGTTGCAATTTACTCAGCTGTTACAAAACTTGCTTAAGTAAAATTTCATGGAAAAAAATTGGAATACTTATAAGGGCCTATGGGCCCTTTCTTTTCCTTCTATTCTAGCGAGTATGCTTGAGCCATTAAGCTCTGTTGTCGATACGGCTTTAGTTGGAAGGTTTGATACAAACTTCCTTGCAGCCTTGGCCATTGGAGTGAGTGTTATAAGCTCGCTGACATGGATGTTTAACTTTCTAGTTCATGCTCCAATTCAAAGAATCTCACAATTACTAGGTAAGGGAGACCTTGACTCTCTCAGGTCAACTGCAAAGTTTTCAATGTTACTCGCTTTCGCTTTGGGGATTTTACTAATAATTATCTTTTATCCACTTCGTGGATATATTTACGCTTTCATGAGTGTCGATCCAACGATTGTTGCTCAAACCGATGTCTATTTTTCATATCGATTATTTGGACAAGTCTTTATTTTATTATTTACGGTGAACCTCGCCATCCTTCGTGGACTTGCAAAAGTTAATTCCGCCTTCTTATATATTTTTATTGCTACCACTATTAATATTATTTTTTCATACCTCTCTCTTTATCATCTTGATCTTGGACTTAAAGGTGTGGCAATTGGAACTGTTCTCGGTAACTTCGTTGGTTTTATCTGCTCTTTTATTGAGATTCTGAGAGACAAAAATATTGGTATTGGATTTCTTTCGGCGCACGTTGATAAGGAAAGTAAGCTGTCAGTAGTAAGAGCTAGTGCAAATATCTTTGGACGCTCCTTCTTTTTAACAACTTGCTTTTTTCTTTCAACAAAAGTTGCTTCGCATATTGGTGTTGTTGAACTTGCTGCTCATCAGATCCTTTTGCAAATTTGGTTGTTCGCTTCTTTTTTTACTGATGGTGTTGCTACTACAGGGAATATTGTTTGTGCAAGACTTAGTGGAGAAAAAAGAAAAGGTGAGTTAAGAAATATTCTAAAAAAGATAAACTTACTTGGAATGATTATTGGATTTATTTTTGCTCTCACATATGCAGTATTTCCTTACTTTGTTTTAGGGCGTTTTACCGAAGATGTATCTGTGCTCTCTAAAATTAATGAGGTTTGGATTTATATCGTTATCTCGCAAATGCCTCTTGCTGTAGCATATGTACTGGATGGTCATATGTTTGGAATGAATAAATTTGGTGACCTGAAGAATTATATGATGATGGCATTTTTCTTATTGTTCTTACCAATAATTTATTTTGCCTATACATTAAAAAGTTTACAGTATGTATGGATTGCAATTATTGCTGTCGGATTATTTCGTTTAATAACAAATCAATTAACAATTTATCGAGAGTTAAATAAGTGAAGAAATTTAAAGAGAGTGGTGCAGAGGGGTTTGCAAAAGAATATTGGGATGTAAACTATTCTTCGCCAGATGAAATGGATGGAATTGGTAATGCAGTAACTCATATTGCTTATTTAAAAAA
Organism: Bacteriovorax sp. Seq25_V; assembly: GCF_000447795.1. Taxonomy (NCBI): domain Bacteria; kingdom Pseudomonadati; phylum Bdellovibrionota; class Bacteriovoracia; order Bacteriovoracales; family Bacteriovoracaceae; genus Bacteriovorax; species Bacteriovorax sp. Seq25_V. The sequence continues at coordinate 276,097 of NZ_AUNI01000014.1, read as the reverse complement.
TCTTTTTGCTATTGAATATATTGATATCAATTCGATCATCGATTTTGGCTTTGGTTTAGGCCATTTATTTGAAGGTTTATTGAAAGAATATATTCCTTATAAGGCCTATGGTATTGAGCCAAGTGATTATGCTTTTAATGAAGTGGTGAAGAGAAATATTTCACCCGCTGAAAGTACAAAATTTAAACTTGAAAAAACAGATATTGTTTCTTGGTGTCAGGCAAATAAGAAAATGAAAAACTTTGACTTGGGTATTTGTACATCTGTCTTTCAATACCTAAGCGATGAAGAAATTAAGATTTGCTTACCAATTATGGCCGAGCGTTGTAAGTATCTTTATTTTTCTGTTCCTACTGATATCGAACTAAAGAGACAAGTCGAAGAATTAGAGTTTGAAGATCAGTACGCAATTAAAAGAAGTGCAAAAAAGTATTATAATTTACTTTCTCCGCATTTCACTTTTGTGTCTAGCCGAGTTTTAGAAAGCAAGGTACACTTCAATGAAGAAAATACCTTCTTTACTGATTTATTATTTAGATTTTAAATATAGTATATTTTTTTGATATGGAGAAAATTATGAGTTTATGTGCATGTGGAACAAAGAATCAATTTGCAGAATGTTGTTCACCAATCATCAAAGGTGATGAAAAAGCAGCAACAGCTGGTGCTCTAATGAGAGCGAGATATACAGCTTACACAACAGGCGATATCGATTTTATCGTTAACACTACTCACCCTGATCATAGGGGAGATATGGATGTTGAAGAGATTACAAATTGGTCGAAGAAATCTGTATGGAAAGGCCTTGAGTTAATTGAAGAAGTTGATGGTGATCCTGAAGATGAGACAGGTGTGGTTGAGTTTAAGGCTCACTTCGAGCTTGGTGGACAAAGTCTTACTCACCATGAGCGATCTGAATTCGAAAAAATAGATGATCAGTGGTATTTCGTAGATGGAACTCCAGTGACAGCTCCTGTAACAAGACAAGGTCCAAAGATTGGTAGAAATGATCCTTGTTCTTGTGGATCTGGAAAGAAATTTAAAAAATGCTGTGGTAAATAAATTTTACTAAGGGGTTTCGGCCCCTTTTTTATAGGTATAAAGTTGACACTAGTCCTTGAAAAATTTGTCTAAAAAATAATCATTGTCTACAAATTTGACACCACTAAATTTCGAGTAAAAATTTAGATTCTCTTAAGATCTAAGGCTTATAGCAGTTAAAAAATGGTTACTGGAAATAAATTCTGTCTAACGAATTTGGCCTAAGTGTTGCATAATTATCCTATGAGAACATTAATCAACCTAAAGAGGAGAATATTATGAAAAAACTTTTAACACTAGCACTACTTAGCTCAATGACTTTTGCAGCAACTGATTCTGCAACATTAAACCTTCAAGGGACGGTTGGAGCAGTCGTTGATATTTCAGTTGCGGCCCTTTCAGACGCTACAAACTTAGATCTAACACAAAGCCAATCTAATAAGAAGGTTGCAACTGTAACAGAACAATCTAATACAACTACTCATTTTACAGTATCTGTTTCATCTGCGAACGGTGGAAAACTTAAGAATGGTACAAATGATTTTAGTTACAGTCTTTCGTATGGTGGACAAGGTGTAGATTTAGCAGCGGGAACAACATTTACAAGAAACCCAGATCCTCTAAATGCTAATAATTATGATGTAAATATATCTTATACAGGTCAATCTGCTGCTTCTATGGTTGCTGGTGATTATACAGATATTGTAACTTTTGAAATTGCAGCTAACTAATACATGATTTAATTACTCAAGTTTTCTGAGCAACCTGACGATAATCTAGGTTATGAAGGTTGCTCAATATTCACTTTATTTTTCATTTTTTATTTTTCTTGTCACAATGGTCTTTAGTGAGGTTTATGCCAAAGAAGCTGCAACTTTGAATCTTCGTGGTTTCGTTGATCCATCATTTAACATCGAAATTGAGAAACATCAAAATAGTTACAGTGTCAGCTCGCGTAGTAATTTCGAGTTTTTCGGATATATTTATAGTGACGACGTGAAAGTAAGGCTTGGCGAACTTGTTGAATATAAGGGCAGGAAAACTAAAAAGATCACAGTCTCAATCAACTAGTTTTACTTTTGATTTTTTCTTGCTAGAATTTTTTAGGATCTATAAAGCAAGGAAGCTGAAGTTGAAATTTCTTATACTATCTCTTTTATCATTAAATCTTTTTGCCTTCAATTTAACTCCTTTGAGTCAGTCAATAACTCTAGGTAAGAATTCAAATACAGTCATCTACCAAGTTCTGAATAAAAACAAAGAGCCTATCGCTATTGAGGCCAGTCTTAAGATAAGAAAAATGGGCAGGGATGGTAAGGAAGAGCTTCCTGACGTGGAAGAGGGGTTGTTTTTAATCTATCCGACTCAGATTATTTTAAAGCCTGGTGAAAAGCGAGGAATAAAAATTCAATATCTGGGAAACAATAATTTAAAGAATGAATTATCCTACAGACTATTGGTTGAACAACTTCCTGTTGATTTTAAAAAGAAGACAAAAACAGGAGTAAAATTACTTCTTCGCTATCTTGGTGCTCTTTACGTTACTAAAGATGAATTTAAACCTGTTTTACAGGTAAAATCAATGAAGATGGTGGGAACTGATCTCGTTATCGAGATTGCAAATACTGGTTCTCTCCATCAAGTTCTAAAAAATCTTGAACTGACTTTCTTTGACACCTCAGTAAAAAAAATAGTTCTAACAAAAGATCGCTTACCAAGTTTTAATGGAGAAAATATTCTTGCTCAAAGTACACGTGTTTTCACAATCAGTAACCTAACTGAATTTAAGATTAATCAAAAAAGTAAAGTTGAATTAAGTTATGATTAAATTTTGGTTATCATTCTTCATTGCGATTAGTGTTTTTTCTCAAGAGTTGAGCGAGGAGCAGATGTTTCAACAGGCCTTTGGAAAAAAGGTACTTGAAAAGCGCATTAAGATTCCTCTGTTGTTAGATAATGCAAGCCTGGGGGAAGTCTCCTTTTATCTAAAAGGAAGAGAAATCATTGCTGTAGACACGAAAGAACTGAAAGAAGCTCTTGGGACAAAAATTCTACCTCACTATCTATCTAACTTTGGTGATAAAGAAAAAATTGGTATCAATGAAATACCTAAAGATATTGACTTTAAGCTTCACTTGGATTCTCTCTATGTCGCTCTTAATCTCGCGCCTTACTACTATGAGAATAATCGTTTAATCAGAGACAACTATCCTAATTTATCAGGAAAGAAAATTTTTACTCAAGCTCCTTTTTCACATATTTTTAATTACTGGTATGGTTTTCAAAAAAGAGAAAATAGAACAGAAGACCACTCTCTTGATATGTCTTCGGCATTGAATTATGAAGGGTTTGTTTTAGAGAATAATGTTGAGTGGTTTAAGAGAGATGGTGAATCGACATTCAGACGAAAAAAGTCTGTTATTGTTAAAGATTTAATCGAATATGAGTCGAGACTTCAATTGGGAGACGTGAGTTATGAGACTACGAGTCTTCAAACTCAGTTAAACTTACTTGGGTTTAGCTATGCTAAAAACTTCTCCTTAAACCCATATAAGAAAATTCAGCCAATTAATGAGTTTGAATTTATTCTCGAAAGACAGTCTTATGTCACTATTTACGTTAATGATCGACCTGTACGAACTGAAGTTTTAGATAAGGGAAGGCATTCTATAGAAGATCTTGTTTTAGACTATGGACGTAATAATATTAAAATTGCTGTTCGCGAATTTAATGGAATAGAAAAAGAATTTCTTTATAGTTGGGGATCTTCGACAGAACTTCTAAGAGAAGGGCTTTCTTCATTTAGTCATTCTATCGGTGTAAAATCAAATTATCGTGATACTACTTTAAGTTATGAAGATACTGATTCAATTATGTATAGTGGCTTCTACAAAAGAGGGATAAACCGAACATTTACATTTGGTGGTCTCACTCAATTTGATAAAGATCAACAACTACTAGGGTTTAGTGCTCTCAATTCTTTGTCGTTTGGTAATGTTGATTTCGAATTTGCTGGAATAAAAGATAAGACATCTGACCACATAGGGGTTAAGTCAATTTTAGATCTAGAAAATAGTTTCTCAACTAAACATGGTGATATGAGATTACTTTTTGGCCATGAGTATTCTTCACCATTTTACGCTTCATTTGGGTCAATTGTTTTAGAGAATAAATTTTTACATAAGTTTCGTTTTGACTTTTCTTGGTACTTGAATTCTTATATTAATTTTTCGCTTGGTCGAAATACAGATATCTCTAGAGTTAATAAATTGTCTGATAGAGTTACACATTCTCTGGGGCTTGGTTTACAACCAGTAAGAAATGGTAAAATTACATTCTCCTATCAAAATCGAAGAAATGAGTACAAGAACACAGAACATATTTTCAATGTTTACATGAATTATTCTTTAGATGAAAAAAAGCTATACTTGAACTCATTTCATGACACACAAAATGATTCACACCTTGTACAGGTTAGTCACTTACCAAACCAAAAACAAGACAGTTTCTATCAAAGGGCCCGTGTTGAAAAAAGCCCATCTCAAAAATCGGGTAAAATTACAGGTGGTTTCCGCTCTCGGTATTTTGAAGCAGAGTCAAGTATAACCGGTGAAGAGGGTCATGATGCGACAATTGACCTAAGCCTTAGAGGTGCAATTGTTTCGACTGTTAATTCTACAACTTTCTCTTCTCCTGTCTATGATTCATTTGCTCTCGTTCAAGGCAAGAATTCATTAGAAGGAAAAAAAATCGGTTTGCTCAATGATATAGGCGGAATTGGGAAGAAGGAGTTTCGAAGAAAACTTTTTATACCTCAGTTAACTTCATATCACTATTTCCCAATTTATATGGATCCAACTTATCTCGAACTTGGAAGTTCATATGATTATGAAAACTTTTTTATCTACCCTAAATATAGAAGTGTTGTTGAGGTTGGTTTGGGGAAAATTAGAAGCTACACTGTTTTTGGCCGACTAGAGAATAAAGACTCTGTTCTAAAAGTTGGAGAGTTTGTAGGGGCTGACGGTTATTCCGTTCCGTTCTTTACTAATAGAAGAGGACAATTCTCCGTTGAATCAATGCTTCCTGGCGTTTATGAAATTTTTATTGAAAATAAAAAAATTGCTACACGTTTTGAAATAAAGGACCAGCCAAATACTGTAATTAACCTTGGTGTGTTAAAATGAAATTAGTTCTATGCTTGCTTTTTACTTTTAAGTTAACCTTTGCTCGTAGCAGTTGTGGGATGGATTTCACCGTGTCAAGTTATTCTATGGATCTAAACAGTTATCAAGAAACGACACCACTTAATCTTTCAATGCAGAGGACTCGTGTTTCTTATGATTTCTTGTGTAATTTTTATTTCTACGATTTTGGAAAAGGAAATGCGAATAGTTACCAACGTTATCTAGAAAACAAAAACGGAGATAAGATTTCATATAATCTATATAAAATAAATGGGTATAAAAATATATTAACTGAATTATCTGATATGAAGCAAAACAGTGATGCTATCTGGGGATGGTCTTTAGCTACGAACCAAAATTATCAGGATTCTTTTAATGTAATACTTTCTTATGATAGATCATTAATATATCCTGCAGGTAATTACACAGACTCTGTTCCTGTTAGAATATACAGTGGTTTGCCTTTTAATGATCCTAGGCGAGAAAGTAGCTCCAACCTTTTCTTGACCTTTTCTATTCCATCTTCGATTGCTCTTTCCCTTGTCGACGCTGGATCACCTTTCTCGGAAGGTGATACCACTCAAACAATGGATTTTGGAGAAATTGAAACCGGAGATACATTGGAAGCTGACTTAAAAGTCCGCTCTAACGCGGGCTACCGAATTTATATGAGAAGTGATAATCGTGGAAGTTTAAAACATCAGCTTTTAAATGATAAGATTACTTACGTTTTAACGGTTAACAATAGGTCAGTTAATTTAAAGCGTGGGGGTAAAGGCGATAAGGTTGCTGACTTTTCCGGTGTGACCCCACATGATGGAGATAATTTAAGACTTAAAGTTGTGATGGGAAATCCGCAGTCTGTCCAGGCCGGTACTTATACCGACTATGTGACAATAACTGCGGAAACAAAAGATTAAAGCCTTCTTCTATCTTGTCTTGAAGGGCCGCTAACACAATAGTTAAGTGCTCTTCTTACTTCATCTGTATTGTCACAGCTTGAACGTGATTGAGTTGGACATGCTCTTTGGAAACATTCTCTATCATAAGTCCCTGTACAGTGTGATGTGATAGCAGTTACTTCATGAAGATCGTCTTTATCAAATCTTGATAGTCTAGAAGTTGCATCTTTTACACATCTTGGATCAGCCAGCCAAGTCGAATTGTTTAATGCTACAACTTCATGTCTATCATCAAGATCAAACTTACTTAAAAATGTTGCTGCAAAACTTGGCGCAAGTGAGTAAACATATTGGCAGCTTTTGATAATTTCTGTTAATTCATTCGCATCGTCAAATTCGAATCGAGATAATTTATTGAGTGAGTTATCAATACAATTTAGATCAATTTGTCTTGTACAAGCATCTTCAATTCTTCTTAATTCATAGTCTGAACGACATCCAAATGAACCTAATATTTGACATGCTGACTTAATGCATTGTCCTTGATTTTGAGGTGGTACTTGTGGTGCTTTGAACTGTGCAAAGCTAGTCGACATCGTAAATAATGCCATCATTAAAAATTTCATACTCTCTCCAGATAAATATTGTTTTGCGTGTTGTTGTTAATATAACGCCTCGCCTGAATTGTAAAATCTAAAAATGGTTTTTATTGAAAAGTATGCATGGTGCGCACCGTGTTGAAATTTGTTTTTTGGTGTTAATATTAAATAGTTACATATTGAAACTATTTTGTTAAAAATAAATCAAATTCTAAAATTTTTCTTTTGATTACTAACCAACTAAAACGGGATTAAGTGAGTATGATTCACATTAAAAAAGGATTGGATCTCCCGATAAACGGGAAACCAACGCAGAAAATCGAAGTTGGGCCGACAGTTTCTAAGGTTGCTATAACTGGTCCGGACTATGTAGGAATGAAGCCTTCAATGCAAGTGCAGGTAGGTGATGTGGTAAAAGCAGGACAAGCTCTTTTTGAGTGTAAAAAAGTTCCTGGTGTTATTTACACGTCTCCTGTAAGTGGAAAGGTTGTCGAAATTAATCGTGGTGATAAAAGGGTATTTCAAAACATCGTTATTGAAGTAGCTGGTAATGATCATGTTTCTTTCGAGAACTATTCTGGAAAGGCAGTAAAAGATCTTGAAAGAGACGAAGTTGTTAAACTTCTTGTTGAATCGGGATCGTGGACGTCTTTAAGACAAAGACCATTTTCAAAAGCTCCGGCTATTGATAGTGAGCCAAGATCAATTTTTATCACAGCAATGGACACAAACCCATTAGCGGCTGATCCAAAAATTGTTATCGATGCAAGCGCAGAGGACTTTGTTTCTGGTGTTGAAATCATTTCAAAATTAACAGATGGAAAAACTTTTATTTGTAAAGGTGCTGGAGTTTCAATTCCTGCTCCAACTACAACTAAAGTTGAAGTGAAAGAGTTTACTGGTGTTCACCCTGCGGGTAACGTTGGAACTCATATTCACTATATTGATCCAGTAAGTGCAAACAAAACGGTATGGCACATTGGTTACCAAGATGTAATTGCAATTGGTAAACTTTTTAAAACTGGAAAACTATCTAACGAAAGAGTTGTTGCTATTGGTGGTCCAAAGGCCGTTAATCCAACACTTGTTAAAACAATCGTTGGTGCTCACCTAGGTGAAGTTACTAGCGGAAAGATCGGTTCTGGCGAAGTTAGAGTTGTATCTGGTTCTGTTTTAAATGGTCGTAAGATGGAAGGTGTATTTAACTATCTTGGAAAATTTCACAATCAAATCTCTCTACTTGAAGAGGGAAGAGATAGAGAGTTCCTAGGATGGCATGCTCCGGGTCTTAGAAAATTTTCTGTAAAGAGAACTTTCCTTCATTGGTTAATTCCAGGGCAAACATTTGACCTAACAACTAAAGTTCACGGTTCACCAAGAGCAATGGTTCCTGTTGGTTCATTTGAAAAAGTAATGCCACTTGATATTTTACCAACGCAACTTCTTAGATCACTTGTAACTAACGATACTGATCATGCAGTAGAGCTTGGTTGTCTTGAATTAGATGAAGAAGATATTGCACTATGTACTTTTGCATCTCCAGGTAAAGAAGATTTTGGACCTGCATTACGTTCTGTATTAACAACAATTGAGAAAGAAGGATAGACGATGAAAATTCTTAGAGATTTTTTAGATAGTCAGCATCATCACTTCGCTCACGGTGGAAAGCTTGAAAAGTTTTACCCATTATATGAAATGGTTGATACTTTTGTTTATACGCCAAGTGATGTTGCAAAAGGTAGCGTTCACGTAAGAGACGCGATTGATCTTAAGAGAACAATGATCACTGTTGCAGTTGCACTTGTTCCTTGTATCTTAATGGCCCTTTATAATACTGGTTTTCAAGCAAATAAAGTTATCGCAGCATCTGGTATGACTCCAGAAGGTTGGAGAGCAGCTTTAATGATGAATCTTGGTGTTGCATTCGATCCAGCAAGCTGTTTAGCCAATATGGTTCACGGCTTATTGTACTTTCTTCCTGTGTTTCTAGTAACGCAAGTTGCTGGTGGTTTCTGGGAAGTAGTTTTTGCGACAATCAGAAAGCACGAAATCAACGAAGGTTTCCTAGTAACAGGGATGCTTTTCCCATTAACACTTCCTCCAACAATCCCATTATGGCAAGTAGCTGTAGGGATCAGTTTTGGTGTTGTTATTGGTAAGGAAGTTTTCGGTGGTACTGGTAAAAACTTCTTAAACCCTGCACTTACTGCAAGAGCTTTTCTTTTCTTCGCTTACCCAGCACAAATCTCTGGGGATGCTGTTTGGACGGCTGTTGATGGTTACACAGGAGCAACAGCTCTTGGACAAGCAGCTCTTGGTGGAGCTGGTGCAATCACTGCAACTTGGTGGGATTCATTTGTTGGTTTAATTCCTGGTTCAATGGGGGAAACTTCAGCTCTAGCATGTTTAATTGGTGCAGCTGTTTTAATTATCTCAGGTATTGGATCTTGGAGAATTATGCTTTCAATGACTCTTTCATTAGTAGTAATTACAAAGCTATTTAATATTATTGGATCGACTACAAACCCTATGTTTGCTCTTGGACCTGAGTGGCACCTTGTTATTGGTGGTTTTGCTTTTGGTGCAGTATTCATGGCAACTGATCCAGTATCTGCTTCAATGACTCAGTTAGGACATTGGTTCTATGGGGCCCTTATCGGTCTTATGGTTGCGCTTGTTCGTGTTGTTAACCCAGCTTTCCCTGAAGGAACAATGCTTGCTATTTTATTTGGTAACGTATTTGCTCCACTTATCGACTATTACGTCGTTCAAGGAAATATCAAGCGTAGACTTGAGAGAAATAAGGCTTAAGGAGTAGCAGATGAGTAATGATAGTACAGCGAAAACGCTAATTGTTGCGACTCTATTATGTGTCGTATGTTCTGTTATGGTTTCATGGGCAGCTGTGTCTCTTAAGCCATTACAAGACAAGAATAAAGTTTTAGATGTTAAGAAGAATCTTCTTGTTACTGCAAAATTAATTTCTGCAACTGAGAAATCAGAAAAGGTAATTAATGAAGCATTTTCAAAAATTGAAACAAAGGTTGTAGATCTCGCAACTGGTGAATTTGTTGATGTGGATCCAGCTTCTTTTGATTCTGTAAAAGCAGCAAAAGATCCAAAGGCAAATTATGTAATTCCTGCGACTGAGGATATTGCAAAAATTAAGACTCGTGCGAAGTATGAAAAAGTTTACTTGGTAAAAGAAAATGGTGAGACGACTATGCTGGTTCTTCCTGTTAACGGAAAGGGACTTTGGTCAACTCTTTATGGTTTTCTAGTTCTTGAGCCAGATACAACTACTGTTAAAGGTCTTGGTTTTTACCAGCATGGTGAAACTGCGGGTCTTGGTGGTGAAGTTGATAATCCAGCTTGGAAGGCCCTATGGGTAGGTAAGAAAGTTTTCAATGATATGTGGAAACCAGTTCTAAAAGTAGTAAAAGGAAATGCTGCATCTGGTGCTGAGCACGATGTGGATGGGCTTTCTGGAGCAACATTAACTTCAAATGGTGTTACAGGTCTAATTCAATATTGGACTGGTGGTAATGCTTTTGGTCCATTTCTTGCGAAATGGCGTGCAGGAGGGGCAAACTAATGAGTATTAAAAAGACCCTATTTGAACCAGTTTTTAATAATAACCCAATCGCTTTACAGATCCTTGGGATTTGTTCGGCACTTGCTGTTACGACTAAGCTTGAGTCAGCACTTGTTATGGCATTTGCCGTGACTGTTGTTACTGCTTTTTCTAACTTCTTTGTTTCTATTATTAGAAACCACATTCCATCTGCGATTAGAATTATCGTTCAGATGACAGTTATTGCTTCACTCGTAATTGTTACTGATCAGATTCTTAAAGCATTTGTTTATGATGTTGCAAAATCAATGTCGGTTTACATTGGTCTTATCATCACAAACTGTATTGTTATGGGACGTGCAGAAGCTTACGCAATGAAGAACACTCCTTTGATGTCATTCATGGATGGTATTGGTAACGGACTTGGATACTCTTTCATTCTAATCGTAGTTGCTTTCTTTAGAGAGTTACTTGGTTCAGGAACAGTTCTTGGTTATGTAATCATGCCAACAGTAAACAATGGTGGATGGTATGTACCAAATGGTATGGCACTTCTTGCACCATCTGCGTTTTTCTTAATTGGTATGATCATTTGGGTTCTACGTACATTTAATAAAGATCAAGTAGAGCACAATTAGGAGTTGATATGTTAGAGCATTATTTAAGCTTATTTATAAAAGCAGTATTCATTGAAAACTTAGCACTTTCTTTTTTCTTAGGTATGTGTACCTTCTTGGCCGTATCAAAAAAAGTAAAGACGTCTGTTGGTTTAGGGGTTGCAGTTGTTGTTGTTCAAACATTAACTGTTCCTCTAAACAATTTATTGTATAACTACCTTTTAAAAGAAAACGCACTTAAGTGGGCAGGAGTTCTTGGAGTAGATTTATCTTTCCTTGGTCTTATTTCTTATATCGCGGTAATTGCAGCTGTCGTTCAAATCCTAGAGATGACTCTAGATAAGTTCTTCCCAGCTCTTTACAACGCACTAGGAATTTTCTTACCTCTAATTACTGTAAACTGTGCCATCATGGGGGGGTCACTTTTCATGGTAGAGAGAGATTATAATTTCGCAGAAAGTGTTGTTTACGGAATTGGATCTGGTTTTGGTTGGGCGCTAGCTATTGCGGCTCTTGCAGGTATCAGAGAAAAGATGAAGTACAGTGATGTTCCTGAAGGTCTAAGAGGTCTAGGGATTACTTTTATTACTGTTGGACTAATGGCCCTTGGATTCCTTTCATTTTCAGGAATTCAACTTTAAGAAGTTTAAAGATATTTAAAGGATATTAGATATGAATGTTATTGTACTTGGTGTTTTAATGTTTACAGTGGTTATCCTGGCACTGGTACTCGTTATTCTATTTGCTAAGAGTAAGCTTGTCTCTACTGGGGATATTAAGCTTGTAATTAATGGTGAAAAGACTGTGACGATTCCAGCTGGTGGAAAGCTACTTAATGTACTTGCTGATCAAAAGCTATTTGTTTCTTCTGCCTGTGGTGGTGGGGGTACTTGTGGTCAGTGTAAAGTTGTTGTTAATGAAGGTGGGGGAGAAATCCTTGAAACTGAATTATCACATATCTCTAAAAAAGAAGCTCGTGAAGGTGTTCGTCTATCGTGTCAGGTTGCTGTAAAGAACGACATGAAGATTCATGTACACGAAGAAGTTTTTGGAGTTAAGAAATGGAAGTGTAAAGTTATCTCTAATAATAACGTTGCGACTTTCATTAAAGAGTTCAAGCTTGCGCTTCCAGAAGGTGAGAGCGTTCCTTTTAGAGCTGGGGGGTTCATTCAAATTGAAAGACCTGCTGGTTTAAAAATTGATTATAAAGACTTTGATGTAGAAGAAGAATATCGTTCAGATTGGGATAAATTTAAAATCTGGGATAACGTTTCTTACGTAGAAGATGAGACAATTAGAGCATACTCAATGGCAAACTACCCGGAAGAGTACGGTATCATCATGCTTAACGTACGTATTGCTTCTCCTCCGCCGAATAATCCAACTGTTCCTCCGGGGAAAATGTCTTCATACATCTTCAGCTTAAAACCTGGTGATGAAGTAACAATTTCTGGTCCATTTGGAGAGTTCTTCGCTCGTGAAACTGACAAAGAAATGGTTTTTGTTGGTGGGGGAGCTGGTATGGCGCCAATGAGATCGCACATCTTTGATCAGTTAAAGAGACTTCACTCTAAGAGAAAGATGACTTTCTGGTATGGTGCGAGATCTAAGAGAGAGATGTTCTATGTTGAAGACTTTGATGGTCTACAAGCTGAGAATGATAATTTTACATGGCATTGTGCTCTTTCTGATGCACTTCCCGAAGATAACTGGACTGGTTACACAGGGTTTATTCACAACGTACTTTTTGAAGAGTACTTAAAGAATCACCCAGCACCAGAAGATTGTGAGTACTATCTATGTGGACCTCCGATCATGAATAAGTGTGTTATTGATATGCTTCTTTCACTTGGTGTTGAAAGAGAAGATATCATGCTTGATGACTTTGGTGGTTAAACATCGCGGCAATGAGTGCCCAAAGGCACTCTTTGGGACGCGATGTTAGCTCCCCCTGTTTTGAAAAGAGATTTTCAAAAAAGACACAGGAGCTAAACTCTAAAATTCGAATTGAAGTAGGCGAGCGAAAGCTCGCTTTTTTTATTTGTGACTTGTTCGCGGCAATGAGTGCCCAAAGGCACTCTTTGGGACGCGATGTTAGCTCCCCCTGTTTTGAAAAGAGATTTTCAAAAAAGACACAGGAGCTAAACTCTAAAATTCGAATTGAAGTAGGCGAGCGAAAGCTCGCTTTTTTTATTTGTGACTTGTTTGCGGCAATGAGTGCCCGATGGCACTCTTTGGGACGCGATGTTAGCTCCCCTTTTTTGTGAAGAAATTTTCAAATCAGGCACAGGAGCTAAACTCTAAAATTCGAATTGAAGTAGGCGAGCGTAAGCTCGCTTTTTTTATTCTAGATTATGTTGGAAATTGTCTCTAAAGCTTTTTGAATATTGTCACTTGTTGGTTTGTTACATTTGTAGCTTCTTGAATTCAAGTATTGACCACTATTTCTATCTTGAATGAAAATGAAGCAACGAAATGCTTTCCCTTCTAATGAGAATTCATGAATTTTTGGTGTTTCAAAATTTCCATTATCTGAAACCTCAAGTTCTAAGCTAAGGCTATCATCTTCGCAGTTTGTAAGTATCATTCCGTTGTCATAACCAGAAATCGATGGTGTTTTATGTCCCTCGCAGCCTAGTGAAAAAGTTACGATTAGGTCATTAGGCTTTGTGTTCTGTGAAAGATTCACACTCCCTTCAATTGAGGGAAAATTTGCTCGAGCAAAGAGCGCATGTGAGTTAAATGCCAGTAGGGTAACTAGTGCTGTAAGTATTAGCTTTTTCAAAACTATCTCCTGATATATTTTTTTTTATTTTACATAATTTTTAGAGTGAATATTTCGACATTGTATTAATTACATTCGTGTCTAAAAATATGACTTGTTTTACGAGGTTGTTTGATGTATCAAACTTATGAATGTTTAAGATACTTATGTATGAAAGGAGATACGAGATGAAAGGTTTATTTTCTAAGTTTTTGATATTATTGATGTTTTGTGTAGCTGCTTCGGCCGGCTCAATCACTTCAAATTATGCAAACCACGTTTATTCAACTTATAAGAGCTCTCTAGAAGAGGCAATGAAACTTGATCGTGCACTTAGAACTTTTGTTCAAAACCCAAGTGTTTTCACTCAAGAGGTAGCGAAGAATGCTTGGAAAAGTGCACGTGCTCCTTATGGTCAAAGTGAAGTTTTCAGATTTTACAATGGTCCAATCGATATGGATGGTGGGCCGGAAGGTTTGTTAAATGCATGGCCGCTAGATGAGGCCTATATTGATTATGTCGTTGGTTCAACTAATGCTGGAATTATCAACGATACAGATAATTACCCAGAAATTACAAAAGAGCTTCTTGAGTCTCTTAACGAACTTGATGGAGAGAAGAATATTTCTACAGGTTATCATGCGATTGAATTCCTTTTATGGGGACAAGATCTTTACGTTGATGGTGCAGGTCAAAGATCATTTACTGATTATGTTCCTGGGATTGGTTTAAACGCGCAAAGAAGAGGAGAATACCTTCTTGTTGCTTCAGAACTACTTCTAGACCATCTTACAATGCTAGTTGATGCATGGGCCCCAAATACTGATAATTACCGCGCAGAATTCTTAAAGCTTGATGACAAAGTAGCTCTTAAAAATATTCTTTCAGGAATTATTTATATGTCAGGCGACGAACTTTCAGGTGAGAGAATGTATGTCGCTTATGAAACAATGGGACAAGAAGATGAGCACTCATGTTTTTCTGATATGACTCATATGGATATCCAGTGGAACTTCTGGGGAGTTGAAAATATTTTAAAAGCAACAGGGCTTTTGAATGGTGTTCGTACTACAAATGCAGCGCTGGCACAAAATGTTTCAGATAGAGTTTCTAAAATTAAAGAAATGTTAGCAGCCATTCCTCAGCCATTTGATCAAGCAATTCTAAGCGAAACTGGTAGAGCACAAATTCTAGCGTCAGTTGAAGAAATGGAAGCGCTAGCAGTGGAACTAGTTGAAGTATCTGAAGTACTTGGTGCAAAAGTAGATTTTTAGGAAAGTAAAATGATTAAGACAATGTCACTTATATTCTTATTATTAACTGTGAATGCTAATGAGTTGTATCCTGCGGGATCAGGAACAACTTCTGATTTATCGGTACAAGCATTTAGTCATCCGATGAAGAGTGTTCGGGGGCAAGATAGAAGAGACTTTGTCGTAGGAAATAGTTTTTTCCAAACAGTATGGGTAACATCTCCATCTTCGACACCTCTTCGAGATGGACTGGGACCCATTTACAATGCAACTTCATGTGCGGCTTGTCACTTTAAAGATGGTCGAGGAAGAGGTCTTCCAGAAGTCGATGGGAGAACGGATATCTCTCTTCTTTTTAGAATTAGAGTGAAAGATGCTCAAGGTAATATTACTCCCCATCCCGAATATGGTGGTCAGTTTCAACCATTCGGACTTAGTGGAGTAGAGGGGGAGGGTGAGTCTCGTGTGAGCTTTTCTAAAGTTACCGGGAAATTTGCAGATGGGACTTCGTATGAATTACAAAAACCAAATTATGTTTTTTCGAAGTTAACACAAGGCCAATTTAGCAACAACACAATTCTTTCCCCTCGAGTTGGACCACAGATGATCGGGCTTGGGCTCCTAGAGAATATTAGAGAAGCAGATATTTTAAAAAATGTAGATCCTAATGATAAGGATGGAAATGGAATTTCGGGTCGTGCAAATTTTGTATACTCAGAAATCTTAAAAACTAAAGTAATAGGCCGTTTTGGTTGGAAGGCCGGAAAGCCTAGTCTTATTGAACAAAATGCAGCTGCCTTTAATGGAGATATTGGAATTACAACTAATATATTTCCGGAAGAAGAATGTTCATATGTTCAATCTGATTGCATATCCAAAATGACTGCGATCGACCTTGAAGACGACTTGTTAAATAAAGTCACGAAGTATACACAGCTACTCGCTGTACCTGTGAGAAGAATTGATAATCCGGAGGCAAGTAAAAGAGGGCAGAATAACTTTCACCAAATCGGTTGTCAGTCCTGTCATACTCCAAGTTATACGACAGGTAATAGTTCTGAATATGCTGTTTTAAATAATCAAAAAATTTATCCTTACACAGATATGCTTCTCCATGACATGGGAAAAGAACTCGCGGACCATGATGAAGTTCTTGCAAATGAAGGAGAGGCGACAACATACGAGTGGCGTACTCCTCCACTTTGGGGACTTGGTATGATTGAAACAGTCAATGGTCATACTCGCTACTTACATGATGGGCGTGCAAGAAACCTAGAAGAAGCAATTCTTTGGCATGGTGGGGAGGCCAAGCTAGTTAAAGAGAAATATTTAAAACTTTCAAAGCTTGAAAGAGAAGATTTAGTTAAATTTTTAAAAAGTTTATAGGAGATTATATGAAGTGTTTTATTTTGTTACTAGTTGCGGTGAGTGCACTCGCAAGTGATAACTTTAAAGTTCCTACTGGTACAACATACCGAGTGAAGGGAATTGGTTACGATTGCGGAGAGTTTTTTAAAGATATTAAAGAAGCTCCTCTTCAATACAGTGAGAGGGCCATTGCATTTGATAAATTATATGCAGATAAAGATCTTAATATCTTTGTTATTGAAACAAGCTTTCCTGGGATAAGTGGAAATCTTTGCACATACGGTCTTTTCTATCAAAGAGAGAGAGCTACTAAAACTTTTGAATTAAGTTATGGTGAGTTACTGGAAACAAATACTGAGGAAGATTGTTTAGAACAGATTGAATTCTTAAATATTAAAATCAAATCGATGAAATACTATCCTTCAAAGAGAGGAATTAGATATCTTGCTGTAGATGTTTTAAATGAAGAAAATAATATCTGTGAAGGCAATCAGGTCAGAGCTGTTTTTGATAGAAGAGCAGCATTTTAGTTAACTTCTTTGATAAGAGGGTCTGTAAATCTGCTATACAGACCATCGATGTCAAAGCAAGCAATGGCAAAGAAATATGTACCGGGTGTTAACTCAGGTATTGTATGTTCTTCCAACATATAGCTTTGATCATCGTAAAGAACGATACTATTCCATTGGGTTTCACCTTCTTTTTGCCAAACTATTTCATAGCCTCCAATTTCATAGGCATAGAGTCTATCTCCATTTTCTCTTTCTACTGGAGCATCCCAACTTAATTTAATACTCTTTGTTATCGGCTGTTCTGATGGTGGCAGAACTTCTGGATTTGTTACTGGTCTATTCTCTCCAGTGGTTAGAGTTGGTGCAGGTGCGGGCTTATCCTTTTTCTTTGATGGATGACAGCCTGTAAGTGTTAACAAGATTAGTGGGAGAATTAATATAATTTTGTAATATTTGTTCATCATATATTATTTATCGTAATATTTTTTATTTTATAAACGATAAGTTTTAAAAAGTAGGATCTATGAATAAAATATATCAATTGTTAATTATTTTTATTTTTTTGCTCTCCGAGTTTTCGGCGATTGCAGAGAACTCAATAGGGGCATTATCTAAATTATGTAATTTTAGTTCATTGTCTAAAGAAGAGAAGACACAACTTATAAAATATGCTTATGACAATTTTCTTCCAGAAGATAAAAAGAAAGCTTTAGAATTAGGGATAAGTAATTTTAGGGTAGTGACATCAAATAATTCTAAGAAATATCAGGAACGATGCTTAGGGAATGATAAGGATAAAAATTTTTGTTCTAGTCTAATTAGTCAAACGCAGACTTTCTATAAATATGATATGGGTATTGCCCTAAGCGAAATTTTATCATTCATAAGTTCTCAAAAAGGAATAATTAAAAATATTGAAAATGTTTGTCCTCGATTTGATGAAGAACTTGAGTTCGCAGTTAAAGAATTCGATCCCTCAAAATCTATCGAAAAATTTATTTTACAGAATAATCTAAGGGCTGTTGATTCAAGTGTTTTCGATTTGGGAAAGAAACTAGATGTAAAGTTCAATAATAAGCGTAAGCATAATCCTATAGCTAAGCAGAATCCATTTTCTCAGAAGGCTATTTATACAGGATATAAAGGAGATTGCTATAATGCTGAAGAAGTAAGTTTAGATGCTTTTGATAAGGCCCAGTTACTTGGTATTAAATTTCTTAATAAAGTGGTCAATTATTTCTCACCTAAAATGCCTGTTAATAAGAAATAAAAAAGGCCTCGTTTGAGGCCTCTATTATTTTAAAAGTCAGAAACTCTTTTTACTAATTGTGGGTAGTCAATAAATGGATTTCTATTTCCTTGAGCTTCTTGAACTTTATCGTTTCGAGAAATCTCATCAGCATCGACAGGATCTTCAGTGTGCCATTTTCTAAGATAGTATTCTTCTAGCTCTGAAAGTCTATATTTGTACTTTGCAGAAACGTAGAACATTGCTCTTGCAACATTTCCTCTGTGCTCTATTGGTGGTTCAAAACCATAAGTTCCAGTTGATCCTTTTCCTGTTGTTGAATCAATATTTCCACGTTGTGAAATTTCACAATTATCACGAGCATCTTTACCATTAGAAATTTCACCAAAAGGATGGTTTCCTCTTGCTGAATTTGCTCTTGAATCTGTTGGGAATAAGTGGTGAAGATCTCCTCTTCCAGGTTCTGCTTTTGCACCCTTTGATTGAGGCCATGTGTGCTCAACATTCATTACTTCATTTGCTGGAACTTTTAAAGGACCAACTCCTGCTCTAATTTCATAGTTACAGTAAACATCTTTAACATAATAACCTCGGTCATCTTGCTTAAGATCTACATAACCAAATAATTGCTTCTTTGCATTCTTTTTATAGCCAAGAGGCTTGAAGTTTTTTGAAGCTACTTTACCTACATAATTGAGTAGGGAATCATCAGAGAGATTTCCACTTGTAAGCTCTACTACAGCTGAAGAATCATAATAGCTACTTAGTGCGAAGCATAATGAATTCAAAGTCAGAGAGAGTAAAAGTAATGTTGTTTTCAAGTGCATCTCCTTTCCTTAGAGTTATCTATTAATAGTCTAATAAAAATTATGATAAGGCGACAAATTATTTAATATTAGGATTGTGTTAGGACAAATATTTATTGTGGCCTTAAATATTTCTGGCGTTATCTCGCGTATTTAGATAAAAAAAGGCTACTACACAAACACAAATGTAAGGAGATAGTATGAACTCAAAAAATTATATTGGTGATGCGATTAAGACAGAGTCAACAAACTTTCAAGCAATGAATGAAAGACTTAATGATGATGGACTTAAAAGACTCCTACATGCAGGTATCGGGCTCTCGACTGAAGCTGGAGAATTTCTTGACGCTCTTAAAAAACATATTTTTTATGGAAAAGAATTAGATAAGGTTAATCTTGCTGAAGAGATGGGAGACTTATTTTGGTATATGGCCATCGTAGCCGATGAGCTTGGATTTGAGTTTGAAGAAGTAATGGAGAGAAACATTACGAAACTTAAAGCAAGATACGGTGAGAAATTCTCTGAAGAAAAAGCAGAGAGAAGAGATCTTGAAACAGAGAGAAAAATTCTTGAAGAGCAATCATTTAACTAAATTATTTTTATTCCTTTTTTTATTTCTAGTTTCTTGTTCTAAAGATGGTGATCTTAAGATCTACCATCTTTCTGGACCAACAATGGGAACTACATATAATGTTAAGTTCATTGCACCCTATGGCTATGACGAAAAAACAATCGCTGAAGATATCGCAACAAGACTTAAAGAAGTAAATCAGGCCATGAGTACTTATATTAAGGACTCAGAAATCTCGCTTCTCAATAAAGCTGAGGCAAGTAAGGAAGTTGTCATTTCCAAAGACTTCTTCCATGTTCTTTCGCACTCTCTGGGTGTTAGTGAGAAAACGGAAGGAATCTTTGATCCTACTATCGGGCCTCTCGTTAATCTTTGGGGCTTTGGTCCAGACGGGCAAAGAAAAGTGCCAAGTCCAGAGAAGCTTGCTCATGCGCTAACCTTGGTTGGATATGATAAGATAAAACTTAATTCAAAAAATCTTAGTGTAACAAAGTCGCTATCTGAAATTTATGTGGATTTATCAGCTTCCGCTAAGGGGTTTGGCGTTGATGCCCTGATTGATCTCGTTAAAGCACGTGGGATTGATAACGTGATGGTAGAAGTTGGTGGGGAAGTTCGAACACTTGGAAAGAGCTTAACGAGACCCTGGAAAATTGGGATCGAGGCTCCACACCCAACAAATCCAAGCGATATTTATACAAAAGTTATTCAGGTCCAAAATTTTGCTCTTGCAACTTCAGGGGATTATAGGAATTTCTTTGAGCAGGATGGGAAGAAGTATCAGCATACAATAAACTTTAAGACAGGGCACCCGGTTGAAGGTGTTCTGGCTTCAGTTAGCGTTATTTCGGATACTTGCATGGATGCTGATGCCTGGGCGACAGCATTGATGGCCATGGGAAGCGAGAAGGGATATCAATTCGCAGTCGAACATGGTATGAAAGCATTTTTTATCTATCGAAGTGAAAAAACTGATCAAAATGGT
Organism: Bacteriovorax sp. Seq25_V; assembly: GCF_000447795.1. Classification (NCBI taxonomy): domain Bacteria; kingdom Pseudomonadati; phylum Bdellovibrionota; class Bacteriovoracia; order Bacteriovoracales; family Bacteriovoracaceae; genus Bacteriovorax; species Bacteriovorax sp. Seq25_V. Next base: position 255,668 of record NZ_AUNI01000014.1, on the reverse strand, counting down.
GCTAGAATATACCTGCACAGATCAACGAAACAATTCGATACTATAGTAAAATAGAGGCGTATTTATGGAAATTTTCTTTGTGACTCTTGGTGTGCTAATGGTGTGTATCTTCGGGATGGCCATTGGTGTTATTCTATCGAATCGTGAATTAAAAGGATCTTGCGGAGGACTGGGAAAGGTTATCGGTGAAGATTGTATGTTCTGCGAAAAGAAAGAAGATTGTAAAGAGAATCCAGAACAAGCAAAAGACTGTCTCGACCTTGAGAAAGAAGGCTGTCAAACTCACTAAGTAAATGGACCTTACTAATTGTTAAGATTTTAACAGGTAAGGTCAAAGCTTCCCCCTAAAAACTTACTTCACTAACTGTTATCATTTGTAATATATTTATATTAATCGGTCATTTGGCCAATTACATTTTATTAATCGCGTATTTACGCCATTAAAGGACAGTTCATGAAAACGCTAGATTTTTCTCATCTTGCAGGTTCAGACATTTCTTACATTGATTCCCTTTACGAACAGTACAAAGCAAACCCACAAGAGGCCGAAGAAAGTTGGAGAAACTTTTTTCTTGGTTTTGAGTTTGGTGCGGGTAAAGGTGGAGCAGGTGGAGAGGTATCTGAAGATGCATTAAAAAAAGAGTTTAATGTATTTAGACTTATCCAATCATTCAGAGCAAGAGGTCACCTTCTTTCTGACACTAACCCAATTAGACCGAGAAGAGATCGTCACGCACGTATCACTCTTCCTGATTACAATCTGAGTGAGTCTGACTTAGATACAACATTCTATTGTGGTTCTTTTGCAGGTCTTGGTGGACCAGCGACTTTAAGACAAATCTTCGAGCACATGAGTAAAATCTACTGCGGAAAAATCGGTATCGAGTACATGCACTCTAATGATACTGATATGAGAAGATGGATTCGTGAAGAGTTCGAAAAAGGCTACTTAACGAAAAACTTTTCAAAAGAAAAAAAGAAGAGAATTCTTCAAAAACTAAACGAAGCAAACGTTTTTGAAAACTTCCTTCAAACAAAATATACGGGACAAAAGAGATTCTCACTCGAAGGTGGAGAGTCGACAATCCCAGCTCTTGATTCAATTATTAACGAAGGTGCTGAGCACGGAGCAAAAGAATTTATCATCGGTATGGCCCACAGAGGTCGTCTAAATATTCTTGCAAACACTCTTGGAAAAACTTATGAGTATATTTTCTCTGAATTTGAAGGTAATTCTCTAGAGCAACAAGAAGCAATGGGGGATGGTGACGTTAAGTACCACATGGGTTACACGTCGGCGCAGAAAACATTTAGTGAGAAAGAATCACAAGAAGTTTACTTAAAGCTTCTTCCAAACCCTTCACACTTGGAGACAGTTGCTCCTGTTGTTGTAGGTTACTGTCGTGCACAAATTGATATTGCTTACGAAGGTGATGAATCAAAAATTATCCCAATCATTATTCATGGTGATGCTGCTGTTGCAGGTCAAGGGATTGTTTATGAAACTCTTCAAATGTCTGAACTTCCAGGTTATAGAGCCGGTGGTGCGGTTCACTTTGTAATTAATAATCAAATTGGTTTTACAACAGATTTTACAGATGCCAGAAGTTCTAACTACTGTACTTCTGTAGCAAAGATGCTTGATATTCCAATTATCCACGTAAATGGTGATGAGCCAGAGGATGTTGTTTTTGCTTGTGAACTTGCTGTTAAGTTTAGACAAAAATTTAAGAAAGACGTTTTCGTTGATATGGTTTGTTATAGAAAGCATGGTCACAATGAAGGTGACGAGCCAAAGTATACACAGCCACACTTATACGGACTAATTGCAAAACAAAAAAATCCACGTGAGCTCTATCTTGAAAAACTACTTGCTAAAGGTGAGGTTGAGCAAGCTCTTGCTCATGAGATGCAAGAACACTTTAAGCAACTTCTTTCAGATCGCTTTAACAATGTTAAGCAGAAAGAACTCCCTGCAAGAGTAAAAGGTCCACACAAAGAATGGTTAGATCTTCGTTGGTCAAAGCCTGAGGATTTTTTATCTTCACCGGAAACAAAAGTTACTAAAGAAATGCTTGATAAGATTTTGAAGTCGGTGACTACGGTTCCGGCTGGCTTTAAAACACTTCGTAAGGCACAAAAAATCCTTAACGATAGAGTTAAAGCTTATGAAAGTGACACACTTGACTGGGCAATGGCCGAAACATTTGCTTATGGTTCTCTCCTAACTGAAAATCATAATATTCGCTTCACTGGTCAGGACGTAATTAGAGGGACTTTCTCTCATCGTCACATGAAGGTATTTGATGAAAATACCAACGAAGCATACTGTGGACTTGATCATATTCAAAAAGATCAAGGTCGTGTTTATGTTTATAACTCTCTTCTTTCTGAGTATGCAGTTCTTGCGTTTGAGTATGGTTATACTCAAGCAACTCCAAGATCTCTAAATATTTGGGAAGCGCAGTTTGGAGATTTCTCAAACGGTGCACAAATTATGATCGATCAGTTCATCTCGGCAGCTGAAAGTAAGTGGAGAAGAATGAGTGACCTTGTAATGCTTCTACCACATGGTTATGAAGGAGCAGGACCTGAGCACTCTTCATGTCGTCCAGAAAGATATCTTCAGTTATGTGCTGAGTACAATATGGTTGTTTGTGATGTAACGACACCAGCAAACATGTTCCACTTATTAAGACGTCAGTTAAAGTGGGAGTTTAGAAAGCCATTAATCGTATTCACTCCAAAGTCTCTTTTAAGACATCCTCAGTGTGTTTCAAAGGTTTCTGAATTTACTGATGGTAAATTCCAAGAACTAATTGATGACTCTTGGGTAAATGCAAAAGATGTTAAGACTGTTGTTTTCTGTACAGGAAAGATTTACTACGATCTATTAAACCACCAGCAAGAAAATAATCGCAAAGATACAGCTATTGTTCGTATTGAACAATTATATCCTCTTCCAATTGAACAAATTGAAGCAATTAAGAAGAAATATAAGAATGCAAATCTAAGGTGGGTACAAGAAGAACCACATAATATGGGTGCTTGGACATACCTTCTAAGATGGAGAGATACTTTCAAGGATATTGATTGTGTTGCAAGGAAAGCCTCGGCTTCTCCAGCTTCTGGATATGCATCAGTACACTTAAGAGAACAAGCAGAAATCGTAACTAAAGCATTTAAAAAGGACTAGTATATGGCCAAGATACAAATAACAATTCCACCAATTGGTGAATCTATTTCAGAAGTAACTTTAGGAGCATGGTTAGTAAGTGATGGTGACTATGTTAATGAGGGTGATGAACTTGTAGAAGTTGAATCAGATAAAGCAACTCTTCCTCTTCCTGCTGAGCAGAGTGGGGTGATTAAAATTCTTGTTGAAGAAGGAACGGATCTTAAAATCGGTGACGCTGTTGCTGAACTAGATACTGATGCTGTCGGCGCAGCTCCTTCAGCTCCTGCTCCAGCGGCTTCGGCTCCTGTTGCTACTCCTACAGCTGCTCCAGTTGCTGCGACTGGTGGAGATAAGAATTATCCATCTCCAGCTGCTGGAAAAATCCTTGCGGAAAAAGGTGTTGATCCTTCTTCTGTTTCTGGGTCTGGGAAAGATGGTCGTATTACAAAAGCAGACGCGATGAACGCTCAAGCTTCAGCTCCTGCTGCGAAAACAGCTTCGGCTCCAGCTGCTGAGCTTTCAGCTCAGCTTCCAAGTGGCGGAGCTTCAAGAGAGAAGTCTGTTGAGAAAATGTCACGTCTAAGAAAGACAATTGCTTCACGTCTAACTGAGGCTAAGAATTCTACAGCGATGCTTACAACTTTTAACGAAGTTGATATGCACAATGTAATGGCACTAAGATCTAAATATAAAGATGCTTTCAAAGATAAGCACGATATCGGTCTTGGATTTATGAGTTTCTTCACAAAAGCTTGTACTAAAGCTCTGATGGAAATTAAAGGTGTTAACGCTCAAATCGATGGTGATAATATTATTTACCACGATTATGCTGACGTTGGTATCGCAGTCTCGACTCCAAAGGGTCTTGTTGTTCCAGTTGTAAGAAACGCTGAGTCTCTAAGTCTTGCTCAAATTGAAAAAGAAATTAAGAGACTTGCTCTTAAGGGAAGAGATGGGAAACTTTCTGTTGATGATATGACAGGTGGTACTTTTACAATCACAAACGGTGGTGTTTTTGGTTCTATGTTATCAACTCCAATCATTAATATTCCTCAATCAGCAATCCTTGGTATGCACAATATTGTAGAGAGACCAGTTGCTGTTAATGGACAAGTTGTTATTCACCCAGTGATGTACTTAGCACTTTCTTACGATCACAGAATCGTAGATGGGAAAGAGTCTGTAACATTCCTAAAAATGGTTAAGGAGATGATTGAAGATCCGGCCAGAATGCTACTTGATGTTTAATCAAAAAGTTTGGAGAAATTATCATGAGTAATAATGAATATGATGTAGTAATTATTGGTTCTGGTCCTGGTGGATATGTGTGCGCGGTAAGATGCGCACAACTAGGAATGAAAACTGCAATCGTTGAGAAGTACTCAACACTTGGTGGAACATGTCTAAACGTGGGATGTATCCCATCTAAAGCATGGCTAGACTCAAGTGAGAGATATCACGAGGCTCTTCATTCATTCGAAGATCATGGGATCTCAACTGGTAAAGTAAAAGCAGATATTGCAAAAATGGCAGCACGTGTAGCAAAAGTTGTTTCGGATACTAGTGGTGGTGTTGAATATCTTATGCAAAAAAATAAAGTAGATGTTTACAAGGGACTGGGTTCTTTTGTTGACTCTCACACACTTAAAGTTACTGGTGAGAAAGAAGCGATTTTAAAAGCAAAGAATTTTATTATCGCTACAGGTTCGAAGCCATCTTCAATTCCTGGAATTGAAATTGATAAGAAAAGAATCATTACTTCAACTGAAGCTTTAAAGCTTGAAGAGTGTCCAAAGCACATGATCGTAATTGGTGGTGGTGTTATTGGTCTTGAACTTGGTTCAGTCTTTTTAAGACTTGGAGCAAAGGTTTCTGTTGTTGAATACGCTGATTCAATTGTCGCGACAATGGATAAAGACCTTGGAAAAGAGCTGCAAAAAGTTCTTAAAAAACAAGGAATGGAGTTCTATCTTGGTCATGGTGTAACTAATGTTTCTTCTAAGGGGAAGAATGTAACAGTTACAGCAAAAGCTAAGAAAGGTGATAAGGAAATTACCCTCGAAGGTGATTACTGTCTTGTTGCTGTTGGAAGAAGACCATTTGTCGATGGGCTTGAAATTCAAAATGCAGGTGTTGCTCTTGATGAAAGAGGACGTGTTCACACGAATGATCACTTACAGACTAACGTAGCTCATATCTATGCAATTGGAGATGTGACAAAAGGTGCGATGCTTGCTCACAAAGCTGAAGAAGAGGGGGTTTACATCGCTGAACTACTCGCAGGACAAAAACCACACATTAACTATAACTTAGTTCCTGGTGTTGTTTACACATGGCCTGAAGTTAGTTCTGTTGGAAAGACTGAAGCTGAGCTTAAGGAAGCTGGAATTGCAATTAAAGTTGGTAAGTTTCCATTTAAAGCGAGTGGGAGAGCGAGAGCTTCTAATGAGTCTGAAGGATTTGTTAAGGTTATTGCTGATAAGAATACAGATGAAATTCTAGGTGTTCATATGATTGGACCTCGTGCTGCTGACCTGATTGCAGAAGCAGTGACAGCGATGGAATTTAGAGCATCTGCAGAAGATATTGGAAGAATTTGTCATCCACACCCGACTTATTCTGAAGCCTTTAAAGAAGCAGCTCTTATTGCAACTGATAATCGCCCATTAAACCTCTAATAATCTAAAAATATTGGCCCAAGACTCTCGTTTTGGGCCTTTACAAAACCTAGACGGCCATTGAGCTTTTTCTCTAATTCTGTGTACAATAAAATGTATAGGAGTAGGAATGAGTTTAATCTTAGAACATTATTTATACGGATTTGGTGTAGGGATCGCCTTTTTTATCATTGCTTGGGTTGTTTCACTTGTGCTTGGAAAATCTAGTCACATTGATTCGGTCTGGGGACTTTCTTTCTCTTTGCTGACAGCTTTTTATTACTACTTGTCTGGGAAAGTTATCGGGCAGCTAGATATTATTTTTATTACAGTTGTTTTTCTTTGGTCTTTTCGACTTGGATTATTTCTTGCTTATCGTTTCTCTGTAGAAGGAGAGGATCGTCGTTATGTTGAAATTAAAACCAATTGGAATAAGACAAATGTTGGTTTTATCGGAATGTTTATTTTACAAGGCTTTCTGGCCTCTCTCCTTAGTATCCCACTTCTTTTATTTTCACATGGAGTAGTTGTTAACGAAGCTCTTTTCTTTGTTGGAATTTCTTTTGTCTTCATATTTACTGTATTTGAGACCGTTGCTGATTGGCAGTTGTTTCAATTTAAGGCAAGGAATAAAAATCGTACATGTAATGTGGGTCTTTGGAAGTATTCTCGTCACCCGAATTATTTTAGTGAATGGATGATTTGGGTTGGATTATTTCTAACGACACTATCACAAGGAGCTTTAGGTTGGTTTTCATTTATTAGTGTTGCAATAATCTTTTACCTACTTAACTTTGTTTCAGGTATTCCTATTATTGAAAGAGACGCTCGTAATGGAGTTTTTAAACGAGAGGGAGAGAAAGAATATTTTGAAAGTACATCAGTTTTCTTTCCATTGTTACCTAGGAGAAAGTCATGATTGCTACAATATCTAAAGCATTGCCTTCATTTGTTACTTTAGACTCGCTGGTTGAAAAAGGAGTTCTTCCTGACTTTGTTCTTCGCTATGGTATACGCTCTTTATTAAAAGAGAGATTATCTGAACTAGAAGCTTCTGGCATGGATGGGAAGATGGGCTTTATCAATGAACTCAAAAAGTCTCATGTTGCTATAATGGAGGAGCTTGCTAATGTGCAACACTATGAAGTTCCAACAGATTTTTTTAAACTGTGTCTTGGCAAAAGACTCAAATATAGTTGTGCTTATTACGAAACTGGTGATGATCTCAATAATGCTGAAGATAGAATGTTTGAAAAAGTTATTGAAAGAGCTGGACTGCAAGATGGACAAAAAGTTTTAGAGCTTGGTTGTGGTTGGGGATCATTTTGTCTCTATCTCGCAAGAAAATTTCCAAATTCTACATTTGTAGCTATTTCAAATTCTAAAACTCAAAAGATCTATATCGATTCAATTTGTGAAAGAGAGGGAATTAAAAACCTTGAGATCCGTACTGCGAATGTTGCCAACTTAGAATTAGAAGAGACTTTTGATCGAATTGTTTCTGTTGAAATGTTCGAGCATATGAGAAATTATAAAGAACTTTTAAATCGCATTCACGGCTGGCTAAATTCAGATGGTAAGCTATTTATTCATATTTTTTGTCACCGCGAATTTTGTTATCCGTACGAAGTAAAAGATGATACCGATTGGATGGCAAAGTACTTCTTTAGTGGAGGTATCATGCCTTCCTACGATATATTTGAGCAAGTTGGATCAAATATGAAACTTGCTTCAAAGTGGAAGGTCAACGGTTATCATTATCATCGTACATGTGAAGATTGGTTAAAAAATATGGACGCAAATAAAGAGCAGGTTTTTTCACTCTTTGAAAAGGCTTACCCGCCAGGAGAAGCTAAAAAGTGGTTTAACTACTGGAGAGTTTTCTATCTCGCATGCTCTGAATTATTTAAATATGATGGGGGAGATCAATGGTTTGTAGGACACTTCCTTTTAGAAAAATAATCTTATTATTTTTATTTTCACATTCGATCCTTGCCCTTTCCCTCGTCGGAAAGGGTCTATTAACTTTTACCTTCTTTAGATTTGAAGTCTATGAGCTTGAGCTATTTGCTAAAAATCAGGTCCGCTCTCTAGAGGAGCTACAAAAAGAAGAGTCATATGAGTTAGTCTTTACTTTCCGTCGAGATGTGGAGGCCAAGCATTTAAAACAGGCCTGGAGTGATGCAAGTAAAGAAATTAATCAAGCAAGTCTTAAACCTTTTTTTTCTGAAGTCGAGGAAATTCAACCGGCGATGAGGGAAGGTGAGAAAATTAGAGTAACTAAAAATAAAGATACTGTTACTTTTAGTTTTCCAAAATCGAAGGTTGAGTTGAAAAATGCTGAGTTTGCAAAGACTCTACCGTGGATTTGGTTAGGAGATAATGAAGTAGGAGAAAAATTAGCCTATCAGATTTTTCCCTAGATCATCGAAGCAGAGAAGCATTCCATTCGCCAGCTCAACTTTTTTGAGGTCAGGATATACTTTTCTTATTTTTGAGTTTTTATCCTTCATGAGTTTTAAAATTCCTTTTGTTTCTGAAGAGATATCTTCTTCACGAAGAAATTGAAAGTTTTCATCAAAGGAAATTGAACGTGGAGGATATTTAAGAGTGATTAGGTTATTTTTACTTTCCTTGAAATAAATCTCAATACCTTCAGTTAGCCCTATCCAAGAGCCACTTGAATCATCTATTTTAAGAGCAATATACTCAGAGCTATATATTCTATTAAGAATTAAATCACTGCTGCTATCTTCTTCTTTTGTGTTAACTTCATAAATATAAGCATAAGGATGATGTCTTGGAGATACCATTTTTATAAATATTTTCTTGTTATTTAATTTACCGACTTGATCTAGTCTAGTGAGGAGATCTCCATGAGATTCAATCGCAATGATACCTCTACTTGAGTCAGTCATGATAGACTTTAAAATATTTTCTAAGGACTTACCTGTAGGAAAGTAGAGTAAGGCATAGTCATAATATAGTTTCTTATATCTCTCATCGAAAATAGTTTCATAAAACTCATGGTGAGAGGAGAGATTTTCGTTTAAAGATATTGCTGCCTTCATTCTCGAGGCAATTGGTTCAACGGAGATAACTTTGATTTTTGGAAAAAAAAGGTTTGCAGTAATCGATAGAAGAGAAGCTGCACTTCCAATATCACAGATCGTAGATTCACCCTCTAAATTCTTTAATATTTTATAGAAGTCAAAAATTGAATTATTCAAAGCGTGATGATGAATATCACCCAGGTAGAATTCACTGCTGTCTTCAAGTTGGAGTTCCTCATTTGTAATATTCTCAACTGTATCAACATTAAAGAGCGATAGAACTTCGGTCTGAGCGTTAATAATTTGCTTTTCAGATAAAGCTTCTTGTACAAGTATATCTTCAATAATTTCAATAGCTTTAGCTATCACTTCGTTACTTAATTTCATATTTATCAATATATTTTCATATAATTAAAGGTTTTTAGTTAGTTATCCGATTAGTTTAGTAGGTTTATTATGATAGATACAAAATTGAAAGAAAAACACTTTTTTATTTGTAAACGCAAGGGGACTTTTGCGTTTATAAATCTTAATGATCTCCACGTTGAAGTGGTGGAAAGAGAAGTGTTCATCAACAGTTTTGTCTATGCTCCTGAAGATAGGGCCTGGGTTCCACTCCTTTCTCATCCTGAGATTCCTCATGAGATTAAAGTTGCAGCTACTTTTTGTGAGGCAGAGATTCCTGTTCCACTATTTCATCCTGTGCCTTTTAATGAAGTTACTTTACAACGAGATATAGAGGAAGAGAAAGTCATTGAAGTTGATAATTCTCACCTTGAACAATTTGAAGATATTAAAAAAGAGATCAGCGATTTATCATCTCGTGTTATTAGTAAGGAAGATGAGGTTATTGCTAGAGTAAATACCCTTAGGGATATGATCACAACGCTTAGTAGAGATGACAAGCAGCGTATCGAACTCGAAGAACGCTTAGAAAAATCAAACTTAAGAATTCAAAATATTACTATTGAAAATGATCTCCTTAAAAATAACCTTAAGAAGGCAATGACTAAAATTGAGATTCTACAAAATAGGATCAATGAAAATAATCAGACAAATTCATCTGTTGCTAAGATATATAGCGATAAAGACTTAGGTCTAGAAGATTTAAGAAATGGAAAAACATTTGAATTCTTAAATAGTAAGGTGTGGTTCATCAAAAGTGAGTCTGGAAATAAAGGGCCATTACGATTTGACGAACTACTTCATATGAAAGAGTCCGGTGAACTAAAAGATTCTAAGATTAAGCGTAGTGGTGATTTGCAGTGGAAGGATATGCAAGATATCTTGGAGCTTTCCGCAGAAGTCTCTCTTCACTATGAAGACAAAGCAAATTCAGAAAAATCAATCTATTTGGTGCAAAGAGGTGAGTATCGTGCAGATATTCGTGAAGCCATTACATTTATGATTCGAGATAATGAGTATAAAGGCTATCTTACTAATATTAGTTTGAGTGGTGGCTTTATTGAACTTGTTAAACTTGATGGTGTAGATCATACTAAAGATAGATCCGGGACATTATTTTTTAATGAAGGACTTGTTAGCGAATCTATTTCATGTGACTTCAAGATCAAGCGTGTGGCCGATGGTCGACCAAAAGGTATTGGATTCGCATTTATAAATGTATCCCAAAAAAATACAGAAATTCTAGGGAAATTGATTTCAAAAATAATCAATGCAAATAATAAAATTGCAGCCTAAGATTCCTCAAGCCGCTTGTTTCATTTATTTACAGTAAAAAAATGTGTGTGCCGGTTCAGAGAAAAAGCCTGTACCAGAGAAGTTTCTACTTTCAACTCCTACTTTGAATGCTTGTAGGTCAGATGAGATAGCACGGCTCGTGTCGTGTCTATCCCACATATTTTCGTAATATAAGTCAATTGTATATTCAGATGATTTTGAGTCTTGGGACAGTTTAAGCTTGATAATTCTATCGGTTGCTTTTGTCGTTTTTGCCACAAATTCATTATTTGCATCAAACTCATCAGCTTCGAGTTTGATCTTTAATAAGACTTCACCACTATTGTCATTGATTGATTCAAGAAAACAGTCCTGGTTCGCTGTTAAATTTCTTACAAGCTCATTTTGAACTTCATGTTTATCTATGACCCAGTTCTTCCCTTTTGTTACTGCTCCAAAAGAGTTAATTGATAGAACTAAAGCTGCGAATGTGACTAATTTCTTCATCTTTCCCTCATTTATTTAAATATATCTCAGTATGACATGAGAGAGTTTAGCTTAGGGGGAGTTTGAAATTATGTTAGGGGGGTGATCAAAGTTTGGACATCATCTAATATTTACTTATGCTTATAGGTAAGTAGTCATGCAAATTTCTTGGAAAAACATGGTGCTCAGGGCCACATCCTGCGATAAAAGCCGAAGGGTTTTAGCGCTGAGATGCTTAATTATAAATTCAAAAAAATAAGCGTTAGCGCCTTTTTTTTGAGACCAGTCTATTTAATCAAATTTCTTGGAAAAACATGGTGCTCAGAGCGAGACTTGAACTCGCACGGGCCGTGAAGCCCACAGGATTTTAAATCCTGGGTGTCTACCGATTCCACCATCTGAGCATTTAGATTAAATTCTTTCTACCATTTTCGTAATATAAATATTAAAATTATTAATAATTACAACTATTTTGGTATCAAAAATCTTGTGGATACAGAAAAGAATTTTGAACTTTTACAGAGGATTTGTCAAATTAAAAAGTTAAGAGGACTCAATTTATTTTTAATGCTTATTGTCGCATATTCTTGCTCAAGAAATGTTGTTTTGACTGACACTAAGGACACTGAGGCCGAGTGGTTCAATACTGATCGTAACTTTAGCTCTGTAGACTATGAGGGGAGAACCACAATTCATCAATTTTTTGACCCTCCAGTAGATTTCGATATTAATAAAAACCTTGTTGACGTCGTAGTAACTACTCCCGCCAATTCGCCTTATCATTACGAGTTGGATATGGTTTCTGGTCAAAAAGTTTTTAATCATGCTTACTGTAAAGAGAGTAATGTTTGGACGAAAGAGAAAAATGCAATTGAGTATCCTCCGTATCATGACGCATTTATTCCGAAACTTTTAAATCAATCAAAGTTGCCTCAAAGAGTAATTTTCTTTGGTGCTGACAAGGCAATCGCTGAACAAAACCCAAAGCACTTTTCTAACATTGTTAAAGTTAGAATTATCTCTGGGGTTGTAGAGCAGTACTGTAAGACTTATCCGTGTGATACTTTTTCGAAATGGGATTCAAATATTCTTTTGATTGGGGTTTCCCAGGCAGATCCAAAGTATGCAGAGGTGAGATCATTCAAGGATCTTGTGCAAGTTATTGACTGGCCAAAGTCAAAGGCTTTTCTAGAAAATGGTAGGGGCCGTATTCTAGGAGAGGATAATAGTTTTCCTGCTTATAAAATTTACGGACAAGTTCTTCCAACTAATGCTTTAAAGTTTGCTGTTGAAAAAGGTCATCTTTTTTCGACGAAAGAATTGAGAACTTTAAGACGCAGCTGTGAATCAATTTATTCGGAGTTAGAAGAAAGTCGCAAGAAGATGCTAAATTTAGAGGTGGATTTCCCAACATATTTTTTAGAGTTTTACCGCACGAAGAAAGACTTATTCTACGCTTGCCAGGAATTTGTGAAAGGTTATGAGATTACAGCAGATTTAAATGCGCATTGGTACTATGAATATCTAAGAGCATTCTTTTTCTTAAATAAAGATAATCTCGTCTATGATTGTGCAAAGAGAGAGTGGATGCGAAACTACCGTGGTCCAGAAGGAAAGCTTGTTTATAACCAGGAAAAAGAACTAGCATATTGTTCCTCAGCACAACTAAATGTTGCCTTTGAAAAGGCCGTTACTTACTTGTCAACTTATCGTTCGAAGGGAAGCGAGTTTTATGAGTATATTGAATACGATAGTGGGAGCTATGGGACAGCTGAAAAAATATATAATTGGGTAAAAAGAACTGGAAAGGTTCAAACTTGTAATAAGGTTGTAATTGATCGACCAATTTTCCCTGAAGATATTCGTTGGAATTATATCACAGGGGTAAAGGAAGAAAGTGCTGAGAAAGTACAAGTTTTTAAAAGAAAGAAATGATGGTGAAAAGTGAATAATTATCAAACGTACTGTGATGCGTATTCAAAAAGAACTGGAAAAAAGTTTCATTGGTTCCTTGGGAGCTGCTGCCTAGAGATATCAAAATTTAATGAGAAAGTTTCTTTTAGTAACTTCTCTTCTTCTACAAATATTGATGATGCAGATATCATCGTTATTGGGAAGAAGTTAAGTGCACGAGACATTGAGTTTTTAAATAGTATTGAAGGAATTAGTACAAAGAGAATTATTTCTTTTGGTATTTGCAGTACTTCAGGTGGTATTTTCGAATCACAGGGAATGCTAAAGACAGTAAATGAGATTACTAATTTTAAGGGAGAGATTTCTTTCGTACCAGGTTGTCCTCCTCGTTTTGAAAATTTCACTTCCGTTCTTGAAGCTGAAGTCAGTGGAGAAGTGAAATGATTGTAAAGAAGATAACTGATTCTTTAAAGATCCATCGTAAGGATGAACTCGCCGATTTATTTGCGGAAATTGGTGCAAAAAGTTCAATTTCATGCGTAGGTGTCACTTGCTTGGATCTTTTAAATAGTTCTCACTTAAAAAATAAGTACGGAATTACTGAAAGCCGCTACTTATTAATTTATATATTCCATGATCTTGAAAAAGAGCAGATTCGTTATATTGGTTGCCCTCTTTTATTTGGTCAAACAATGCAGTCATACTCTCAAATTTGGAGTTCTCTTTTCTATCAAGAAAAAGAAGTATACAAAAATTTTGGTATCACTTTCTATGTCGATGAGCGTATTCAACATGAGATTCTTGAGAAGGATAATTCACACTTTCTCGAAAAAGATTTTGTTAAGGGAGATGTCCTTCGTGATTCTTCAATAGAAAATGATCTCTATGATTATCTTAATGTGAATCTTCATGAGTATGGTGTAGAGTCAAGCGATGTGAGTTTTGAGTTCTTAACAAACGGTAAGAACATTCAAAAGATGAAGGTCTCTCAAGATTCTCCATTTATAGGCCTAGAGAAACGATTTGAAAAAATTAATATAAGCGACTATCCAAAGTATATTAGTCATTTCAATATTTATACCCCATTTTCGTATCAGCTTCTTTGGTTTGAAGTCCAATCATATCTTAAAGGAACCACTTATACTCAATACCTTGAAGCCAAGAAAATGCTTTTTCTTGAAATTTCGCGTCTCTATGAGCATATTCAATCTTTGAAAGAAAGTTTTTTACTAATCGATGAAAAGTCTGCGAATGAACTCTGTGAAAGTATTCAAAATGATTTCTATATGTTGTTTTGTCAGATCGATTCAGGTCGACCATATCCTATAATTACTAATGATTTTGAATCGAGACTTCCAGAAGGCTGGCTCAGAAAGTGTATCGAATTACTTCAAAAGTATGGTCCATTGCTTGAAAAATTAAAGTCTTCAATTGTTTCTCTAGATAGAATTGTAAAGAAGACGATGATTTCTAATAAGACAATTCATCCATTAAAAGCTGGTCTAAGTGGACTGGGCCTAAGAAGCTTTGGTGTTAGTTATGATATTAGAAAAAATCAACCATTCTATCTCTACGATCAGCTTGAATTGAAAGTTCCGCTTGGGATTTCAGGGTCTTCATATGATCGTCTATTGATTAGACTTGAAGAGGTTCTTGAAGTTAGTTCAAATATTGTAAGACTAGTCGAAGGCTTTCCGGTATTCTCGGCAGATAGTGCTCATTTCTCTGTTCCACATTTTGAAGAAGAAGAAATCTTATTTGCGACGACAGAAAATGCTCACGGTGATATCAGTTTTATTATGCATTCACTGCCTTCTCAGCATATGATGAGTCGTTTCCACGTAATTAATCCATCTCTTAGATTTCTCTATTCTTTTGAGAACTTCTATTCGCATACTAATGTAGACTTGATCGCGATGGATTGGGTGACTCTCGGTTTAAATATTTCAGAGGTTGTTAAATGATTTTTAATAAAAAAATTTACTCGTCATCAGGTACAATTAATTCTTTTTTTAAGCGTCTAAATTTACTTTCATTAAATGGAGTAAGTCGATCTGAGGTTACTGTTAACTCGTTACTCTTTCCTGTGGCAAAATCAAAGATTTCAGAAAGTGACATTTCTGAATTAAATGAAGTATGTCACACGAATGCTTTTCTCTTTGAAAAGGAAGCTAAACTTAATCTAGCCCTATGTAATTCTTGTGGAGACTGTTCGTTTCACCAAAAAGTGGAAATGAGACCAGTTAAGATTTCTGGGCAGATTGTTAGTTTGTAAGGCTTTGCGCAATCTCATGGATGTTGAGATTAAAATTCTTAACATCAATTTTTTTCATCCCTAAAGACATCTGAAGTAGATGCTTGAATTTATCACGAGAGATCTCGGTCGCACCGAAGTTCTTTGTGGTGTTGGTGATCATCTGTGTATCAAGGTATGGAATACCAAGCTTTCTGAGATTATATAAGAGGACGAAGAGGGCAACCTTTGATGCATTCTTTTCTTTATGAAACATGGACTCACCACTTATAAATCCGCCCAGGATAACACCGTATAGACCACCAATAAGTTCTCCTTTGGGGTTTCTGACTTCGATACTATAGGCGTGTTCATGATGGTGAAATTCCGTATAGCCGTCAATAATCTCTTTTGTGATCCATGTTCCTTCTCGCGATTGGTTGTGAACCTTGGCACAAGTACTTATCACTTCTTTGAAGTCTGTGTTAAAGGTCACAGAAAAATCACATTTTTTAATAAATTTTAAAAGGCTTCGAGAAACATGAAGGTCTTCGGTAAAAATTACTCCGCGTTTACTTGGAGAGAACCAGGCCATAGGAAAGTCTCTACCAATTGGCCATGGATAAATGCCTCGGCCGTAGGCGAGTAGCAGTGAGTCTGGATGAAGATCGCCTCCTAAAGCAAGAAGTCCATTTTCATCTGCTGTATCGATATTTGGAAAATCAATTATTGGCATTTGCCAGTGCCTCAATCAAAAAGCTTGAAATAACAGCTCCAACTTCAAGTGTTTTCTTGGCGGCCATTGGATCATTCCCAACATTTGGAGCAATCTCTACCATGTCCGCACCAGTGATTTTTATTTTTTCATTTATTGTTTTTAAAATTATTAAACATTCATGGGGCATAAGACCATCGATCTCGGGAGTTCCTGTTGCACTTGCGACACTTGCATCTAGAGCATCGATATCAAAACTTACATATAATTCTTCAACTCCAGACTTTAGAAGTTCTTCACGTACTTTTAAAGCTAGTTCATATGGACCGATGTCTTTTACTTCTTTTGTCCAGTACTGATTAAGTCCAAATTCTTTTTCCCAGTACTCTTTTGACTTTCCGCTTGAGCGAATCCCAAATTGGTAACAGTCTTTACTTGAGTCAAGTCCGTCGAGAACATGTGTTAGCCAACTACCAAAACAAAGATCAATTCCTAGTCTTGTATGTAATAGATCTGTATGCGCATCAAAGTGAAGTATACCGGCTTTTATTCCACGGTCTTTCCTACTTTTTAAGTAAGATTTTACAAGTGGGTAACTTACTGAATGATCACCACCAATTGCAAATAGCTTTTTGTCTGCATTGATTGAGTAGAAGTCATCGCAGAACTTCTCTGTAATGCTCAAAGGTGATATTGGTAGGGGCGATTTATTATTTTGATAAAGCGCATCTCGACAACTTTCGATAGTCTCATTGTTAAGATACTTATCATGGAGGAGATGAGGTATTACTCTAATGTCTCCTAGGTCATCATACTTTAGTTCTGCATGTGATTCGATAAGAGTATTTCTTAGATATAATGGACCCCAATTCGCTCCTCTTTGAATCCCTCCGCCGCAGTCAGAGCATACTCCAATTAGAAAAACTCCATCTTTTTCTACCTTCTCTGAAAGTTGGGCTTCCCAAATTGCTGGAACGTTTTCAGTCGTATTATACAATTTATGCCAGAGCATGTCTTTTTTCTCTTTAGCGGTATTAACTGTGAAAACACCAGAACCAGGAGGGCATAAATATGATTTAAAATTTTCTAATATATTTGTCATAAAGTTACCTTAGATAAGTATTCCATCAATGATATTATTTTTGAGGAATGCTTTCTTATATTTTAATTCAAACTCGGCTTTTTTTAAAGTGAGTCCATCTTTGATTGCGGTTTTCTCAAATTCAATAATTTGTTCATCAATATTTTCATATACACCCGCAATGTGTGAGGTTAGCTTAATATTTGCTAATCCTTTAAACTGAGAAAGATCATTTGGTTCATTCTCATAAACATCAAGATAGGCCTTAGCTTCTTGATTTCTTGCAAGGAAGTTGATGAGGTCTCTCTCGGCAATGAGTCCTCCTCGTGCGGCATTGATAATGACTAGGCTATCTTTTGCTGACTTTAATTTGTTCGTATTTATAATATGGGCCGAGGTTTTATTAAGCCCACAAGATAAAATAACCGAGTCGTACTTTGAAAGTTCTATTTCATGTACTTGATTCTCTGGCGTTATGGCTAAGTAGGGATCATAGATATCATAGCTTATTCCACTAAGATTAAAGAATGAAGCAAGCTTTGATCCTATATGTCCTAAGCCAACTATCAGTGAGTGGTGCCTGTAGATGTAGCTCCTTTTAAAGGTTCTACTCTTATCCCAATTTGGAGAGAATGGAATAGCTCCTTGCGAATCAAGGAAACATGCAATGATATATTGAAAAACGGCATCAGCACGAATCACGTTTCCATTTATTATTGGAAACTTTGCATCTTCAATAAACTCTTTAGAAAGATTGTCATAACCAGAGTTAGGGTGAATCCAAAGAGTAATGTGATTTTTGATTTCTTGGTAGAGATCAATTTTCGTATAACTTGTCGAGATGAAAATAATTTGAAGATTAGGATTTGATTTGATTTCAGTTTGTACAATATTGTAATCAGAAATATATTTGGAATTCTTTAATTCTGGCAAACTAAGCAGAATTTTTTCTTCCTGTTCTCTAAAATGATGATCTTGGTAAGATGAGACTTCTGGTCTAAATATGATAAATTGTCCACTAGTATTCATAGTAGACAATTTATCGCTTTTTACTATTTATTGTCCATAGACAAGTTGTGTATAACTCTTATTACAGACTTTTACGTATTGTTTTCGCCCGAAATTTCTGTGATCATCATTACCAACATTTCTTTGTCTCATATAACACTTCTTAGTTACTTTATCGAAGGCTGGTTTTCCCAGGGACTTAGATCTTTTCTTATTATACTTAAAAGATAGATTCTCTGCCATGTCTTTAATATCAATACGTTTTACTTCATTTTCTTTATTACCGATTATCGATATATCTAGCCCTACAGGTGACTTGTCCCATAAGCTTAATGACACTACATCATCAGGAGAGATTGTGAATCTTCCAAAGATATAGGCCGTCGGCCACTTGATATCGCCATAAGCATGGTATACAACTTCTGAACACACAACTTTATCAAGTGTATGAACATCAAAGTTAAAATCATAATCTTTTCCAAGCTGTTCAAAAGCAACTTTGTAAATTTGTTTTGCACGATCAAGGTTCTCTAATACCTTTGGCTGTCTTACTAGAGTGATCTCATCGATCTGCATAAAGTCTTCAATCGTTGTTAAACGTGAGCCTGGTCTGATTGACTCAAGTATGACTTTACCATTTCTAATTTGTTCCTGATATGGAGCTATAATTGGATCATTCCAAAGACCTACTTCTCTAAGTTGTGCTTCTGTTCCAAGATAAAGAGCGATATGTCCAAAGTGACCAGGGATAAATAAATCCGTCGCAGCAAATGGTGTCTTCTCAGAGATAATATCGAGAGGCTTTAGCTTTCCTGCAATGAACTTCTCTCCCCATTCATGCTTAAATAAGTAACCATTTCTCCATCTAATTTTTCCAACAAGATTCCCAAAAAGTCCGCTTACGAAGTTTGTGAATTTTCCAAAAATAGCTGTAATAGTATCGGAGCCTCTTATATACTTAAATTTATCAAACTCTTCTGAAACAATTCTCTTTGTCATCGCCTGCTGCTCATTAACCACTACCAGTCTTGTAATTAGAGGATTTAGTTTATGAAGAAGATCGATTCGAGAATTTGCAAACTCTACAGCATATTGTTTTGTCATTTCTCTATACTTGTCTGTGTTCACAGTTTTCATATAGTCGTGAACTCTTGTTATATTTGGATATTGCTTAGATTGGGTTTTATAGATATCAATAACAATTCTTCTTAAACGACTATTTGTAAAGAACTGCTTATAAGCTGTATCAAAGAGATTGAATAGGTTAGTGATAGCACCCATCTTGATAAGGTGTTTCTCAATAGCTTCTTCATTTGAACTTTTAAAGATACCAGAGATATTCGAATCAGTATGGTAGTAGTTAATCATTTCCATATTAAGATCAGCGATAATAAGTAGTGTTCTAATAAGATTATCGATAGTAGATAGATCATCACCACGAAGAACATTATCTGAGCTTAATTGATCTACAACTCGAGTCGAAAACTCCTGGCTTATAGCTAAAAATTTATCAGTTTTTTGAATTAGCGACTTTAAGTTTTCAGTATTGTTGATGATTTCTTGCTTTATGATATCGTTGTGAGCTGAACTAGTATCCAAATCCATAAGCAGCATTTCTTTGCGTACTTCTAAATTATTTAAATGTGCTGCCTTACTAGTTGCGGAACCCTTTACTTGGTCTGTAATATCCATCAGGCGATAATTTATCGATTGTGTGCTTCCCGCAGATGCTAGACTATTGGCCGCAATTACAAGTGGAATTAAATACTTAACCATTCTCAAAACAGACTCCTTATTCTTTGATATGCCCTTCTAGCGCAATGCGTTAGCTATTTGTACAATTTTGTAATATTTTCAATCTAATTATATGCGTAAGTGCCCTAAATTTGGAAACTCTTTGACTAAAAGGCCAAAAAATCATAAAAGAGATTAAACATTTATGGAGTTTTTATGATTTCAATCAAGTCGAGTAGGGAAATAGAGTTAATGCGTGCAACTTCAAAGTTAGCTGCTGCAACTCTCGAATATATTGAGCCATTTGTTAAGCCAGGTGTAAGCACTGAAGAGCTTAACCAATTATGCCACGATTATATTATCAAGCATGGGGCTTATCCTTCTCCTCTAAACTACCATGGCTTTCCAAAGTCAGTTTGTACTTCATTAAATGAAGTTATCTGTCATGGAATCCCAAGTAAAAAAGATGTTCTAAAAGATGGTGATATTTTAAATATCGATGTCACAACTTACCTTAATAAGTTTCATGGTGACACAAACAAAACTTTTCTTGTTGGAAATGTTTCTGATGAAGTAAAGAAGTTAGTCGATGTAACTTATCGTTGTATGATGGCCGGAATTGAACAAGTAAAACCAGGTGGTTTTATCGGTGATATCGGTGCTGTCATAGAAGAACTCGCTCATCGTGAGGGGTACTCAGTGGTTGAAGATTACTGTGGGCATGGAATTGGTCGTGAATTCCATGAAGATCCACAGGTTGTTCATGTTGGAAAGCGTGGAACTGGTCCACAAATGAAGCCAGGAATGACATTCACAATTGAGCCAATGATTAACCTTGGGACTAAGCACTGCAAAGTGCTTAAGGATGGTTGGACAGTTCTGACAAAAGATGGAAAGTTCTCGGCACAGTTTGAGCACACAATTCTAGTTACAGATACAGGATATGAAATCCTAACTATTAGAGAAGAAGAGAAATAGTGTCGATACTAACTGGACCTACTTTAGAGTTTGAAATTATCTCAACTTTTGGTCCAGTTGCTTTCGAGTTTATTATTGATGCTAGAGACCGAATCGTCGAAAGTGCAATTTCTTTTCCAGAAAGACTAGATCTCCAAAATAAATTTCAAACAACATTGAATAATTTCTCTAAGAAGCAGCGTCGTGAGCTGCCAGCATCACTGAATGGCTTACCTCTTGAGGAAGGAATTCTTTGGATGGCAATGATTGAACGTCTTAACTTTGAATTTATTGTAAGTTATAGCTCTCTTAGACCAACGGATGAACTTCTATGTCGTTGTTTCGGCGTGATGAAAAATGATGTTTTAAAGGTGATTAACGAAGGTGCTCAAGACCTATTAACAATTACAAATCTAACGAAGGCCTCTGGTGGCTGTGGAAGTTGTAAGAGTGATATTGTTGAACTGATGACATTAAGAGGGCTACGTTCCCCGGAAGTACACCTCGAAGGACTTGGTATTGATGCAGAAGCATTTAGTGCGACCAAGAAGGCAAAATACCCTCGAGAGAAAATCATGGAACTAACTCCGCTTGAGTTCCTTGCTACTCATATCTTCCCAATGGGGAAGGAAGAAAATTTTGAAGTATTAGGCTTAGTTGAAAATAATCTCTATATTAAAGCAGACTCAATGGTTCTTAGACTTGAAGAGTTTATAAAAGAGAATAATCTTAAGTTAACGACTTTCTACTCTTAATAATTATTACACTTTTTCAAAATTTCATCGATACTTTCAAGCTTATCAAAGATAATTTCAAGATCAGCTTTTTCACCGATAATTTTTTTTGAACTAAGCTCCTCTTCTAGATAGAGGTAGCGCTGAAATAGTGGTTTAACACCCGGAATATTTTTTTCAATACACTTTGGATCTTTCGCGAGAGATTGTACTGAGCTTAGAAATTTCACGAGCATAATACCAGCTCTGTCTCGAACAGCATTGAGGTGGACATATTGAAAGTCTGAACCTTCTTCTTTCTTAAATATTTTCCTGTCTCTAATAATTAGTTCTTTTAAGAGTAGGAGTGATGGACTTCGTTTTGATGAAGAGCAGATGCGCTTATAGGCCTCAGGAGTCACCTCAAGATTAGATATAGATGTCATCTCTTCGATCATATCCTGGTTTAGTCGGTAGACTGGACCAGTATACTTTTTCTTAGCATAGTAATTTTCTTCGCTGCCTAGGCAATGGAGCAGTGAAGACGCATATGTGTTCGATATTATAAGTAATGGGATAAGCAGTTTTTTCATTTTCTTTTACTTCAAGTGATTTTTAATTTATACAAGTATTATAGTAATATAAATCGGTTTAATGGTCTAAGTACTTTAATACTGGAGTAATTTAGTGAAACAAATGACATTAGTTGAGCATCTTGAAGAGCTAAGATCAACTATGATTAGAGTTGTACTAACTCTTTTTGTTTCCTTTATTATTTGCTATTCATTTGGTGATAAAGTTCAAGAGATTTTACTGATGCCTCTTCGTGAAGCACTTGGTGCGGAAGGGAAAGTTGTCTTTCTAGGTTTACTGGATAAAGTTCTTTCGATGTTCCAAGTTTCCTTTTACGCTAGTGTTATTCTTGCTAGTCCAATATGGTTCTACTTTGTATGGAAATTTATCAAGCCAGGTCTTTATGACTACGAAGTTAAGGCCGTGAAGCCGTTTCTTCTCATTGGCTTTGTACTTTTTTGTTTAGGAATCGGTTTTGGATACTTTATTGTTTTTCCTTTAGCCTTCGAAACACTAATGAGCTTTGGTGTCTCTGGTATTGAGGCCACTATTGGACTAAAAGACTACCTTATCCTTTCAACAAAGGTTCTTGTATTTCTTGGGTTCGTTTTTCAACTTCCAAATATTATGCTCATTCTTGGTTTTATGGGTGTTGTGACGAAGCAGTCTTTGAGAAGTATGAGAAGTTATATCTATGTGGGCTTTGCAGTCTTATCGGCCCTTATTACGCCTCCTGATGTTGTGACAATGCTTGGACTCTGGTTTCCACTTATTGCCCTTTTTGAAGTTGGCATCCTTGCAGTAGCCCTAATTGTTCATCCATATCTCGCGAAGCAACACACTTAAGACTTTAAGAGTAATAACCTGAATTGTGTGATTTTAATCACATTCAAGCACTTGAATTTTAATGCCGAGATGTTGGCATGAACAATATTTTGGACGAATTTATTATTGAAGCAAATGAACTGTTAGATGAAGTTGAAGACGAGTTATTAAATTTTGAAAGTGATTCTAAGAGTAGTGCAGAGAAGTATACTTTAATTTTCCGTAACTTTCATAGCTTAAAAGGTTCCTCTGGAATGATGGGAATGAACTCTCTTCAGGAGCATGTCCATCTCCTCGAGGATAGACTTAGTCAATTTTCGAAGAATCCTTCTGAGTTATTGAAGCTTGTAGATTTTTTTCTTCTCGGAGTAGATGGGGCAAGGGATATCTTAAAAGGTGGAACTTCAAATTTAACAGATGCTTTTAAGACAAATGAAGAAAAAATACCTGTTTCAACTGGTTTTGAAACTGAGTTTTTTTTTAGTTCTGAGAGTGAGATTACTTTCTATGGAATAGGTATTGCCGCTGATTCAAAAAGCTTAGATTTAAATAATTTTTACAATTATCAAGATTCTACAATACTCTTGGATAATGCCAGAAAGATTTTTCATAGTATAATCCTCTGTGATGAACTTAGTTATGATGAAGTCAAAAAGAATATTGATACGACAAAAAATGTTATTCACCGCTTTGAGTCTGGCTTTAACATGACAATCAGAGATTATCTGATTGAAAATCTTGAACTCAAAACACATCTCAATAAATCAATTGTACTTCTCTTATATCAAATGAGTGACCTCGAAACCTTTTTGACAACAAAAGGGAAGGTCGAAATTTTAAATACCATAAAAAAGCAGCTTGGTGATATTTTAAGCTTTCGCAGCAAACAGAGAGTGGGGAAATAATGAATATTGCTGTTATAACTAAAGATCCAATTATTGCTGAAAAGTTACAAAGTGTCGTTGTGTCTTTTAAAAATGTTTCTAACTTTAAAACGATTGCTGCTAGTAAGATCAGTTCTAATCTTTTTGATGATGATATTATATACTTTTTTGATACACAAAGTTATCCAGAAACTGATATTGCTGCTGAGGTATTTACCAGACTCGGTAATAGAATTATATTCATCCAAAACTCATCTGCTATTTCAATTCCAAGCGATTTTCTAGTCATTGGGAGAAGCTTAAAAATCTTGGAAATTTGTAATTCATTAGCAAAATTAATCGAAGGAGATATCGCTTCTTATGTTCCTTTTGATATTTCCGTATTATTTCGTAACGAAAAACTACTCTGCGATATCTATTTAAAGATAAATGAGAGTAAATATATAAAAATTGCTCATTCTGGAGAGTTAGTGAGTGTGGAATTCATTAACAAATATAAAGAGCGAAATGTTAAACACATCTACATTTTATATTCTGACTTTGAACGGTTTGGAGATGATCTTTTCTCTAGAGAATTGATTGATCAAAAACTGCAACTCAGTCCTGTTCAACGAAAGGGAATTGAAAATGCGCACTTACATGAATGTTTGAGAAATTTTGGAGTAAGCGAATACACTGTTAATCTTGTTGAGAAATCTGTTGAGGATTTTTCAAACTCAACGAAGAATCTAAAAACAAAGTCTCTTTTTAAAATGTTTGAAAGATCAAAAGGTACATTTATCTATGATCATAGTTTTCTTACGATTGCGTTCAGTAATATTCTTTGTAAGCATATGAACTGGGAGAGTGAGGCCATCAGGAAGAAAATATCAATGGCCGCTATGTTTCATGATCTTGCTATAAAGGATCCAAAACTAGCGATGAATGAATCTTTAGGGAAGTCAGAGTTAGCAAAGCTGGACAGGGATATCTCTTCAACTATTTTGAACCATTCAAGTGAGATAGTAAAAATTCTAGAGGGTGAAGATTCGATCCCAAGTGAAGTTATATCACTTTGTCTAAATCACCATGAGGGTCATGGGGAAGGGTACCCAAAGTCAAAATCCCCTGTCGCATTAACACAATTAGACGGTGTCTTTATCATTTCCCATGAGTTAGCGATTGGAATGTATCGCGTAGCGTTTAATTTTCAAAAATTTAATAAAGTGATTGAAAATATTATTGAGAAATATGATTCAGGAAACTTTAAGGCCGTTGTGAATGCGGTAAAAATCGCTCGTGAACATGAGTTTCAGTTTGAGTGATTGTCATCGCTTTTATTCATCTGTACAATTAAGTCATGAAAAAGTTCAAGTTATATACCATTTGGGTACTATGCTTATCATTTGCTTGGTTTACAGCAACGGTATTTATTGATTTCTTCGCTGTGCCTGAAGTGTTTAAGCAAGTCTCTTCTCGAAATGAAGCCGCGGCCCTTGGGATCTCTATTTTTACAAAGTTTAATTATATTGAATTAGTCGTCGCCATGCTGATGATCCTCTCTTCATTCTTTTTAGCTTTTAAAGAAAAATTTAAAAAGACCCTTATGATTCTTTGTACAGTTCTAATTTTATTTCCTGGGGCATATGCTCTTAAGCTTTCACCAGAGATAAAAAAATATAATCGATTAAAGGTAGAGGATCCGTACAGCGAAGTTATACAGGCCGAACTAGATTTTTATCATCACATCTATGTGAAAGCTGATTCAGTAAAGTTAATTTTATTACTTGCAGTGATTATCTATTCAAATGTCATTTTAATTAGAAAGGAAGATATATGATTTTAGTAACAGGTGGAGCAGGCTTTATTGGAAGTGTGCTTGTTGGAGAATTGAATAAACTTGGTCATAAGAATATTGTTATTGTTGATCGTTTAAGAGACACAACAAAATGGCGTAATCTTAGAAATCTAAAGTACGCAGAGTATATTCACGCTGATGACCTTTTTCTCCCTGAGTATGCTGATATTCTCGATAACCTCTCTTGTATCTATCACATTGGTGCGTGTTCTGCGACGACACAAATGGATATGGATTATTTAATGAGAAATAATGTTCTCTATTCAAAAAATCTTTTTAATCTTGCAACTGAATTACAGATTCCATTTATCTATGCTTCTTCAGCCGCTACTTATGGGGCCGGAGAGTTTGGATACAATGATGATCATGAATCAATTCCAAAATACAAACCATTAAATCCTTATGGTTATTCAAAACAACTTTTTGATGAGTGGGTCCTTGACCAAGAAAACACACCTGCACACTGGTTTGGACTTAAGTTCTTTAACGTATATGGACCAAATGAATATCACAAAGAAGAAATGAGAAGTTTAGTTCACAAGGCCCATGGACAAATTCTTGAAACAGGAAAAGTGAAACTCTTTAAGTCCCATAAAGAAGGTTTTAAAGACGGAGAGCAGTTAAGAGACTTTATCTATGTGAAAGATGTTGTACGTGCGATTATCGAACTTGGTAAGCCAAGCTCAGCTAAGGGGAGTGGTATTTACAATCTTGGAGCAGGAAAAGCTCGCAGCTTCTATGATCTTATGGTCGCCACATTTAAGGCCATGGGGAAAGAGGTTAATGTTGAATTCATTGATATGCCAATGAGTATTCGCAATCAGTATCAGTATTTTACTGAAGCAAATATGGAAAAGTTTTTTAAGCTTTTACCTGACTTTAAATTTTCAACTCTCGAGGAGGGTGTGACTGATTATGTGACTTCGTACCTTCAAAAAGAAGACCCAAACTATAATGGCTAAGTTTCAGGGTGGCCTTGGCGAGATGATCAAGGCCCTATCTCTTCTTTCTAAAGATGAGAGAGACAAACTACTAAAGAATCTCGCTTTGAAAGATCAGGCCCTGGCCGACATTATTAAATCACAACTAAATTCCCTTGAAGATCTTCGCTATATTTCGCCAAAAATGTTGGTAGAGTTCTTAAGAGCGGTTGATCTTAAAAAGCTTGGTCACGCTCTCAAGCTTTACCCAGAGGATGTTCGCAATCACCTTTATATGCGTGTTTCCGACTCTATGGGCCAAGAGATGAAAGAGGCCTGTGAGCAAGAGAAAATCCCAAAGAGTCAGGCCCAGGAAGAGCATGGACTAATCATGGAGGTCTTTCGACGCATGATTGATGAGGGGAAAATCATTATCAGTAAGGATGATAAGCTCGTCTAAGTATCTATCTAATTATTAGATCAATCCTATGTCAATAATATTATTTCACAGTTGTCTCCTTGGGCGTATAACGTATTTAGGAGGTAAATATGAAAGCACTAATTAAAATCATCTTAATGTTAATTTTAGTTCAGCCTTTCGCATTTGCGTCATTTGATTGCTACGATTCATTTGTTCAAAGTAATAGCATTATTGATAACAAATCCTTCGAACTCAGTGACGTTGATATGAACGCTGACTTTGAAAACTCACCAGAACTTCTTATGAAAGAAGCAATTGTGAAAGTAATCTCAGGGGTAAACGCTTGCCAAGATCTTGCCGCAGATATTTCAATGGCGAAATCTGACGATGTTGTAAGTGTTAAATGCCAAGAGATCGTTCCAGGGAAATCACACTCTCGTGTATGTTTCGCGGAATCTCCAATTGGTTACTTCTTCTTGAAGTCTGACATGCTTGGTAATTTAGATTTAAATTACAATCGCTGGGACTAAGTGGGGGAGGACTGATATGAAAAAACTAATTCTTATTCTTTCGCTAATTTTTGGAATGAATTCATTTGGACTTAGTTTATTCTCTAATGATCAGGCCTATTATCTTGCCGAAATTCTATATTCGGCAAGATATGACTACGACCATGGAATGAAGATTAACCTTAAAGAGAAAGACTACGTTAGAGAATCTAAATCTTCTGCAGCTTGTGAAAGTCTTAATATTGTTAAAGGTATTGAAATCCTTGACCTCTTTGAGCAAGGCGTAGAAAATCATCTTGCTAACTATGGGGATGAAGAATTTAACTTTGATGCAGCCCTTGAATCTATTGCTTCTGAGCTACCACTACAAAGTAATGTTATGAAATGTATGGGCCCAGCTGGAGAAATGAAGTTCTACTCTCTTGATAACGAGTTCATCGTTTCCTTTAAAATCCTATAGTTTTTCTTTATTGACTTCAGTCAGTAGGTTATAGTTAGTGAATGAAGTTTATCATCCTGCTATTCCTATTCTCTGCCAATTTATTTGCAACTAAGCAAAATGATACTCCCATCATTATTAAACTCGCGGTTACAAATAGTATTTTATCTAGCTATAACAAAATTCTCGAGGGAAAGAGTTGGAGTGAGTTGAAAACGTATACTCATCCTTCTATGAATAGAGGTGTTGTCGAAATCTTACTTTTGCATAAGGCCTTTGAAGTTTCAGGATTGAATATAAAATTTGATTTTGTAATCGTCCCAAACCATACACGTTCGATAAAATACTCTAAACAGATTAATATACTAATGCCAACTGAAACAGTCTGGCTGTCTTCTGTCGAAGAGGAGGACTTTTATATCTCTACACCGATAATTTCTGATGGTGAGTATGAAAAAGGTGTTTATGTTTTGAAAGAGAAACTGAGTCTATATAAAATAGAAAATCTATCAGACCTAAAAAAATTGACAGCAATTTCATCTCTTGATTGGACTGTCGACTGGAGAACTCTTCAGTTAATGGATGTAAATAAACAATCCACTTCTCACTTTGAGTCAATGATGTATATGCTTAAACACGGAAGAGCAGACTTTCTTTTGTTGGAGTTTACATCGAATGACGATCTCTCACGAGAGGAGTATGGAGTTGCTATTGCACCTGTTTCTAATATTAAGATAGGGCTTAAGGGCTCAAGGCATTTCATCGTGAATAAGAAACATAAAGAGAGTGAATTTATCTATAATGCTTTAGAGCGTGGGCTCAAAGTTCTTCGAGATAAAGGTGAAATTGCTAAGGCTTTACGGGAGTCAGGTTTTCAAAATAAGAAAACTACTAATTGGATTAAGATAAATTAATGCTATATAAACTGCTCCACTTAAATGGGGAAAGATTTGGAACTTTATAAATCATTCTATACGGTTAGGAGCTGATATTTCTAGCTGCGTAAAAAATTGTTCATAAATACAGATTTTGAAAAGATTCAAAAGAAAGTTATCCCCATTTAACTGTAGCAGTTAAAAGTGACACCGGTAGGCGTTTCGCGTCTACCTTATGTGGTCATTTCTGCACCGCTTCCTATTAATTATATTTAATTTCTCCCTTTTTAGGTCCAAAAACTTGGCACGAGCATTGCTCTATACTCCAGCAAGAGGGAAGGGCAGGAAGCTTATCACTCGAGAACAGGATGTTCTATAGGATGCAAGAAGCAAAAACTTAACAATGCCCAGGAGGAAATATGAACCAATTAGATCTTAACCATTTTAAAATTCTTTTCGAAGCGCTTAAAGGTCAACTACTAACAAAGGTATCATCGGTGGCAGAGAATGGACTAGAGAATTTAAACTCTGGTGACCTCGTTGACCAGATCAACAATGAAAGAGATGCAAAATTAAACTTAAAATTACAAGGAAGGGATCAGTTATTCTTAAAGAAGATTGATCACGCTCTTGAGAAAATCGAGAATGGAACTTTCGGAGAGTGCGAGGATTGTGGCACTAATATTGGAACAAAGAGGTTAATGGCAAGACCTATTGCTACTCACTGTATTAACTGTAAAGAGGAAATGGAAAGGGCAGAAGGTCACTTATTATATTCTAAGAAATCGAAAACTAATGGTAGAGAGATTGTTAACTCGACTACTATTTCATTTGCAACAAATGATTCTGCAGATAATGACAATAGAGTTGTAAATATCACAAGTTTTGGTCGTGACTTTGAAGAAAAGAGTATGACTTCTTAATATTATGAAAACTTTAAAGCTATAAAGAGACTCTTTTTAAAGGAGTCTCTTTTTTAGTTTTAAGCAGCTTCTAGTGCTTTTGCCTCAATTGCTTTTTCTTTTACTCTCTGGAGCATACGCTTATAGAAATATGTTGAACTTATCAAGTTTTCAATAATCATTTCTTTGTCCGCAATTTTACTTATCGCTTCAAAGGCGCTGTCGAGATGCTCAGGGTCTTCATTTGTATGCACTTCAATAAATTTACATGCCCTTTTACCATGTGTTTCAATGATCTTTGCAATATGATTCTTATCAATTAAAGCAGCAAGACCCTCTAAAGCTAATATCCAGCCAAAGCATGCGTGTGACTTATTAATAGCGCAATAATAGTACTGGGCACGGTAAAGCATTGCTGTCTCTTCAAATTCTTGATAGTCAGAAATATTTCCATTCAATCTTTTCAAATCACCTAGGGCCAGGTTTTCATGCCCTTGCTCTTCGGTGGCATGATCACTCCACCTTTGACTCTCGTCATTATTTTGTGATTTTGAAGATATATACTTCAGAGTTTTTTCAGAATGAGATGTAAAAAAATAAGTTTGTGCAAGCCAGCTTAGGTAGACTTGTTTGTCTAGGAGATTAATCTCTTTGAACTCTTCAGATAGTTCATTGATACAATTTTTAAAAACTAATTCTAAGTCTTGATTTCTCACGAATGTCTCCCATGGCTAGTTAGAACAATTGAACTTTATCTTAAAGATTTTCCTAGAATAATATTGTGAACTAGTTTATGAATTTCCAAAAAACTCAATGTAATTTAGACTAGTTATAATTCTATTTAGTCTTTGTTGTTGCCAACTTTCAAAGGAAACGTCTATAGTTCGGCTAGGAAATAGCAATGGAAGTACTAAATATAAATTATGTATGCATGATTAACACTCTTAAGTCTCTCGGACTTAGTGTCGATCTCCTATTTGAAGGAACAACTATTACTTATGAGCAAGCAGCTAAAACAAATGCGCGCTCAAGTTGGAGTGACTATAATATTGCTCTACAAAATGTTTTTCGCATTATCGGTGATGATTATTCGCTAATTTCAAAGTTTGCCGTTAACTCAAGAGAGTATAGCACCCTTCAGGGACTTTTCTCAGGCATTGTTTCTTATCGCTTCTTATATTGGTGCCAAGCTAACTTTATTGGAAATTATCTTTTTAAAAATATTAAATATACCTATGCAAATGACTCTATAGGAAACGTTGTCCTCACGATGAAAGTTTGTGGGAATGCACCGACCTTAGGTTTTTTTGATGTATATGCTGAAGTATTTAAAATTTTTCCAACACAATTAGGAGGAGGGGACTCCTTAGTGCAAACAGAAATGTTATCAGAGAGCGAAGTCAGATACATAATCACTCCTCCAACTAGTTTGAAGTTAAGCTCTATCTTTAAATCATTTTTAAAGCTTCCTTTTGGATTCATAAGAGCAACTAAGTTACTTTCACATACCTATTCAGAACTTCTTCTTATCGAGGAACAAAAAGCAGAGCTTGAGAGACTATATGACATTCAAGCTAATTTAAATGAAGAAGTGAAGCTGAAGAACTCACAACTTGAAGAACAAAAAGAGAAGGTCACAGTTCTTTTAAAAGTTCTTTCTCATGATATTAGTAATCCTCTACTTGTTATCGATGGTCGCGTAAATCAAATTATGCGAAGAAAAAATCTAAATGTTGAACAAGTTTTATCTAGTCTAGAAAAGATTTCTAATTCATCAAAACGAATTTCTAATATGATTGAAGAAACACGTATTTTCATCTCTAGTGAAAATTCTGAAGTAAAATTAGAGAATGTTTCTCTGAATCAAGCGATTAAGTACTCTGTGGAGCAGATGAATTTAATTGCTGTAGAAAAAGGTGTAAATCTTAAATATGTAGAACAACCTGATTTTGATATTTTTGTTAAGGCCTCTAATGAGTTTCTATCCGCTTCTGTTTTAAATAACTTCATTTCAAATGCGATAAAGTTCACACCTGTCGGAGGAGAGGTTAGATTATCACTTAATACTCTCAATGATAATAAAGTTGCTGTTTTTGAGATTCAAGATACAGGTGTTGGGATGAGTGAGGAATGTCTTGCGGAAGTTAAAAAGTCTGGAAAACTTTCAACAACTCCTGGCACAGAAGGAGAGAAGGGGACTGGCTATGGTCTCTCTATTGCGAGTAACTTCTTGAGCCGCTTTAATGCTGAGTATGATGTCTTTTCTGAATTGAATAAAGGAACGACATTTAGACTGTCGTTCCCGATTGTCTCTACAAGAATTAAGCGACAAGCTTTTCTTTAGCATCTATATCTAATGTAAGGCCAGTATAGTCACTTCTATTTTTCCACAGTCTTTCGACCATGTGATTTACTATTTGATCTTGTTTTATCAGAATACAAGTCTTTGGATAGTAGAGAATGTCACATTCGTAGCCTTTGTAGTTGATTTGGGAAAATGCTACTTGAGCTCCCGCTTCCTGTCCTGTTTTTGATGCTCCATTTTTAATAATTGTAGGGCCAATTAAAGCATCTGAGTGAAAGTAAGGTGCAAGTGAAAAAGAAATTTGAAAAAGAACTCGAGATAAATTCGTTTTCCTAAAGTCTGGATGTACTGTTAAGCTTTCACATGTTGTATATTTTAAGTAATTCAATTCTCTCATCTTGTTGAAAAAATCTTTTGGGTAGTCTTTAAAATAACTATGATCTTGATTCGATTCGAAAGCAGAATTGAAATTTGTGTAAAGGTGTATGGCCGCAATTTTCTCATCGTCAGTGATTACAGAAATATACTCTTGTCTGAAAAAATCATCGCCACAAAATTTATCTCCTAAAACATCTGACCATTGGGATTTCCAAAATTCGTAGATCTGATTGTAGAGTTCAATTTCTTTGGGGTCAGTAGGTTTACTTTTTATAAGCGAGTAGTGCATCGTCATATTTCCTCCTATAGAGCTTGGGAATAAATATAAATGTAATTTTAAATAATGCTTAATCTCAAAGGATTACAGCTATGTAGTGTTCATATATTTATTGAAAATGGGCAAAGTTTATTGGCAGGGAATATGGGATAAAAAAACCCCTCTCTTACGAGAGGGGCTCCTAGAACATTTTATTAGCGTATTGAAAAAACCAGGAAGATGCCCTAGGAAAACCTATAAAGCAAGACTAGATAATTCAGCAATTAACTCTTGAGATCTCTTCACGAAAAGCTCTCTTTGTTCTGCCCCTAGACCCTCAGAAGAGATATTGGCAAGATCTTCTACGTGAAGACAGATTTTCTTTGCCAGTCCTTCATTCTTTGCGTCTCCAGATAGTTTTAAAGCGTTTTGAACCAGTGGGTTTTGTGGGTTAATAACAAGAGTTCTCTTAACTGGGAAGCTCATTCCTTGTCCCATCGACTTTGTCATTTGTCCAAATCTCTTCATCGATTCGTCTACTTTAATATAGGCGGCAGTTGTAGAATTTTTGATCTTTGCGATCTCAATTCCCTTTGGTGCCATACTATCTTGGTCATCAAGCTTAATATCAAGGAACTTCGAGAACATCTCTTTTACCTTGATATCGTCTTCAGTTGTATTATCACTTCCAAGAATATTTTCAATTTCTGAGTCAACACTTGTAAATTTTACGAGCTCTGAGTCACCGATTTTATGTGACTCTGCATGCTGGATAAAGTGTGGATCGATGTGATCATCAGTTTCTACGGCCTTAATTCCAGCTTCTTTTAAGTTATTTAAAAGAGTTACGTCCGCTTTGTCCTTTTCAAAGTAGAGAACTTTATTCTTCATTTTTTCTTTGTAGTCAGCTGGGATCGACTCTTCGTATTCTCCAAAAGTTACAAAGCTTCCTTCATTTGTCTTGAAAAGAACTCTCTCTCTCATTTGTTCGTCAAATTTATTATCGCTCACGCAACCATACTTAACGAATAGTCCGATATCGTTCCAGATTGATTCGTATTTTTCTCTATCTTTCTTTGCTAGTTTCTTAAGGGCCTCAGCAACTTTTTTCACAATATAGTTAGAGATCTTGCTGATATTTGGATCCCCTTGAAGAGATGACCTTGAAACGTTTAATGGAATATCAACTGAGTCGATAGCTCCTTTAAGAAGTCCTAAGAAGTCTGGGATGATATTTTTAACGTTATCAGAAACAAAAACTTGGCGACAGTAAAGTCTTATGTTCTTATCTGTAAACGGTTTTGTAGGATTGAATTTTGGGAAGAATAAAACACCATCTAGTGTGAATGGGTGATCTACTTTTAAGTGAATCCAAAATAATGGTTCACCTTCCATTGGGTATAGTTTTCGATAGAAGTTTTTGTAGTCTTCATCTGTTAGCTCAGACGGGTCACGTTTCCAAATTGGTTTTGTCTCATTAATTAGTTCTGGAGAAGCTGCGACTTCTGGTGCATCTGTATCAACTGTTCCATCTTCTTTCTTTGGCTTAACTTTTTCGTTTACATCAACAAGTGTGATTGCGTATGGCATGAAATCACAGTGGTTAGAAAGTGTTTCTTTTAATTTCCATTTATTTAAGAAATCAAGTGACTCTTCATTAATGTGAAGTGTAATTGTTGTACCTACTTCAGTTTGAGTACCGTCTTCAAAGCTATATTCTGTGTCACCTTCACAAGTCCACTTAACAGGCTTTGCACCTTCTGTCATCGATAGAGAATCAACTTCAACTTTGCTTGCAACCATGAAAGCAGAGTAGAAACCTAGACCAAATTTTCCGATGATCTCGTTATTTTTTTCTCCCCCAGCTTCTTCGAGTTTTTTTACGAACTCTGCAGCACCTGAGAAAGCAAGTTGAGCGATATACTTTTCAACCTCAGCTTCAGTCATCCCGATTCCGTTATCGATAACCTGTACAGTCTTAGCGTCTTTATTTACACGTACCTGAATTTGTCCATCTTGAAGCTCTGCGCCAGTCGTTCTGGCCATTGTTGCTCTCTTTGTGATTGCGTCACTCGCGTTAGCAATAAGTTCTCTTAGGAAAATATCGTGCTCTGAGTAAAGCCACTTCTTAATGATTGGAAAAATATCTTTCGTAGATACCGAAATTTCACCTTTTCTTGTTGTCATGATTACCTAACTCCTTGAAATTTTTTACTTAAATAAATCTACTATCAATATGGTATAGATTTTTCAAACGTCAAGGTTTGGACGCTTTTCATTTTTGCTTTTTTTATCTTTAGTGATATAAGGCCTTATAATCAGACATAGTGAAGGATAGTAATGAACAAGATCGAAAATCGTGAAGATATCATTTTGATTACAACTGGTGGGACAATTGATAAGTCTTATGATGAATCAGATGGATCACTTACAAATAAAGAATCAATTCTTAATAAAGAAATTCTAAGTTACCTTCGACTTCCTTATACTAAAGTTCACGTTTTCAATATCATTAATAAAGATTCTCTTCATTTTACGGATTATGATCGCAATATTCTTGTTAAGACACTAAGCGTCCAACTTGAAAAGAAGTGTCCAATTATCGTTCTTCATGGAACGGATACCATGGCAAAAAGTGCAGAGTACTGTCTTCGAACTTTAGGGGAAGTGGGATCGGCCATTGTTTTCACTGGGGCCATGAAGCCAATGGGATTCACTGATAGTGATGCTTTTCAAAATGTGACAGAAGCACTAATTGCCAGTAAGATACTTTCACCGGGAATTTATATTTCATTCCACAATAGGATTTTCTCTGTTCCTGGTGTACGTAAAAATCTTCAAAGAAGAACTTTCGAAGAATACTAGCAGGTAGGTTTGCCCATGGAAGGTAAGAAGTTTTCTGATTTTTTCTATCAGTCGGTAGAGTTGTTTAAAAATAACTTTAAAATGATTTTCCCAGTCATTCTCATTTTAGTTCTCATTGATCTCTACTCTATGATGACCGTAGGTTATCAGAGTGATGCCCATAATATTGTGAGCACTATTGCTGAAGCATTTATTGAAGTTATTCTTACTGTTTATCTGATTAATATATTTTTAAGTAAGTTAACAACGATTCCGTTCTCTTTAGCTAAGTGCTTCTGGGATATTCCTACATATTTATTTTACGAATTGGCATTCGGAATATGTGCGCTTTTAGGAGCTCTTCTTTTTATAGTCCCTGGTATTTTGGTTTACGTCTTTTATGCGATGGTGCCAGTTGTGGCCATCGCTTTTGATCATTATGAAAAGGATGATGAAGGTGTTTTTGCTTTGACGAAGCGTTCGGTGATGTCCAATAAGGGAGCATATATCGCAATTTTAGTTGTTGGTATTTTCCTTGGAGTCGTAGGACAGGCAACAGAGAAGATATTTTTGATCAGTGGAAACAATTACGCTGTCGCTGGAGCATTCTCACTGCTAACAGCTATTTTTATCTGTATTTACACAGGGATTATTATTTCTTTCCTTGCAGATTCGATTAAAGGAAACACTCAAATAGAAACTGATCTTGTTGAAGAGTAACTTTCGCTAGAGCGCAGTTTTCCAAAATAATATCCTGGTGATAATTTTCACAGTACTCAAGGAGTCGTGCCATTGAACCCCCATGAGTGGAGATGGCAATAGACTTATGTTCTGTTGAGGCTACAATTTCTTTTATCGTTTGAACGATGCGATCTCGATGTTCTTCCTTACTCTCTCCATTAGGAAACTTTAAATTTTCACCACGAGCAAGCCAGGCATCAAGGTTAAATGTTTGTGGGAGTTCATCCTTTGCAAGTCCCTCATAATCTCCAATATTAACTTCTCGAAGACCAGGATGGAGAGTCATAGGGATTAGTTCTCCAAGAGCAAGCTCTGCTGTACTTTTGGCCCTTATAAGGTCACTAGAAAATATATGATCAATTTTTATCTTTTCGAATTTCATGGCAAGCTTCTTTGCCTGCGATATACCTGTATCATTAAGCGCAATATCGCTGTGCCCTTGTAGCCTGCCGGCCTTGTTCCAATCTGTTTGACCATGTCTAAATACATATAATTCAATCATAAAAATCTCCGATACAGTGAATACTTTAACATAAAGAGGGGAGGTAATCATGTTTTATATGTTCTTTGGAAAAGAGATGCGCGAACATCACTTCGATTATCTTAACTACGACCCATCTAAGAAAAGATTGGATCCTACAATCAGAAAAGGGGAGACAAAGACTCAAGATAAACCTCTGCCTGCTGATGAAGTTTTTTGTATTGATATCTGCTCTCGTAAACTGGTGACATGCCAAAGTCGTGATAATTTATCGGATGTTTTTCGACGTATGCAAAAACACGAATTACGTCATTTACCTGTTCTTGAAGGGGATAGGTTCATTGGGATTATCTCTTTAAAAGATATTCTTCCACATATCGATAAGCCTTTTCTTGAAAAACTCGTCGTTGGCGATTACATCTCTAAAATTGTTATTTGCTGTGATGAGGAAACACCGGTGCGTTATATCGCACATGTTCTATGTGAAGAACATGTCAGTGCACTGCCCGTTGTTGACTCAGAATTAAAACTAACCGGAATTATTAGTTATGTTGATGTATTAAAATCATTGATTTGATGAAGAATATTGGCATCGGAAATTTGATATTCTTTTAGGGGTGCTCGATAAGTGTTTGATTTTATATCAATCCTCTTGTCGAAGAGGTAGGAAGTGCCGGTCCTCTGTTACAATGTAAATACTTGAAGCCATTGTCCCGAAGAGACAGGTGGAGAAGATTGAAATGGTAAAAAAGAATAAAATAATCACATTAATGATCGCTATCCTTCTTGGATTTTCAAGTTGTATGTCACCTCAAAATCCTCGTTCAACTCGTTCGACTGCATCGACTGGAGAGGCCAAGAATGGTGATAAAACAAATCCTGGAGATGGGGCCACGACCGATACTGATGGTGATATTTCCGACGGTGAATCTAGTGCTGTTTCAATTGTTGAACTAACTCAAATTGTAGATCCAAACTCTGGAACTTTTAGAAAGAAAGTATCAATTCCAAAAGACTTTGAAGGTTATCTCTATCTTTCAGGTCTTAATATTTCGTCGCTTAATAAAGACGATAAAATTATTTCTGTTAAATTTTCATTTGGAAGAGAGAAGAGTGAAATAATTGTTCCTGCTGTTATTGGACGAGTGCCAGGAGGTCTTCAAAATGGAACAAATATCGACGTAATTATTCTCGATATGGATAGTAAGCCTTTTAAGAATTTAAGACTTCTTTATGATCTATTTGATTATAACGACTATGGTGAAGAGAATCCTTTAACTGCTACAGATCCAACAACTGATCCAACTAATGCTGGTCTTTATTGTCGAGGATTAAATATCGAAGATGACCCAACATTTGAATGGTCTCAGGCCAATAGTTCTTGCGATGCTGCCGGTGAAACTTGTCTCTATGCTTATGCAAAAATTGCAGATTCGACATTAGGCCAATCTGTACTTCAAGACGGTACACCTGTTTTAGTTCAAAATATTCCTACTTATGAAATGTATGATGTACTTGGCGCCGGTTATACTGGTGATACAAGTGAGTATACTTTGAAAAAATGTATGCCTGATTCAGGATTAGAGTCTGATACTGAAGCAGCACTTGGCCGTCAGGTTGTTCCTTGGGGGATTTCAGGTCTTACTGATTTTGGTGGGACAAATTACTTATACATGGGGCCTTATCAAACTTTTGGAACTGAAAGCACATGGGAAATCTCAAGTGATGCGATATTCTCTCCAATAACAGTAGCCGATGATGTTCCAACTGGAATTTTCCAATACTCTTTTACTGGAGGGGCGACAACTGGGTTTAAATCATTCTTATTTCCACGTGCAGGGAAGATTAATTACTCTCAATCTGGGGTTCAGTATTACGGAGCTACTTATCCATTTAATTCAAAATCACTTTTAACTCTACCTACTGCTGGAGACACTAAGTGGATGGACGGTTGTAATATTAGAGCTAAAAACTTCGACTCCTATTCAAAAGAGACAATCTCTAGTTGTAATGTTACAGCTACGATTGAGATTGTTACTTATAATGACGGGATCGAAGAAGTTTTAGCAACTTCTAAAGATGTAAAGATTCAACTATTAAAAGCTGGGCTGGGAGTTTCTCAAGGGCTAGAGTTTAATGCAATGAAAACTTGTACAGATAATCGTTCTTGTGGAACAGGTGAGTGTTGCTTTAATAGTAGATGTTTTTCAAAAGATATCGTTGCTCAATGTAAGGACGATAGTCTCTCAACAGGAAATCTTGGTACAGGGCTAACTTGTTCTTCTGATTTTGAGTGTTCTTCGCTTTGCTGTAGATCTGGAGTTTGTGCGGATCACTTTCCAGATGATTTAAATGCTGTTCTTTGTTCAAAAGTTCCAAGTCAAACTTGCGTGAGTAAAGAATTCTGTCGTGTGGAAAATGTTCGTGAGTGTTATATCATTAAGACAAAAGATGCGAATGGAAATGACTCATGTGAAAAGCGTTGTTACTCAGTTCCAAAAAATGGTGATTGTGTAAATGGTTTCTGTGCGGCGCCAACATCTTCGAGTGATCCTGTATTTGATTTAACTGATCCAAATCGTTGTGATGATGCGTACGATTCGCCACCTGTGACTTTATAAGAAAATAAGTTATTATAGGTTCATGTTATCGTTATTAATTCTTACAAGTATGACTTATGCAGGGGAGATGTTATTCTCTCCTTCTGAGCTTAGGATCGTTTCAAAACTTAAGTCCGAAGAGTATTTAATCGAAAAAAGAAGTGAAGCATTGCGTATGCAGGCAACTGAGTTCTTTAAGATCATTATCAATAATGAGAGGATGCACGTGAAATTGAAGCATCAGTCCTCAGATCGAGATTTCTACGACGCTCTTGATAATCGCCAATTGGATAAAAGTGCGCTAGAGTTATTTTCAAAATAAATAAGGAGTATTCTATGTTTAATAAAGATTGTTTTCTTGATCATATTGCAGTTGCGGTTGAAAACTTGGATGTTGCAGAAAAGGTATATCAGGATCTAGGTCTAACTTTTGATAAGAGAGAGACTGTACTTGATCAACAAGTTGAAACATCATTTGCACATATTGATGAAAATGCACATATTGAATTATTAATGCCAATTGATAAAAAAGGTCCAATTCAAGCATTTCTTGAGAAGAAAGGTCCAGGTATTCATCATATGTGTTACCGTGTCCCGGACGTTGTAAAAAAATCAGAAGAATTAACAGCATTAGGCTACAAACTTCTTTATGAAACTCCGAGAAGTGGAGCAAATAATTGTCTTGTAAATTTCATTCATCCAAAATCAACGGGTGGAGTTTTAATCGAAATTTCACAGAAGATGTAATTTAGGAGTTTGTCGTGCAACAAATATATATGCCAAATTTATCTAAGGTTAATAAGATTCTTCTTATTATTCTTGGTGTTTCTTTTGTTCTAAATTCTATTGCTATCAATGTGCTTCACGTTCCACTTGTAAATTTTCTGGGACTAAGCTTTGCAAGCTTCTCATCTGGATTTATCTTTCAAATTATCACATATCCATTTGCGAATGTTGGTTTGATGGAAGTTGTCTTCTCTGGGCTATTGCTTTGGTTTCTTGGAAGTGAGCTTGAAGGAATTTGGGGAGAGAGAAAGTACTTGGCCTATTTGCTCATGACTGTTATTTTCTCAGGACTTGCTTATTTAGTTTTTAGTGTTGCTCTTGGTGGCGCAGTGACTGGATTTCCATTTCATGGAATGAATGTTTTAAGTTCCGCAATGTGTGTGTCTTACGCAGTTTTATTTCCAGATAGAGTTTTTCAATTCTTTATGCTTATCCCAATTAAGGCCAAGTACTTTTGTATGATCCTGGCCGGAATGAGCTTATATTCTGGGTTATTTACTCCGAGTGGAGCAATGGCCTTTGGTAATCTTTTCGCTATGGGCTTTGGCCTTGTCTTCTTCAAGATCGAGCACCTCGACCTTTTTAAGAAGATAATCTCTAAGGGGAGAGCAACGAAAGCACCAAAGGGGAAGGCTAACTTGAGAATTGTTGAGGATGAAGAAAAGAAGCCACCGAGGTATTTTCAATAGGTTAGGTTGCTTTTTTTGCTTTTTAGCGCCAGACTCTTTACACTATGAATTAACACGTGCTATAAATCTTTGTTAATTCAATATAAATTTTAGTTTTTTAATATATAAAGGATGTGCCATGAGATTAGCTAGAGCTTTAGAAGAAAAATTATTAGACCTAAGACTTAGAGATAAACTTATCGCTGAAGGTAAAGTAACTAAAGCACAAGTTGAAGAGTACCTAAACTCTCTAACTGACGATGAAGATAACTCAGAAATGACTGAGATCGCTCAAAGACAAAGAAACTAATTCTTTAAATACCAAGGCCACTTTCTGTGGCCTTATTTTTTTCCAAACCTTAATTTTAAACTCTCATTCAAGTCTCTTAAAAATGTCTGGCATGCCATCGACATGGTTTTACCTTTTACTGTTGAAAGATTGATTTCATTATAAAGAGGCTGAGATTTTCCATTGAAAATGATGAGGTCTTTTTCAAGTCCTTTCTCGCGGACAATGTGCATAGGCAGCACTCCAACTCCTAGCCCTTGAACAATAAAGCGAGAAACCCCTTGGACATCCATGAGTGAAACCCTTTTATTGGGTTCAATAGATTTTTCAAAATGAAAGTTAAACCATTGCTTCACGATCGTTGCATCTTCAAGATAGGTGATATAATCGAGATCTTTTAATTGTTTATATTTCGAACTTTCATTCAAGTTATTTTCTTTTGCATATTCTTTACTTGCACACAGAACTAAATTTTCGCGGGCGAGATTAATGGTCTCAATTTGATCAGGAAAGGCAAAGGAGTCGGTAATTGCAAAATCAAGTGAACCATCAAGGAGTCCTGCCAGCTGCCTTTGGGCGTGGTCGTAGTTGATGTGAAAATAAACATCGTGATTGGCCTTGGCCCAAGTGCTGAGTAGTGGAAGAATAATATTATTTCCAAATTCAATTGGCATCCCAAAAGATATTTTACCTTTGATACTTCTTTGTGAGCGATTGACTTCACTAAGTGAGTTTTCAAGCTGGTAAAGAATTGGGGAGATTTGAGAGTAGAGAGCCTTGGCCTCACTTGTGGGAATAAGCTTTTTTGCTAGCCTGTCAAAGAGTTTAGCATTGAGTGTGAGTTCGATCTGCTTAATGTGCTGACTAACCCCTGGTTGGGTCAAAAATAGCTCTTTCGCAGCTTCTGACATGCTTCCTAAGCGGTAAACGCTCTCAAATATTCGAAGCCCGGATAATGTGATTTGATCGATTAACATAATTTCAACACCTTATGTGTATTATATCACATCCATAAGTAATACTTATTAATATCTATTATATAATATAATTTTTACTGATGAAATAAATTATGTATAAACCACACATCAAATAATTAAACAGTGGGTTTTATATGAAGAATGCAGTTTTAACAATTTTAGCTCTTTTAGTACTAGCAAATGTAAAAGCAGATTTCGTGGTTGAAGGTCGTTTATCTGATGATTTAAATATCTCTGGTGAGATCACTAAAAAAATCCTTACTTCAAATAAAGAAGTTATTAAATTAGTAAATGAATATATTGAGGCAGAAAGCTGTAAGAATGGAAAATTCGAAGTAGTTGAAGTTGCTGAAGGAATTTTTGAACTTAAAGCAATTGTTGATTGTGACCAGTTCTATGATTCAACAAAAGAAGTAACTCATTGTCCAGAAAACTTCATGCCTGTATGTGGAGAAATCGCTACTGATGGTTTTGATGCTAAGTCTCTTCCACAACTAGTAACTTTTCCAAATGGTTGTGAACTTTACAGAGCAAAAGCTGCTTTCGTAAATCAAGGTATGTGTAAAATCTAATTCTTTATTCCCAAAATAAAGTGTTGTGTCTTTGAAATTGTGTGGAAAGGGCCTAGAGAAATCTAGGCCTTTTTTTTGCTATTGAGCGAATGATTGAACAGCACCAAAGCAGTTATCTTGTTTTTGAAATTTTGTAAAAAACTCACCACAGTCTTGACCTGACAGAGTTGTTTCAGCTCCTCCAAGACAGTTGGCGTGATCAAAGAATCTTTTCCAGTCATCACCTTCTGTTGGATATGCTTTAGATAAATAAGAGAATGCTCTTGCTCCTGCTATTGGTCTTTGTTGTAGTTTCGTTAAAGGAATTCCACTTATTTCAGAGAATTTCTTTTCATACTCTTTATAAAAAGTTTCACCATATCGTTTGTAGTCATTTAGAGTTAACCAACTAGGAGCACTGTTCCCGTGGAGAAGTCCCACGGCAGTTGGAAATTTTCCAGATACAATATTATCTTTCTCCCAAATATTAAGAATTGAAGCATGAGCAGTTTGTGAAACAAAATCCCTGTTTAGGTATGAGTCACCAAAATCTCTGAGGACAACTCTTCCTGTTGGTTTTTTATTTTCATCGAGTTCGATCATAAAGTTTTGTGAGTGAGGAGAGTCGTAATAAACTCCTGTAAGAGCTGAAAACTCTGCCATTGCCTTCGCTAACGGTCTTACGTAATTATCTTCCCAAAACTTTACAACATCTGTACTTCCATTAAGCTGTGCAAGTAACTTTCCTTCTGTTTCGTGAAGTGCAGAAAAGCCTGGAAGGTAGTAGTGCTTTCCAGTAGGGACATCATTTAAATTTCTAACGATTAAACCCTGATCGAGGGATTCAATTCCAAGCCCTAGAGGTTCATCTTGAATAACGAGACTTTTTGTATCCATCTTAGAAAGTGTATCCTTAACCCAATCTGAAATCTTTCTAATTTGGTTAGCATCATCCCAAGTTTGTTTCTTATCGTTCCAGTACCCACCAGTATTATTTGTTGATACTTTTACAGAAAAAGCTGAGCCATTTTCTGGGTTGAATGCAATCATTGATCTCGAGGCCGTTAGGTAACCTTTAAGATAGCTATGAACTGTTGAGTCCAATCCTGCTTCATCAAGCATCTTCTTTACTTCCAAGTGCCACTTGGTATCCTCAGGATTGATAAGCCATCTCACATATGCCTCACCATTTTTTTCGAATATAAGCGAGTCCTTAATATCTTGAGAAAGATCAGAGGCAAACTCAGAAGAGAGTAGGTCCAGTGGAATCTCATAGTGGTTTAGATCAAAAATTTGATTTGATCTAACGGCAACACCATTGGCCTTAGTTTCCCAAGTAACGAGTTGTTCAACTGCGTAAGGGGTTTGACCAGCTGAGGTTAGCTTTCTTATGATATTATTAGAACACGATGATAGAAGTAGTGTTGTAATTAAAAGTGGCGTAAGAAATTTCATTAGCTCTCCGAATAATAGATATTGAAAATCTTCTCGGAAAGATCAGCTGAAATTTTACAAATTATTGTACGACAAATTTAGTATAGAATAACTCTTTGATAATTACCTTGCTAAGGTAGCTATTAATACGAGACTTTACACGATTTTCAAAAATCAGTTTTCCTGAAATTGAGTTCAGCTCATCTGGCTCCATTGCGGAGGCAACTTCAATGATGATGTCGTTTATTTTTGCCTTGTTCTCTTCAAGTATCGCGGAGTCATTTTTATCGAAGATCACGAGGTGAATTTCAGCATCAAGGAAACGCAGTCTTGTCGTATTAGAGGGAAGGTTTACAATAATTTTATCGAGCTTGAAGGATTCAGGTAAGAAGTTATTCTTTGTTTCTTCCTTCAGTCTTGAAAGTTCTACCTCATCTTTTGGAAGAGGGCGTTTATAAATCATTTCCGTATAAACAAACACACCTGCTGTCGCTATTGAAGTGATCAGTGTTAAAAGAAGTATAATTTTATCAAGTGATTTGTTACCAGTCATATTAGTATTTTAGAGTGTGACTTAATTAGTTACAAGCGGGAAGAGGCTGCTCTTAAGCATTTTCTCAATTTTTTGTCTTTTGCCAATACATCTTTCATTTACAATACAGCTTGAAAAAGAGTCGAGTAGGATTTCTTTTTCATAAAATTCGATATGAAATGGCTTTTTAAAATACTTGTAGTGGATATAACCAGCAATTGATTCAACAAAATCTCTTAGAGGAGAGCTACTCGCGTAAAGATTAACAAAGTTAGTTCGCTCTAAAAGTTGATAGAATTCGTATACTTTGTCGAAGTTAATTGTCCTACTTGATTGTCCATAGAAAGAGATGAACTTAATTTCTGAAAGATACTTTTGCCACTTCGAAGAGATGATTCCA
The DNA here is from genome assembly GCF_000447795.1 of Bacteriovorax sp. Seq25_V. Lineage (NCBI taxonomy): Bacteria > Pseudomonadati > Bdellovibrionota > Bacteriovoracia > Bacteriovoracales > Bacteriovoracaceae > Bacteriovorax > Bacteriovorax sp. Seq25_V. Next base: position 210,832 of record NZ_AUNI01000014.1, on the reverse strand, counting down.
TTATTAATTATCCAACTTTCACTGATAAAACTATCTTTTTGAAAACTCTCAATTGTTTCAAAGTTCTGAGGAAAGAATCTCTCGTCTGTTGAGATAATCAGTGCAATTGTTTGGGCCAAAACAAATTGAATTGTATCAGTTTTTAAATTTCCATGTCCAAGGTATGGCTCCATTGTGATATCAGATTTTGTTTTATTGAGAGCCGAGTATTCTCTATGCTTATACCAGTCATTTATGCCAAGAGAGTTAATTCTAGAGTCGATGAAGACCAAGAATTTCTTGTTTTTTAATTGGTGAACAAATTGAGATACTCCAAGTTTATCTACTATGATGAACTTTTCGACTTTCAACTCAAGAAAGCGTTTCAAATCGAGAGGAAGACCATTAAAAATTCTCTCGATCTCGTAAGCTTCAGTGCGTATTTGCCTGGAAGATAGAATATCTTCTTTTATTCCATTCTCTTGCCTCCACGAAGCGATGAAGCTTTCAACAGAGTTCTTCGCATCAATAATGAGCTTCTTCTCAGTAAAGTAATTTGCAGTTAATACTGGTGAGTTCTTATATGATTTATCTGTATAGAGTGCACAAGAAGAAAGAATGAAAAAAATAAGAAGTAAAAATTTCATTTCCTTAGTCTACATTGAATCGGAAGGAAGGTATAGCCCTCTCTTAAGTATTTAAGAGAGGGATCATTTAAATTAGATACTAAGTGGAGTGTATGGTAGGTCAAGATCTGTAGCAACTTGCTCGTAAACAAGTCCACCTTTATAGATGTTGATACCTTTTTTGAATGGCTCATCCATTTTTGCTGCTTCTTCAACACCAAACTTAGCGATCATTCTTGCATACTTTAAAGTAACGTTTGTAAGGGCATAAGTTGAAGTTCTTGCAACAGCACCTGGCATGTTAGCTACACAATAGTGAACAACACCATCAACTAGGAAAGTTGGATCTTCGTGAGTTGTTGGCTTACAAGTTTCAATACATCCACCTTGGTCAACAGCGATATCAACTACAACTGAACCATTTTCCATTTTAGAGATCATTTCTCTTGTTACTAGTTTTGGAGCTTTTGCACCTGGAACCAGTACGGCACCAACAACAAGGTCAGAAGTTACAACTGAGTTTTCAATATTTTCAATATTTGAGAATAGAGTCGTGATTCTGTTATCAAATAGGTCGTCTAGTTCTGCAAGTCTCTTTGTTGAAAGGTCGATCGCTGTTACATCAGCTCCCATTCCCATTGCCATTTTAATTGCATTTGTACCTGCAACACCACAACCGATAACAGTTACTTTTGCTCTTCTTGTACCAGGTACACCACCTAGAAGAACACCTTTTCCTCCGTGATCTAATTGTAGATAGCTTGCACCAATTTGAGTTGCCATTCTACCTGCTACCTCAGACATTGGAGTTAGAAGTGGAAGTGATCCATCTGGTAATTGAATTGTTTCATATGCAATACAAGTAGCACCTGATTCCATTAGACCTTTTGTTTGTGGAAGATCAGCTGCAAGGTGAAGATATGTGTAAAGAATATGGTGAGGTTTTAATTGAGCGATCTCTCTTGGTTGTGGCTCTTTAACCTTGATGATCATTGTTGCCGTTTCGAAAACAGCTTCAAGGCTTGGAAGAATTTTTGCTCCAGCTTGAATATATTGCTCATCTGAAATACCAATCCCAGATCCTGCGTTTGTTTCAACATATACTTCGTGACCATCGTGAACCAATTGTCTAACTCCACCTGGAACTAAACCAACACGATTTTCATTGTTCTTGATTTCCTTAGGAACACCAATTTTCATAACATTCTCCTGCAAATTTTGTGAAATTGAGGACAATATAATCATTTTAATTCTACTTTAAAAGCAAAAAGTTAAAAATATATGTGCATTGTGTCAAAAGCTGGTTGGCAGTTAGAAATCCCACTTTCCTTGCACAGTTTTTCAAGCTGAAAGTGCTCGAGACCATGGCCCATATGGATCAAATAGGAGCTCTTTGGCCCAATGGCCTTGATATACTCGAGACTTTTATCAAGTGTTAGGTGAGTCTTGTGCTCACCAATTTTTACGCAGTCAATGAAAAGGTGTTCGAGCTTTTTTGCTTTAAGGTATTTTATCACACTGTCGGGGATAGCATTACAGTCTATTAAGATGGCCAGTTTGTCATGATAAAGTCCAAGTGTTTGACCATGACCGTGAGGCAACAAGAAGAATGTATAGGAGTCATTTTCAATTGTAATTTCTTTTTCAAATACTTTTATTTCTTGAAGTTCTAGTCTTGGAACTCCACCACCTAAAACCGGTCTTTTTTCGTTGAAAAAATCTTTTTGAAAAATATAAGGAAATCTTCCCTCCATTTGAATCATACAATCACGATGAGTATATACTGGGATCGATTTCGGAGGAGGACCAAAGCAAAATGGACGAAGGTCATCAATACCATGAAGATGATCGGCGTGATCATGGGTAATGATACAATAATCAACATGATTGATATTTGCTCTTAATGCTTGAGTTCTAAGGTCGGGTGTCGTGTCAATCACAACTTTATTTCCGTTCTTTGTTTCGAGATAGAAACTCGTGCGAAGCCTCTTATTTTTTTCTTCCTTCGAAAGACAAACTTCGCAGTTACAACCAACCATCGGTATACCGGTGCTGGTACCTGATCCTAAAATTGTTAGCTTTGCATTTGTAGTAGTCATAAACTTATTATACTCCATTTTTATTTATAGAAGGATCAAATACGTAATCACTTGAATTTAAGCTCCCAGACAGTATAATTATTAGCAAACATGGGAGTTTTTAAATGTTAAAAAAATATAGTCTAGCGGCACTAGTTGGTGCTAATTTACTTTTCTCTGGCTGTTCTCTTCAGCAATCAGAAAATCATACACACCATACAAATAAGAACCTTGCAGATGTAGATCTTAATCTTAAAATTAATAAGAAGGTTTTATCTAATGGTTTAACTATTCTACACCTTGAGAATAAGAAACTACCAATTGTTTCTGTCTATACTTTCTTTGATGTTGGAGGAAAGTCTGAAACTCCAGGAGTTACTGGGTCAACACACTTTCTTGAGCACATGATGTTTAAGAAAACTAAGAATTTTCCAGCAGAACATTTCTCAAAAGTAATTGAAAATAATGGTGGAAACTCAAATGCCTATACTACTTTTGACAATACTGTTTACTACGAAAATATCCCGGTAGATTCTTTAGATGAGATTTTACATCTTGAGGCTGAGCGTTTGTCTAATTTAGAACTTGAAGAAGAACCATTTGAAAAAGAGCGTCAAGTAGTTCTTGAAGAGCGTAAGATGCGTTATGAAAATAAGGCCGGTGGACAACTCTTTTTAAGAATGATGAAAGAAATTTTCGTAGGGACTCCATATGGAGGTTCAGTTATTGGAGATGCCTCAGATGTAAAGAACCTATCCCGTGAAAAGATGCTTGAGTTCTATCATAAGTTCTATCGTCCAAATAATGCGGTTCTTGTTGTTGTTGGTGATGTTGAAGCTGATAAACTTTTTAAAATGGTAGAAGAAAAGTATGGTGCAATTCCTCGTGGTGAGGGCCTTGAAGAATTACAAAAAGAATTCTCAAGCCCTGAAAGATTTAAGCATCGTGCGAAACTACCTAAAACTGTAAGTCTTCATGGAGAGAGTGTAACTCCAATGTTTATGATGGCATTCCCATCTTTAAAGGCCGGGGAAGAAGATGGCTATGCTCTAGATATACTTTCCAAAATAATTGGTTCTGGAGACAGCTCATACCTATCTAAAGAATTTGTGATCAGTAAGAAGCCGAAGTTATCTTCTATTTCTGCTGCAAATTATAGTCTTAAAGAATCTGGTGTTTTTTATATCGGTGGAAGCCTACTTGATAAGGTTAGCCTAAATAGCTTTAAAAATAGCTTAATGAGAGAAGTAAGACATATCTGTGATAAAGCTGTTACTGAAAGATCTGTTCAAAAAACTAAGAATAATATTCTTATCGAACTATACAGTGGCCTTGAGACGAATGATGGGCTTGCGGGATTTATAGGGAATCAGCAATTTTATTACGGCGATTATAATGGTTATAAAAGAGAGCTTGAAATTTATAGCTCTCTAACAGCTGACAAGGTGAAAGAGACTTGTAAGAAATATATCGATGGGAATAAATCATTATTTATCTCAGTGTGGAAAAAACACAGAAAGTAACTAAAGGAATTTAAATGAAAAAAATATTTTTACTATTACTACTATCAAAATTTGCTTTCGCTTCTGATATTCAGGATCAAATTCACAAATATAAGTGGGATAATATTGATGTAACACTCTTAAAAGATGATCGTTTTCCAACTTATGACATTACTTTTTATTTTGCTGATGGTGCACTTTCTGACGGAACAAAGAAAGGTTTAACATCTTTAATGTTTAATCTTATGGATGCTGGAACAAATAGATTTTCTAAACAAGAGATCGTCGATAATCTCGAATACTATGGTGTCTCAACGTCTGCACGCGTTGTTCATGAGTATTCTACTTTTTCGATTTCTGGCTTAACGAAAGATCTCGTGCCTACGATTAAAAAAGTGTGTCATCTTTTTAATGACTCGACATTTCCTGAAGCTGAAATCAATAAGGCCAAGAAAAGTATTCTTACAGGTATGAAGAACGTAACTAATAATCACGGAGCCCTTGCTGGCCTGGCCTTTAGAGAAATTAGTCTTGCGGGAACACCGTTTGTTTATCCTGTAGAAGGAAAAATGAAGACGATATCTAAACTTCATCGAAATGATTTTAGAAACAAACTTACTTACTTTAATAAAGAAGTTAAAAAGAAAATTTATATTACTGGTCCAGAAACTACACTTAATATAAAAAATATTATTTTGAATGAGTGTGGATGGAATAATGAGGCGAAATTTGTACGTGAAGTTAATTATGAGTCACCAAAGAAAAAGGGAACAATTCATTTAGTAACTGTTCCAAAAGCAAATCAAGCTCAAGTGGTATTTGGTAAGTTTCTTGGACGTGGAGAGTTTGAAGAGTTTGAAAAATTAAGTGTCTCAAGTGACCTTCTTGGTGGTGGTTTTACATCTCTTTTGATGAATGAATTAAGAGTGAAGAGAGGCCTTACATATACTGTAAGTGCTTTTGCTGGTGGGCAAAAAGATTATGGACGTTCTCTCATTAGAACATTTACTAAGGAAGAGACTGCTACTGAACTGATTAAAGTGGTGAACGATTTACTAACTAATCTAGATATTACTGACGCTGAAGTTACGCGTGTAAAAAATAGTATGAAGGGAGCTTATCCCTTTCAATTTGAAAGCAGTTCACGTTTTCTGTCTGAAATCCTTTTTCTTGATCACTTAGGTAGTGGTTATAATCGCCTTTTTAATTTTAATAAGAATATTGACCCTATATCGGCACAAGATGTTAAGGACACAATTTCAAAAGTTTTCCCTGTTGGAGAGATGGATATCTTAGTTCTGGGTGAGAAGAAGCTCTTAAAGGACCTTAAAAAGCTTGGGACTGTTAAAGTTCATGATTATAAAGATTTTCTCTAAGTATTAAAATTTTAATGGAAATAACAAAGACATGCTAAATGCATGTCTTTTTTTTATTCTGTAATAACAGTGTGCCCCGTCATATTAACTACGGCACCTGGTCTAATAATCAACGCTTTTGCGGAGATTTTGCCCTCGACTTTTGCAGATGGAAAAATGCGAAGCGTCCCAGAAGCATTGATATCGCCTGTAACTGTTCCATAAATATCAATATTGATTCCTGTCACAGTCCCTATAACTTTTCCATGAGGCTCAATTGAGAGGGTGTGGTTTGTTTTGAGTGTGAGATCACCTTCAACTGTAGAGCTGAGGTGAACTTCTCCCGAGAGAATTAATTCTCCTCTGATAACTGAATCTTTACCGAGGAAGCAAAATGTTTGTTCATTGATATTCATTAGTTTGCAACCTCTTTGTATTGTTGTTGATGAATCAGGTCTCCAATTCTGTTGAAGATAACAATTTTAAAAATAAGAGTACTTCGATCCATTTTCTTAAAGATTGCTTCAACTGGTCTAAATCTTGAAGTTGCAAATGATTCACCCTCGTTATATTTGAGAGAAAAATTATCTAGCTCTTCCTGTGCTGTTGGGTATTTCTGATAAGTATTTCCATCTGTTGTAAATATGTGAATGTAACCAGAAAGCTTTGATCCATCTTGAGTTACGTTAACAATATTGAAGCGAAAGAAAACTTTATCATTATTCACTTCAACTTTAATATCTTGAATATTCACTTTCGCTGGACTCGTTAGGTCTTGTTGTCCTGCCACTGGAGAAATTAGAAACTGACCAGCTAGGGGAGTATCTGAAACCCCTTGAGCAAGTTTCTTTGTTAATTGTTTATTAAGAATAGTAAGCTCTTGTCCTTTTTCAGCAAGAAGACTATTTTCCGTTCTTAGGGATTTAATTATCTCAGGTTCTTTAGAGCGGATAAAATGTTCAACATTCTTTGTGTAAAAGAAAGATGCGATAACAACTGCTATCGCAAAGAAAGTTAAGATTGTCGGAGCGTAAACGAAGAACTTGTATACTTTTGGTGTTACTTGCTTGAAGTAAGGAATAGTATTTTCTTCGTAGACAATAAATGAAATCTTGTCGTCTTTAATGGCCTGGTCTTTTTGTGACATTATTTAACTCTTAGTTCTTAGTGTGGTTACTTTGATCTTGAGTCAAATTCAAGGCCTTTGTAAAAATTTGTTTTGGATCTTCAGATTCAAAGAATCTTTTTGAAGGTTCAAAAGCAACTTCATTAGGTGCGAAATCGTTAACTTTACTCCATCTCTCTGCAACAATTTTCCAGTTATAGTACTGGTCTTTTTTTAGGTAGAGAATTTTCTTTCCAATATCTTGAATTGTATTTGAAGTATAATCTTGGATGAAAGTCGCAATTGCATAGTCGTTTGTTTGAAGAATTGATAGCTCTTTCATTTTTATTGTTGGAGTTCCTGGATTTGCGAAAACAGCTCTCTTGTAGTTTTTGTAGTTACTATAAGTTCCCCTCGTCGGATCTTTGAACTGACTTGGCGAATAGTGTGAAATATAGCGATCAAAATCTTCTGTTGTCCATGCATCTAGCCAGTCAGAAACTGCTGTTTCAAGTTTTTGCTTTTCAGCTAGCCAAGTCTGCTTTGAAAGGTAGTGAAGATCGTGAACAACAACGATATTTGTCTTATCTAGTTCGATATAGTTTGAAATCTTAATTAAGTTTTGATTGTGAGCAACTATACAGCCACGCGAGTCTAGGCCCTTGTCGATTCTTGTTTCGTCATTTGTACTGTGTAACCAAATACCGCCACCAGTTTTTCCATCATAAACATCAATTGGGTTAGGGTAGTTCATAACGAAAGCACCTACTCCGTAGATCTCTCCTTGTGTTCCATTTCTTTGGAGAAGTTCTTGGTGAGTTAAAAACTCAGTGAAGTGGTAGATTCCTTCTGGAGTTCGGTGATCACCTTGAAAGCTTTTATCCCCAGCTTTCTTTCCTGTCGCCATTTGGTATTTTTGTAAAAGATGAGGTAGTCCATCTTTATTCTCATAAAGGTAGAGTGAATGTGTCGACTTTTCAGCAATTAGGACGTGGTGTGAAAAATGTGTCCCAAGTCGCAATAAAGGTTTTGGATAATATTCCTCGGCCCTTGAGCTAAGTGTTAGTAATGTCAGTGATATTGTTGTTAAAAGTTTCATATTAAATCCCTAATTATTAGTCCAATCCTATTTTAGACTATTTTCTCATAACTCTTCAAGGGAAGAAATTAATTATATAGACACGATTTCCCATACTTGGCTGTTTTTCTGAGTTAATGTATCATTATAGCTGACAGGAGAGGACATAATGAATGTTGTCATGGTTGACGCACAGCAAGTTTTGAAGGAGTACGAATTATCGTACGAGCTGACTTGCGTCGATAATATTGAGGCCTTGCTTGCCTTGAACCCCGATAATATTGATGTTTTAATTCTTACTGAAGGCCATGGAGATAATCTCGACGACCTTGAAGATTTTATTGCCCACAATATTTGGAAAGTATTTATTCACGAAGATCATTATAAAGACTTTCCAGTAGAAGCTTGGTCAAAAGATACATTTGTAAAGAGTTATTCTAAAGTAGAAGAACTCGTCAATATGAAGAGTGCTAGCGAGAGTACAGCTTTAATCAATCGAAATGTTTTATTAGGTGAAAAAGTAAATTTTAATACTGCTGAAAACAAGAGACTTCAAGAAGCAGTTGATAGAGTTTTTGGATCAGAGGAATTGGCCATGAGTGACGATGAAAATGATGGATTAAAAATCAACGTTCCATCTGGAGATGGAGATATTGATCTTGGCACTGAGCCTTCATTGAATATAAGTATAGAGCTTCAAGACGATGATACACCAAACGAAAGTCAACCAGCAGCGGCTGCAGACGATTCAGGTCTTGATTTCGGAGAGCTCGATGCAGCTTCACTGTCTTTAAGTTCAGACGGGGATACTATTGAAAATGCCGCAGCAGAGGCGTCAAGCGCAGGTGATCTCGATCTCGAAGATGTTTCCAACTCTGGATTTGATTTTGTAAAAGATGCTTCAGAAATTGAGAATATCTCAATTGAGGAAGACGTTACCACAGAGCCTGCACAAACTCAGTCCCAGGAAGAGGACTCTTTAGAAGCATCTTCTGATGACCTCGATAACCTTGATGATCTGGAGGAACTCGACGATCTCGATGGTGATTTAGGTGACCTCGGTGAGCTCGATGATCTGGATGATCTTGATGATCTTGATGATCTTGGAGATATGTCTCTTGATGCTGATAATGAATTAGATGATCTCGATGATGAGACAGGTGATGATATTGGGGAGTCGACAGAGAAGACAATTCTTCAGTCGCTGGATTCTCTAAATCTATCTGAAGATATTCCTGAAGAAGATATTATGGGAGAACTTGATGATGAAGACCTTGGGGAGGAATCATTAGGAAGAATTGGAACGGATACTTTTAATCATTCAATCAATACACTACTTGGAGTAAAGAGACCTGAGCCATTGGCCTCTGATGATAGCTCAACAGGTGAGTATGATGTCAGTGAGCTAATAGGAAGCTCAGACTCAGATAAAACAGTCATTACTGAGAAGCAATCGCCTGCACGTGTTCGCGTTGAAGATGAAAATGTGCAAGCATCTTTGTCATCGTTGAACTCTTCAGATCTTTTAGATTTAAGAGTGACGATTCATGAATTAAAAGATGATCGTAAAAACTTACTTGATGAAATCCATTCACTTGAGGAAGAGAAAGATAATTTAACTAGAACGAATCTTTCATTGAAATCCGATATTGATGAATTAAGAATTGAAGTTTCAATCCTTAAGAAAAGACATCTTGGAGAGCTTGAAGAACTTAAGCATCAAAACCAACTTCTTTTACAAAAACGTGAAGTATTAGAAGCAAAGAACAAGAGCCTTCAAAGAGAAATTGAAAGACTTGGAAATAAAGTTAGAATCGACTTTAATCAAATTAAACAGCGTGAAAAAGAGCTTGAAAGTCAACTTGAGTTGGCGACGATGGATGCTGATTCTAAAGTGAAGAGTAGGGATCTCAAGATTCTTGAGCTTAAGAGAAAAATTGATGCTTTAGAATTTAATATGGAGAATATCACGATTCGAGAGAGACAATCGATGAATGATAGAACAGCTTTGGAAGATAAACTTAACAAGGTTGTTGGAACACTTCGCAATTCACTAAATTTCTTAGAAGAAGAAATAGATATCGATGATCTGACAAAAGATATCGATGTATAATAGGTAGCCTGTGACAAATATTACAGTTCATTACGAGAAAGTACTTGAATTTATCTGCAAACTTGAAGATGTAGATGATCTCGCTCATTTGTTTGAGTACCTCGATAACTTTTGGCAAACTCAATTTGGAACGACTCCTGTTCTAATATATTCTCGTAATAAAAAGAAAAAATCACAGCTTAGAGACTACTGGAATAAAGGCAAGGAAGAGATCTTCTACGATAAAGGAGAACTTTCTCTTTTTTCTTCTCTTGTGCTGGCCGCAAAGGATGAAGAAGGATTTATCTTTCAAAAAGAAGGTGAAAACCTTTATTATGTTTTAAACTGTGGAGAGTTTAAAGGACAAGACTTCTTTGTCTGTTTTAAAATCTCTGAAGAGATTACCGCCCACATCATTAATTATCTAATTCAGTTTTTAAAGACGACACTAACAAAGATTAGCCGTTATAAAGAAGCAGATACCTTAAAGTCACTTGTCCACATTGATGATGTTACAGGTCTTTATAATCAGCGTAAATTTGTACTCGATATCGACTCTTCGATTGAAGAGTATGATAAATTTATGAAGCCATTCTCAGTGATTTTTATAGATATCGATCACTTTAAGCAAGTAAACGATGGCCATGGACACTTGGTAGGGACGCAACTGTTAAAAGATGTCTCTAGAATTATCAAAGACACGGTTCGTGATGAAGATCTTTGTTACCGCTATGGGGGAGATGAGTTTGTTCTTATTATTCCTCTTTCCACTTATAAAGAAGCTAAAATTGTTGGGGCCCGTGTTTTAAAAAATATCAAAGAAGAAACTTTCTTTGTTAACGATGGGATAAATGGCTCGTGCGAATTTAAGCTTAGTGTTTCTGTAGGTATTGCAAGTTTTCCTCACGATGCCAAGACTAAAACAGATATCGTTAATATGGCCGACAAGATGATGTACAAAGCCAAGCAATCTGGTCGTGGTAAAGTCTGTCACGCAGGTGAGTTATTTTCTGATGAAGAGCTTACTCAATGAAGTATCTGGTTATCTCTGATTTACATTTAGGTAAAGGAAAGTTTCTCCAAAACGGTCAATTCAATATTCTTGAAGATTTTTTTGAGGATGATCGTCTTTATGAGTTTTGTGATTACTTTTCCAGCGATAAGTATTTTTTAGAGCCAGTGACTCTTGTTTTAAATGGGGATATTTTAAACCTCATTCAAATTGATACCAAAGGTGTTTTCACTCATATTGTTACAGAAGATATGACCGTCGAACAAATTAATACTGTGGCCATTGGTCATCCTCGGTTCTTTAAGGGTCTTAAGAAATTTCTCAAGGCACCAAATAAAGAAGTAATCTTTGTTATTGGAAATCATGATTCAGGAATGGCATTTGAAGGCGCGCAAAAACGCTTTTCTGAGCTTGTTGATGGTGATGTTCACTTTTGTCATACATTTAAAAGACATGGAATTCACATCGAACATGGTCATCGTTTTGAGGCCATAAATACTGTTCCAATGAGTCACTTTTTTCTACGTGGACCACAAGGAAAGCAAATTCTAAATTTCCCCTGGGGATCATTATTTTGTATCAATGTTCTTCCAAAGCTAAAAAAAGAAAGACCATATATTGATAAAGTAAGACCTATGACCTCTTATATAAAGTGGTGTCTTTTTCACGATACAGCATTCTTCTGGAAAATTCTTACGACATGTGTGAATTATGTTTTAACGACTTATGGTGATTACTATACAAAACAAAATAAGAACTTTAAGACCTCATTAAAAATCTTAAAACAAATCACAATTTATCCTCGTTATGAAAAGATGGCCCGTCGTATATTGAAACGAGACTCTACAATTCATACTGTTGTCATGGGACATACCCACTTACAAGAATGGAGACGTTTTCCTGAAGGTAAGTATTACTTCAATACAGGTACTTGGAATACAATCCCTTCAATCGATGCGGGAATGCACCAGGATACAAAACATCTGACCTATTGTGCGATTGATGTACATCCAGATTCTAATGCCCTTGTCTATGCATCTGTGAATGAATGGAAGGGCCAGTGGAAGCCATTTGTTGAAGATATTGGGACTAATTAGACCGAAATATTTTTTATTCTTACACCGTTAAAATATTTTGTTATTAAGAAGTCTTGATTTTAAGTTGAGAAGCTATTTTTGTGATTCTATTGCGGAAATATGAGCTAAGTAGTTAAAAAAAAACGACGTCCTTGAAAAATCCTTTTCCCTGAACGCCGACTGTGTTCTCTGTGTCTCTGCTTAAATTAATCATAAGGTATGTTTCGAAAATATAAAAGAATAATTTTCTTACAGCTGCTATCAGTCCGTTGAGACAATTTGTCGGATACTCAAAAAAGTGAGTATTTAAAGGGTGTGCAAAAATCGCTCAACTATTAAAAAAAATTATTTTTTTTTCACAAAGTAAGAAAACTTACCGCTGAGAGCGTTCTCAATAAATGAAACGTATTTAAAAAGGAGGCTTCTGTCCTGCTTTTTCACTCTTGAGATCTCTTTACTTGTCGCCATAAGTGAACTTTTAACATCATCAACCATTTTAGACTCAACAAAATTGGCAAAAATTGACTTTGGCACAACTAGAGATCTGTATCTCATGATTGTTCCACCTTCAAAACTTTCAAAGGTAGCATCGCCTTCAACTTTCTCTGTATTGCTGGACTTTATCATCCACCAATTTACTTTGTATTGTGAGAGGTCTTTAGAGGCCTCTAGGTCGTGTCCGTGTCTATACTTGCTGTTGCTTAGTGGCCAAGGCAGCTTGAGCTCATAGTCCACAATTACGCGGGTAGGAGACTCTTCAGATATAACCTCTGACTTGATAAGGTTTGGAATATAATTGCGCTGATGATCTAGAGCGTAGAAGATGGCCACTGACTCGAGTGCTGTTGCAGGAATATAAGAATAGAATGTGATTTCTGGCCAAACAAGACCTTTTATTTCTTTCTTTTTAATAATCATTTCACCACTTTTGATTTGAGAAAGCTCTGATTGATTAAGTAATGAACTAATTTTAATGTTTTCTGCGGAGTGCGTTAAAAAGGAAAAAAGAAGAAGTGTGATAATATATTTTGGCATTTAGCAGTTCCTAATAATTTGAGTTTGGCATTTTTATATATTAATTTCACTCATTTTACTAACTGATTTTGATTCGTTTACAACGGGTGCTTTTTATATTAATTTCCTTCACATACAAGGTGAAATCGATGAAAAAATATGAATCAATTAGAATTTTTAAGAATCCTATTCTGGAGGCCATGACTCATGTGCATCCAATAGTTCCACTATTACTTTGGACTCCCGTAACAGGTTACTGGTTGTATATGTCTCACGTTAATTACGGTTTAACTGGACTTGAGTTTCTTTTAACTTTCGTTACTGGGATTGTAATTTGGACATTGACTGAATATGTTCTTCACCGCTTTGTTTTTCACATGCCAACAATTGGTCCTTTAACTGAAAGATTTGTTTTTCTTTTCCACGGTCTTCACCATGACGACCCAAATGATCCGACAAGACTTGTGATGCCACCTGTTCCAGCAATTTTAATTGTTGGTCTACTTTACTACTTCTTTGGAATGTTTACTCCTGAAAGATATCACCAAAGTTTCATGGCCTTCTTCATTGTTGGTTACCTTTGTTATGATTATATTCACTATGCCACTCATCATTTTAAAATGACTGGCAGGGTAGGGCGCTACTTAAAGAAGTATCACTTACAACATCATTTTAGACATGAGAAAGCTAAGTATGGTGTAAGTTCTCCTCTTTGGGATTATATTTTTAGAACAGTCTCTGGAGAAAAAGAGGCCGGTTACTAAATGAAGAAGTACTTGTTGCTAGTTCTTATTTCATCTCTCTGTTTTGCTAAGGGAGAGTATGAAGATCTTAAGGAAAGTATCAAATTACTTTATCAAGGCTCTTATATGCAGTTTGGAGAAGTGAATAATGCTTTTTATTTACTTCCAGCTGTGGCGACTACAGCTTATTCTTTTGAGCATGATCAGAGATTAAGTGATAATCAACGTGCAAAAAAATTAAGAAAAATTTATGATGTCACAGGAGATCTTGGTATTGCCTTTAACTTTCCAATTGTTCCAATTAGTATCTACTATATTGGAAAATCTCAAGAGAGTGTAAGTGGAACTAAGACAGTTCAATTTGCTAAAGAATACCTGGCCACAATGTACCTTACACTTCTTGAAACTGGACTAATTAGCTATATTCCAAGTCATGAAAGACCATATAAAGAAGAACAAAGCTTTTGGGAAACTGCTTTTCGAGGAAAGAACTCTTTTCCAAGTGGTCATATCGTCCCTTACAGTACATTATTTTTTAAAACACTTCAGTTTTACGGTCCATACTGGGCAACGATTCCTGCAGTACTAACGTACTTTGCTTCCATGCAAAGAGTTCGAGAAGGAAGACACTACATTTCTGATGTTGTTGGAGCATTTTGGCTGTCGGCCTTTGCCAGTGAAGGCGTAAGAGCAGCAGGCAAGCATAAGCACAATCACCCGTTCTATAAATTTATCTTCGAAAGGGAAGCAAAATTCTCGGTTATTAACTACCGTGGTGTAATTGGTCCTGCAATTTCTTTTAATTTCTAGTCATTTTATTTATGCCAAAGAATGATTCTCCGATACGTAGTTATTAAAAACTGCTAGGATTATCGTGAAATATAAGAAGGCTATATTCAATTATATATTACCACTTGTTTTAATTTCGTTGATTGTAAGTATCTCAACATCAACTATTAAGCTTGTTCATGAGAGTTCAACCTATCAGTTAAGAACGAGTACTATTTCGAAGCTCGAATCAACAATTGCGGCGTTAGATATCTGGGTAAAGAAGTCATACTTTCAAGCTCAATCCATTGCTAGTTCTGAGTATATTTACGAAATTGTTGCTAATCCTAAAGCATTGATTAAAAGCAAGATTTCTAGAGCTACGATAGGTGAGTATCTTCTTGATGTCATAGTGCTAAATGACAATGGAGAAATCATTTTCTCTTCGGATGAAAACGCACTTGGACAAGAATTATATGCATCTTCCATTGATTTTTGGAATAATGCTCGATCAACAAAAACACCATTCTTGCAAAAACCATTTATCAATACTATTGATGTTGGTGGTAGCTATAAACAGATGTTTATTGCAGCTCCGATTTATGATGAAACATCAACATTTAGTGGACTAGTTGTACTCGTTTACGATCCTACTCGTGTGTTACGAGAAATCTTTGATTATGCAAAAATGGGTGAGAGTGGAGAGGTTTATGCATTTGATGGAAGTGGCCTCATCTTAAATGATTCTCGATTTGATGATCACCTCAGAGATATTAAGTTAATTGGCATGAACGAATCATCTGGTTTGAAACTTCGTCTATTTGATCCTGGAAAAAATTTAATTGAAGAACAAAATCGTGAATTTAAAAAAACAGAATTTACACTTATGGTGAGAAGTGCTCTTAATTTTGGTAATGGAGAAAACTTTGAGGGGTATCGAGATTATAGAGGAGTTCCTGTTGTTGGAGCTTGGAGGTGGCTTGATCGTTATGGGATTGGGATTGCTGCTGAAGTAGATGTTGATGAGGCCTATCGAGGTAAGAACCTCTTGAATGAAAATTTTACGAAGATATTTTTACTGCTAGGTGTTTTTATTTTGCTCTATATTTTCTACAATTATGAAGAAAGTAAACTTAGAGAAAGTATCGAAGCAACGAATAAATTATTGAAGCAAAAGAATCTTGAAATTGAACAGTTCTTTAAAACAGTGAGTAAACACGTACTTATTTCAAAAACTGATACTCGCGGGGTAATTACTTATGCGAATGAAAATTTTGAGAAAGCAAGTAAGTTTAAAGAAAGTGAACTAATTGGAAAAAATCATAATATTGTCCGCTCTGATTTCCATGGGAAAGATTTTTTTAAAGAGATGTGGGACACCCTAAAGTCCAAGAAAGTTTGGCATGGAATTATTATGAATAAGGCAAAGGATGAAAGTCACTACTGGGTTGATACTACAATCACCCCAATTCTTGATGATCATGGGAAAATAAAAGAATTTATCTCTGTAAGAACTGATGTCACTAATACAAAAGAGATTGAGCAAGCTTTAAAGAAAGCAAAGAGAGATGCTGAGAGGCTAGCAAAAATGCGCTCAAACTTCATTGCCAACGTGTCACATGAGCTTCGAACACCTTTGAATGCCATTATTGGTTTTCTCAATATAATTAAAGAAGGAGTCAAAGAACCACAGATTCTTGAACAGGTCCAAACCGTATGTGATGCAAGTGAAAACCTTTTAGAAATTATTAATGATATTCTCGACTTTTCTCGAATTGAAGAAGGAGAAGTTAAAGTTGTTCAGATTAAAACAGATCTTGAACATATGATCCAAGATATCTATAGACTTTATAAGATTAAAGAGACTGAATACGTAAAGCTTATCTTAACTACCAACCTTCAGCATCGAACAGTTCTTTTTGACCGTGTAAAACTAAGACAAATTATATCTAATATTGTTGGTAATGCTTTTAAGTTTACTCCAAGGGGTACAGTAGAGATTAAAATTGATCAGACGATTCAGGATGCTTACTACTGTGACTTGGAAATTACTATATCCGATACAGGAAGGGGGATTCCTGAGGACAAACTTTTCACTATATTCAATCCATTTAAGCAAGTTGAAGATGAAGACGTGATGACAGAGTCGGGAGTAGGTCTTGGACTTGCGATCGTTGATAGCTATACTAAAATTCTTGGTGGAAGTATTGTGCTCGACTCGAGAGTCGAGCATGGGACAACTTTTAAACTTAAGTTTAAAAATGTAAAACTTAGTGCAGATGAAGATATAAAGGTGGTCGAAGAATTTGATATCTCTATCGTGAAAGGTAAGAAGGCCTTAGTTGTCGACGATAATATGATAAACTTAAAGATGATGAGAGCAACACTAGAAAAAGTCGGTATTGATGTTGTCCTTGAACAAAATCCTCTCAATACAGAAAAGCTGATATCTGATAATCAGTTTGATATTATCTTTATGGATCAACTTATGCCACAGATGAATGGGACTGAAGTCGTGACCGAGCTTCGTAAAGAGTTTGATAAACTTCCTCCTGTAATATCTTTATCGGCATCTACAACTATAGAAGACTTAAAGATCTTTCATGAAAAATTTGATGAAGTTCTCTCGAAACCCTTGAAGAGAAAAGACCTAGAGTATGTATTGAAGAGACTTTTTAAGAAGTCATAACCACTTGCGTGCTTCGTAATCTTCCTGTGTCATCTTCACTGTGTTTTCAAGGTCAAATTTAATGACTTGATTTGTTGTTTCCAAATAACGTTTCGGTGAACAGATCCAGTTTTCTTGTACAAGCTCATGAACTTTATCCGAAGTCAGTCTTGAGGCGACAGGAAAAATCGTCAAAATTCTACCAACGATTCTTAGCAAAGGGTGTGGAATAGGAATAAAGAATAATCTCTTCATCCCCATATTCTTATTAATCGCATTGATAAGCTCGACAAATGTAATACTTCTTGGATGAGAGATGAAGTAACTACCAGAGCCTTTTTCAATGGTAAGATATTTTATGGCATCAACTAGATCAAAGACATTAATAAAGCTATATTTTTTATTCTTAAAGTTAATCCCTGGTCCAATAACGAAGCGAGACTTAACCATTTTGAAAATATCTAGAACAGCTGTATCCCTTGGACCAATCACCATTGGCGGCATTATGATTGTATATGTCCATCCTGAAAGCTCTTTGAGATGATATTCGCTTTCAAGCTTCGAGCGTCCATAGCTTGATACAGGTCTCTTATCATGCTCTTCGCATTTTTCTTCTCCTGTTGATGGCCCAGCTGCAGCGAGGGAAGAGATATATGTGAAATGTAGGTGAGCATATTTCTTATGAAGTTGGTTTATAAGGTTATTCGTAGTTTTAGTGTTATGGATAAAGAAGTCATCTGGGTTCACAGAGTGAACAACTCCGGCCGTGTGAATAACAGCATCTAGATTTTCGGGTAGAACATCAATCCATTCAAGAGTGTTTGTCGCATCGAGATTTCCTACTACAATATGACCTTGGGTTTGAAATTCTGCCGCTTTCTTAGGATTTCTAACGAGAGAGTATACTTCATGACCTTCTGATGTCAGAAGATCTGTGAGGTGGGAGCCTACAAAACCTGTGGCCCCAGTAACGAGAATCTTCACTAAAGATCCTTTTCAAAAATTCTGTATGTACGATATGGTTTTGCGCCCATGCGGATAAGTGGCTTGTTCATGTTGAGGTTGTCCTCAAGAATCCAACTCATTTCGATATCTTTATATTGCTTATAAGATTTAATATTTTCGTGGCAACGGTGATAAAGAATTGTTTCAAGTCCAAGCTTTCTAAATTCTTTCTTTACTCCCATTGTAATTACTCTAACTCCTGTCATGTATTTCTTAGCATTGATTACTTTAAAAATACCTGTTGGTAGCAGTTTTCCATTAGGGATCTTATGCAGAACTTGATTGAAGTCTGGAAGAGCGACGATGAAACCTGCTGCAACTCCATCAACTAGAGAGAAGAGGATCAGCTTTTCATCTGCTACTGTTTTAAGGTCCATCGCCATGGCCATGAACTCTTCACGAGTCATTGGAATAAATCCCCAGTTCTTTTCCCAAGCATCATTATAAATTTCAAACATCAGTTCAGCTTCCTGTGCCCAATTTTTCTTTGAAATTGTTCTGTAAGTAATCTTATTCTTACTCTCTGCTCGATCAGCGATCTTTGTGATGATCTCTGGCATTTGGAATTGGCTGTCGATATGGTATGCAAGAAGGTCTTTAACTTTTGAGAATCCTAGTGCTTCAATATGCTTTTCATAGAAGCTTGGGTTATATGGCATCATTAATACTGGACGTTCATTATTACCACGAACTAGATTTCCACTTTCATAATTTGTTGATGGATTAAATGGTCCTTGCATTTTGGAAAGTCCCTGGGACTTTAACCACTCGCTCGATGCCTTAAAAAGAGAATTGAAAACTTCACTATCATCGATGGCTTCAAAGAATCCATAGTGACCAGTTTCATCTTGATGGAATTCAAGATAGTTCTTGTTAACTATGGCCATAATACGACCAACATCAACACCGTCCTTGATAGCGATCCAGAAACTAACATCCGCTGTTTGATAGAACGGATGTTTTGCAGAGAACATTTTATTGGATTCCATTTTTAAAAGTGGAACCCAATTCTTGTCTTCTTTGTAGAGAGTAAAAGGGAGGTCGATAAACCTTTTCTTGTGTTGCTTATTATTTAATACGTCAACTTTCTCTACAATGATCGTCATTTATTCTCCAATATGTGATGGGATATCAAATTCCTTCTTCGCAAGGGCGAAAATATCAAGAACTTTAGTAAGTTCTTCAATACTATGAGATGCCATATAACTTGTTCTAATAAGCGCTTCACCCTTTGGTACCGCAGGTGGAATAACAGGAGTTGCAAATACCCCGTTATCAGCTAGGAACTTCGTTACGATCATGGCCTTCACGTCATCGCCAATGAATATTGGTAGTATAGGTGTTTGTGAATTATATGTATAGAAACCAATTTCTTTAAATCCATTTCTCATGAATTCAACGTTTCTCCATAGTCTTTGGTGAATTGTGTCATCACTATTGATTACGTCAAGACACGCGCTTACTGTCGCAACTGCAGAAGGTGGCATTGAAGCAGAGAACATAAATGATCTTGCCATGTGCTTGATGTAGTCAATCGCTTCCGCAGAACCCGAAAGAACTCCACCAATTGAAGCAAAAGATTTTGAGAAAGTTCCCATGTTAAGATCAACTTTATCAGTTACACCAAAGTGGTGCATTGTTCCTCTACCTTTTTCTCCCATCACACCGATACCGTGAGCATCGTCGACGTAGATATAAGCACCATATTTTTCAGCAAGAGCAACCATCTCTGGAAGTTTTGCGATATCACCAGTCATTGAGAAAACACCGTCAGCAACGATGAATACTTTTTTGAATCTATTAATATTTGAAATAAGAGCTTCTTCTAGAGACTCCATATCATTATGCTTATATTTAAACGTTGGTCCAAGAGCTAATCTTGAAGCATCGATAATTGAAGCGTGGTTTTCTGAGTCAAAAAGCATACAGTCTTTAGGTCCACATACTGCCGATAGAGCACCTAGGTTTGTTTGCATCCCTGTCGAGAAACAGATCGCTTTTTCATGCCCTAAGTATTTTGCAAGTTTTTCTTCGAGTTCTTCGTGGATATTAAGGTTACCATTAAGAAATCTTGATCCAGTACAACCTGTTCCAAATTTCTCGATTGCCTTAATAGCTGCTTCTTTAACATGTGGGTGGTGAGTTAGACCTAGGTAGTTATTTGAACCGATCATGATCTGATCTTTACCACCAATCTTAACGACTGTACCTTCTGAGTCTTCAATTGCTCTAAAAAACGGATAAAGATCCTTTTCTTTAAGCATGTTTGCAGTATCTAATATTTTACTTCCAGCACCACTAAATTCTAAAGTCATGTAACCACTCGATTTTATTATGTTAATATTTGCTATTTGGGCAGATTGTTAAAATTACTCATTTGACAGGAAGTAGTCAACAATTTAAAGAGGCATTGAAACATTTATCTAGTGAATTATGATCAATAAAAATCTCTTTTTTGTTCTCCTTGTTATAGGCCTCTTTGGTCGATGGATTGTCGTGCCTTCTTTAAAGCGCTTGGAGGCGGGCAAGGCAGTTAATAAAATTAACAGTGGTCTTGGAACTGGTCTTGAGTGTATGAAACTTGAGACATGTACTGCCTTAGATCTTTCAAATCCAATTTTTTTAGAAAGTTCTCGTGTCAATGAAACGCGTGCATATCTCAAAAAACATTTTGAAAGTCTTTATTCTTATGATGGTTTTAATACTTTTCATCTACTTGGCCAACTTTCAAAGGTAAGTAAAAACGAAGATGAAGAGAAATTGTTTTTAAAGAGTCTTTCAAGTAAAAATCTTCATGCCTTTGGACTTGGGCTCTATCATTGTAATTCAAGAGATTGTCGCGACTACGTCGTAGCCTATGAAGCTTCGCTTAAAGAGATTTTAAGTGAAAGAACATTTCTTCTTTTAAAAATTAAATCAGATGATTCTTGGGAGTTAAAGAATAGGTATCTCGATAGATTACTTGAGATTATCGAAAAGGAGCAAGAGTATTCCTTGGCCGTTAGTTTAATTGAATTTATTCCCAATCATCCAAGGCTTCGAAAGTTTTTAGAGAAGTACTACCTTTATCTTATTGGGCAAAAAAATATTGATAGGGCAGCAGTTCATCTCTCTCGTTATAATCCAGGTTGGCACGATAGGACCTATAAAGAGATTTTAAATTCCGGTCTTCTCGCGCATATTGATGCTTATATCACAACGATGAAAATTGATTGCCCAAGCCGTTTAAATGATATTTACTCTGGGATTGAAAAGCTTTCTAAGCAGTCCCAAGCACTCGCTAAAGAAGAAGCGTATTACCTTTTAAACGCAACAGACTCTCTTGCTAAGAAGCTAAACCTTGATCCATTAAAATTTGTAAGTGATTCAAAATGTCACAGGCCTTTTGAAGAAATCTAACCTTGTTTCGCGGCAGCTGCTTTCTTTCTTAATTCTTCTCCACGGGCTTCAGTGTTAATAGAAAGGAAAAGGTCCTCTTCAATCTTTTTTGGGAGGTCTACAAATGAGATACCAATTTTTAATCCAGCAACTATATTTCCACTTCCATCTTTAAATTCGCTATCCCAAGTTCCCGCAATTTTTGCTTCTGGGATGGTGTAGTTCACACCTGCTAGTCTAAGAACGCATCCTTGAAATATTTGTTCTTTTGGGAAGCGCTCTTTCATTTCAGTTGGGACGATGAAGCTCGTTCCACCTGCAGAGATGTCGAGAGCATCAAAAACTTCATTATCAATTTTAAATTGAATTTTAATAAAGCGATTTGCCATAAGACGATAGTTGGAACGTTGTTGAGACTTGAAAATGTCGCGATCGATAATAGCTGTATAATAGTCTTTTTCTTTATCAAACTTTAGAATTGAAGTTGTAAAAATATAGAGTGAGCCAAATGTAATTTTTAAAAGAATCTCTGAATCCTTGTTCTTTGAACCAGTAATCTTAGCCAGTAGGCTTGCTTTAAATCCTAGATCAAGACGCATCGATACTTCGTCGAATCCTAATATTTCGAATTCTTCTACCGCGTCCTTGTCTTGACCTTTTTGCCAAATCGCAGCAACTTGCTTATCTTTAACGGCTTTTGAGAGAAAGCTTTTCACTTCCTCCTGATCAATCTGCGTGAAATAGTACTTTTTATTAGCATCACTCATAAATAATCCTTCAATTAATATGATATACCATTTTTTTTTAGTATCAAGTTGTGACAAATTTGCTCAAATTATGTATAAATCCGGCATACTGAGGAGATAAAATGAAAAATGAAGCACCATTAATAAAATATCTAAAAGATTATCAAGCGCCGCATTATTTAATTGAGAAAATCTATCTAGAATTTTCTCTTGCTGATGAGGATACGCTTGTTAAATCAACAATGGATGTAAAGGTTAAGAATGCGGGAGAGAAACTGGTTCTTGATGGTGAAGAATTAATTTTTATTAGTGCAAAAATTAATGGAGAAGAACTAGCAAAAGATAGCTTAGTCTTTACTAATGAAACACTGACTATTTCCAATCTACCAACAACTGACTTTGTACTTGAGATTCAAAATAGAGTTAACCCAAAAGCTAACACGGCTTTGGATGGCCTATATAAGTCAAGTGGAATTTTTTGTACTCAAAACGAACCAGAAGGTTTTAGACGTATTACTTATTTCATTGATCGACCAGATAACCTTTCAGTTTATACAACTAAAATCATTGCAGATAAAAAACAATGTCCTATTCTTCTTTCAAATGGAAATCTTATTGAGAGTGGAGAACTAGATAATGGAAAGCACTTCGCAGTATGGAATGATCCATTCCCGAAACCTGCTTATCTCTATGCATTGGTTGCGGGGGATCTTGGCCTGGTTCAAGATTCGTTCACGACTATGTCTGGAAGAGTGATTGATCTTAGAATTTATGTCGATAAGGGAAATGAGAGTAAATGTCACCACGCAATGGAGAGTTTAAAGAAATCGATGAAGTGGGATGAAGACCGTTTTGGTTTAGAATATGATCTTGATATTTACATGGTTGTTGCAGTCGATTCATTCAATATGGGTGCGATGGAGAATAAAGGTCTAAACATCTTTAACTCTGCTTATGTTCTTGCTGATAAAGAAACAGCAACAGATGACAATTTCTACGGGATAGAGTCGGTAATTGGACATGAATACTTCCATAACTGGACAGGAAATAGAGTAACCTGTCGTGACTGGTTCCAGTTAACACTTAAAGAAGGTCTAACCGTATTTAGAGACCAAGAGTTCTCGGCAGATCTAAACTCGAGAGCCGTTTGTCGTATAAATGATGTTAATGGACTACGTGGATTCCAATTCGCGGAAGATGCTGGGCCTACTGCACACCCTATTAAACCAAAATCTTATATTGAGATGAATAACTTCTATACAAGTACAATTTATGAAAAAGGTTCGGAAGTCATTCGTATGATATATACAATCCTTGGTCCTGAAGGATTTAGAAAGGGGATGGATAAGTATTTTGAACTTTTTGATGGAAGTGCTGTGACAACAGAAGACTTTGTACACGCAATGAGTGTGGCAAATGGAAATTATGACTTTTCACAATTCAAACTATGGTATGACCAGGCCGGAACTCCAAAACTGGATGTTAACTTTTCTCATGATATTTCCACTGGAGAGTTTAAAATATCAGTGAAGCAGTCATGTGAAAAAGTAGGTGGTGAAACGATTGAGAAAAAACCATTTCATATGCCAATCAAGCTTGGGCTTGTTAAAGCGAATGGAGAAGATCATTTCTTAACACTTAAAGATCGTGCAGATCAAAGAGATATCAGTAGAGGGATTGTTCACCTTAAAAATGAAGTAGAAGAGTTTATTTTTACAGAGGTGGCCGAAAAGGTCGTACCATCATTTAATAGAGATTTTTCTGCTCCTGTTAAGATCAAGTCAAATACGACAAAAGAAGATTTAGCTTTCTTGATGTCAAATGATTCAAATGAATTTAATCGTTATGAATCATTTATGACTTATGCAAAAGAACTTCTGCAAGAGATGGTGAAGACAGGCTCTACTAACGTTGAAGAAAAATTTGCGTTAGCGTTTGGTAAAATTATTACGGATGATAAAATTGATGATGACTTTAAGTCTCTCTGTTTAACTCTACCAAGCATAAGTGATCTTGTACAAGATCAAGAAATTCATGCTTATACGGAATCAAAGAAAGCAATCGATGCAATGACTAAGAACCTCGCTCTTCGATATGAAGATGAATTTATTAAAATTTATAATTCAATTGTAAGTAATGAAGGGGAGTTTAAGGTTGATGCTAAATCGATGGGGCAAAGAAAGCTTAAAAATCTTTGTCTAACTTATCTTGGTGAATCTTCTAAGGCAAATGAATTTGCTTCGAAGCAATTCAAGGCTGCAACGAATATGACAGACTTACTAGGAGCTTTAAAAGTTATTGTACACAATAATTTAGCTTCTAAAGCAGAATGTCTTGAGTCATTTTATAGCAGATTTAAAGACCAGACTCTTGTTATGCAAAAGTGGCTTGGCGTTCAAGCTGGAAGCGAAGATGATTCAACTTATGAAACAGTACTTAAGCTTCTTGAAAGTGATGTTTATGATAAGACAGTTCCTAATCTTGTAAGGGCACTTGTTGGTACTTTTGCAGGTAATAAAGCTCAGTTTAATCATGAAAGTGGAAGAGGGATTAAGTTTGTTGCTTCTCAAATTAAGGAAGTTGATAAAATTAACCCTCAGGTTGCTTCTAGACTAGCAAGTGCATTTAAAGGCCTTAAGAAGATGCCAGTCGATCTTCAGAAAGTTGCTAGAGCTGAACTTGAAACAATCATTGCTATCGACGGATTATCTAAAAACGTTTACGAGATTGTCTCTAAGACATTAGCTTAGTCGTTAAAGTGGGCACAGAGAGTGCCCTTTTTTATTTGCTAAATTTCATATAGAAAGTAGTACCAACTCCTGGAGTTGACTCATAGTCGATAGTTGCGTGACATAGTTCAATACTCTTTTTAACTAATGTCATACCTATCCCATGTCCTTTAGTATCTTTCGATGAATTAAGCCTCTTGAACGCAAGAAAAATGTCTCCTTTGTTTTCTTCAGTAAATCCAAGACCATTGTCACTATATATAATTGTGACACCATCATTATATGATTCTCTTATATCAACGGTGATATCAAGTGGTCTGTTTGGTGTTTTATACTTAATAGAGTTGGAGATAAGGTTTTTGAAAATAATATCAAAAGCCACTTGAGGAGCATTTATTAGAGCATTGCCATTTATATTAAAGTTAACGACACTCTTAGAGAATTGACCTTTTACCTCGTCATATATTGTTTGGATATGCTTCTTAGATGTAATTGAATCATCTGTTTCACAAGTGTAGTCAAGCTTGACGTAGTTAAGTAAGGTGTTGAGAGTTTCGTTTATATCGTGAGCAGATCTTTTTATAATATTTAGAACTTCAACTTTCTCTTCGTCTGTTGCAAGTTCTTTTTCAAGATAATCAACGAGTCCAATAATAGAGTTTAATGGATTTTTGAGATCGTGACTTATTCCACTTGTAAAGAGATCGAGAATTTCAACTTTCTTCTTCAATAATTCGGCATCATGCATGAGTGTTATTTGTCTCTTGGCGCCATTTATTTGTTTTGTAAAAACTGTTTGAAGTGTTCGATTATTAATATCTAATTTATCAATAAAAGTAATATGGTCGAGTTTATTAAATGTTTTGGAGAACTCGTATTCAAGGCGACCAGAAGTGATAATCACAGGAGTATTAATTGAGTTAAGTTTATTGAGCATTCGATAGTCGAGGCTCTCCTCATTTAGATAGTAATCAGACATAATAAGATCATATCTGTTTTGATCGAGATAGCCCTTTGCAT
The DNA here is from genome assembly GCF_000447795.1 of Bacteriovorax sp. Seq25_V. NCBI lineage: Bacteria > Pseudomonadati > Bdellovibrionota > Bacteriovoracia > Bacteriovoracales > Bacteriovoracaceae > Bacteriovorax > Bacteriovorax sp. Seq25_V. Next base: position 184,858 of record NZ_AUNI01000014.1, on the reverse strand, counting down.
CTGATATCGATTCAGCAATCGAGAGCTCGATCTCTGGGTAGGCATCTAATAAGATACTTCTCAGGTGGAGCTGATCTATTTTGTCATCCTCAATTAGTAGCACGTTCATTTCTCTTCTCATTTGTCTGAAGGGTTGTTATGATTAAACTAATATTATTTTAATATGGATGTCTAATATGTACAATCTCCCAGATTTCATGCCCCATGGTTTTTGTTACCTTTGGAGGAAGGATATACTAGCATTACATGCATTATCAGATTCCCTGATATTCATTGCTTATATGTTAATTCCTTTGGCCATTCAAAATTTCATAGCAAAGAGAAGAGATTTGTCAAATATTCTCATCTTCCGTTTATTTCAGCTATTTATCATTTTTTGTGGTCTTACCCATTTTCTAGAGGTTATTTCCATTTGGCTCCCCATATATTTCACGACTGGACTCATAAAAATGGCAACAGCAATTATCTCCCTTGCCACGGTCGTGTATGCCTCGAGAATGCTTAAAAGACTTGGGGATGTTAAAGACTTTAATGTTTTGGCAATTGAAGATGAACACGAGCTTTCGACGATTTTAAATGAAATTGTAGATGGTTATATGATTTGTGACAGCAGTTTGAACAGAATTAAGTATATGCACCTCTCTGATAAATTTAAAACCATTCTTGGTCCTATTCCTGCTGATGCTGGCACTGATCTATTTAAGGATAAATTCGATATCAATGGGCAAGACTTCATAAATGATAACGTTTATAATGTTAATGAAGAATTTATCAAAGTCACTATAGTTCATCGAAAATCAGACCAGATTTGTATCTTTAAAATTGTGACAGAAGCTAAAAGGTTACAGGATGCCCATGATCAAAATGAGGCAATGATTAATCTTGTTTTAAATAAAGTACCTGCGCTCATTTCTATTGTTTCAAAAAACTTAAAGTATTTACTGGTAAATAAGCCATATGAGAGTACGTGGGGGAAAAGTGTCGAGCAAATGATTGGCCACTCTATTAAGGAGGTTCTTCCTCCTTCTTTATTTGAAAATATTCTTCCTTATATCAATCGGGCATTGGCCGGAGAGGCGGTTAATTTTGAAACTAGTTTAGAGACTGAAAATGGCCCCGTTACATTTAATGTTTCTTATCTTCCTTATATCTTGCATGGCAAAGTTGAAGGCTTCTTTACTATGGTTACTGATAATACAGAACGATCCAAACAGGAGAGAATTCTTGTAGAAAAAAATCAAGAACTAGAAGCGTTAACTAAAGATCTTGAGGAGTTTATATATTTTATTTCTCATGATTTGCAAGCCCCAATTAGGCATATATCGAGTTTTACAAATCTCTTGTTAAAGGATTTAGAAGTACCAGATGAAAGGCAAAAGTATGTTGAGATCATCAATTCAAGTTGTCAACGAGCTAGGGAACTAGTTGAAGGGATTTTGAAAGTCGCAAACTTGAAGAAAGAAAAGTTTATCGAAACACCTCTTGATAAATTATTTTATACATTCATTAACACAGTAAAAATGGAAAACCCCCTGATCTCATTTAATTTCAATGTTCCGTCAGAGAAAAACGTACGATGCATTCCTTTTCAGATGTCACTTGTTTTTGAAAATTTTGTGAGTAATTCAATTCGTGCTCTTAATAATTCTAATAAGGAGTTGAAGTATATTAATATAAACTATTATGAAACTCCGAGTGAACATATTATTTATGTTGAGGATAGTGGAGATGGAGTCTCTCAAGATATACAAGACAAAATTTTCGGGATATTTAAAAGTTATTCAAAAGAGAAGTCGACTGGTGTTGGGCTTGCTATTGTAGAGCGTGTTGCTGAATTACATGATTCTCGTTACGGCTTCTTTAATAATAATGATGGAGGAGCCAGCTTTTGGATCGCAATCAAGAAGTAAGAATTTATAACTTTATTGAAGATGATGAGTTCGATCAGCTCCTTTTTAAAAAGGCGATAGAAAATATTCATATAAAAAAAGATATAAAAATAGAATATGTTGCGCATATGACAACCGAGGCCCTTCTACAGTATGGAAGTTTTGAGAATAGTAGAAGTGTTTTTATTTTTGATATTAGTATCGCTGGTTCCACTTCTTATAATTTCTTGGTCGAGAATTTGATGGTTTTAAAAGAATTTCCTGTTTTTATTTTAACTTCAAGTGATAATCCTGCTGATAAGAAGCGGTATTTAGAATTAGGAGTCGTTACAGAATTTTTCTTGAAGCCATTCTTTGTTCATGATCTGGAGCAAATTATCCTTCGAATTTGGGAGCTTGCGGAGGCAGACGAATAAAAAAAGGCCAGCTATGCTGGCCAATCTCTTAACTTAAAGCAGGATTGATTTACCATCAGACTTAAGATCTTTACAAGCATTCGCAATTCTCTTTGCCATTGCTTCCTCTGCTTTTTTCATCCATGCTCTTGGATCATAGAATTTCTTATTTCCGACTTCGCCATCAATTTTTAACATGCTGTCGTAATTTTTAAACATATAGTCTACAACTTCTCTTGAATAAGCATATTGAGTATCTGTATCGATATTCATTTTGATTACACCATAGTTAAGAGTTTCGTGAATCTCACTAAGTTCACTTCCTGATCCTCCATGGAATACGAGTAGATGTTGATAACCACCACCAATCTCTTTTGCTACGGCTTCTTGACCTTTTTTAAGAATTTCTGGTCTAAGTTTTACATTTCCTGGTTTATATACACCATGTACGTTGCCAAAAGTAGCCGCATACATATATTTACCAATCGGATTTAAAACTTTTGCAACTTCAACCATCTCTTCTGGTGATGTGTAAAGTTTGTCGGCCGGCGCTCCTTCGTTGTTAACACCATCTTCTTCTCCGCCAACAACACCTGTTTCGATTTCAAGAATGATTTGCGATTTTGCACATCTTTCAAGAAGCATTTTACTCATTTTTATATTTTCAGATGTTTCTAAAACTGAACCATCAAACATATGTGAGTTGAATAGGTTAGGAAGTCCTTTTTCTCTTCTTTTCTCAGTCTCTTCAATTAGTGGGATAAGGAAGCTGTCTACTTTTTCTGGGTGACAGTGATCAGTGTGTAGTGCTACACAGATGTCGTAATGCTTTGCCATTGTGTGTACGTGTTCTGCGATAGAAATTGCTCCAAGAACTTCACTTTTTAGAGAACCAGATGCAAATGAACCTCCACCTGTTGAAACTTGGATGATTCCATCTGACTTCATATCTGCGAAAGCTTTAAGAGCAGCATTGGCAGTTGATGTTGATGTCACATTAATCGCTGGGTAAGCGTAACCCTCTTTTTGGGCCTTTTCTAGCATTTGGCAATACTGTTCGTAATTAGCTACTGGCATTCTGACTCCTTATTTGATGTATTTTAATTCTCTTAGCTTTTCTAATTCAGATCGAAAATCATTTTCATCTTTCACTGCAAAAAAGAAATAACCATTCCCTTTGCTGTCAACAAGTGAAAATGTTTTGTCTTTATTCTTTATATATTTTTGAAATTTTCGTTTATCTTTTTTCTCAAGGAAAGAATCTATCTTTTTGAAAGAGTTCTTATTTCTTGAGATTAATACTAGAGAGTGAGATTCTTTTTTGTATTTGGTGATATTTTTTAAAAACTCACTTGAGATTCGTCGATGTCCATAAATACTATTCGAATGGAAGTTCTCTCTTAAGATATTTCTTAATTTGGGTGGAGAAATATCCTTCAACTCTGAAACTAAAGCAAGTTGTTTGAAGTATGAGGCATAGGCCATATTGATAAATGGTATTTCTTTTTCAATTTTTAAAGTAACTTTTTTGAAGAATTGCTCATCAATTGCCTTCTTCTGATTAAGGTATTCCTTAACTAGTGGAAACATTGCCCTTGCTATTGGTTCAATAACAGGGTCGTTATACCATGGGGTCTGGTCAGTTATGCCACTAAGCTTTTCATAGACGTAGCCATTACCAATTGCTGTCGCTAGAGCTTCATTTAGATTTGCCTTTAAGATTTTAATATATTTTGAACTTGTCCCATCGATCCACTTGTTCCAAAGATCAATTGTTTCAGTTGTTTGTTCGCTATAAATCGAGTGGGCCATTTCATGGATAATGACTCCAAAACGATCATGAAGATCAGTCCCTTCTGTCAATACTCCAACAGATTCGACGATACCAATTGATTGTGCCGTGGTATGTCCGTCTTTTCCTGGTATTGGGTGCAGACCAACATAGAACTTTTGAGTGTCTGGCCACGAAGAGCCGTAGAATGTTTTCAATGTATGGAAGAATTCATCGAGGTTTATTTCTTCAGAAAATTTATCGAATGAACGTCTCACGTTCAATAAGGGAGACATTGAATTATTCCATATTTCTTTTTTATAAAATGGTTCAATTTTTCTTAATATATCAAAGAATCTCTTCTCAATCTGAAGAGGGAGAATGCCAATTGCCCTTTCATAAAAGTCATTAAGGTCAATTGCTTGAATGCTTCTTATCGTATAGAGATCCATTAAATTCTGTGAGTAGTTATTACCAATCTCTAGGGGATAGCTCTTTTCTAAAAAGTAGATGGCCTCTTGGAGGTCTTTTAGCTCCTCTTGATCGATCGCTTCAAAAAAATTCTTTTCTTTGGCGACGTTGTAAAGCTTAAGAGACTCATGGGTGCTCCCTCCAACCGTCAGGGCAAATTTAAAAAGTCCGTGAGGATAAGAGATTTTATATTCGATATTTTTTGCAAGAATACTAAATGAAAGCACGAGGGGGATCAAAAACTTCAACTAAAACTCCAATGTTCAGATGGCTTAGTTTACTCCTCGTGCATTTTTTTGACAACAATAGTTAGAGGCTTTTTCCTAAGTGTCGCGTTAGTCGCAAGCTTGGAAATAGGCACCCGCTTCCTGTGTTGAAAACCTCAGTGTCCACTTGTTAACAATGCTTACTGTCATTTGAATAACTTCTCCATTTGTCATTTTGAACTCAAGAGTTGTTCCAACTAATACCCAGTCCATTGTTGATTCATAACGGTCTGAATAATTATCTAGTTGAACTTCTCGTGTTAACTTTCCATTCGCTTGAAAGTTTAGTTTCTCGACAGCTGGCTCTGCGTCGCATGTGTTATTTTGATCGCAAAGCTTAGCATTTATCTCCCTACACCAGGCACCAGAGAGGAGTGCTTGTCCTTCAGCTGACATTTGACCAGAAATACCAATATATTTATTTTGTTGCGCAGTATTGTTGTCACTGTCGCTTCCACATGAAGTCACTAAAAATAATGCAGCAAGCAATAATGTCAATCTCTTCATCTCTTCTCCTTGTCTTATGATTGCTGCAGCAGTACTTCATTTTTTCTATTTTGGCAACTGAGGTCACATTTATTACTCATGTTCAAAAACTATCTGGCCTGAAATGTTCTAAATTACTTCTCAATCTGTGTAGAGTGTGTAAATATGCCCCTTCAAAATTGAATATAAACTAATGATTATATTGAGGTATTTATGGCAGAAATCGTTAAGCCTAAGAATGTTTATTCGATAAAGTCTACGGACAAGAAAGTATTAAAGAAGTGGTATGAACTTCTTATTCTTGGAAGACTACTTGATGACAGGGCACCTAATTACTTAAAGCAGGCCATTGGTTGGTCTTATCACGCTCCATGTGCAGGGCATGATGCAATTCAGTTAGCTATTGGACAAATTTTTGATCGTGAAACTGATCATCTTTTTCCATACTATAGAGATATGATGACTGCAGTATCTGCAGGTCTTACTGCTGAAGAAGTTATCTTAAACGGGATTTCTAAGGCAACAGATCTTGCTTCTGGTGGACGTCACATGTCTAATCACTTTGCAAAGCCTGAGTGGAATATTCACAACGTATCAAGCTGTACAGGGAACCACCCATTACATGCAGTTGGTGTTGCTCGTGCAATGAATCGCTACAACCACAAAGGTGTAGCGATCTCTTCTCAAGGTGAGTCTTCAGTTTCTGAAGGCTATGTATATGAAGCAATTAACGGTGCTTCTCGTGAGAAACTTCCTGCAATTTTTGTTTTCCAAGATAACGGCTATGGTATCTCGGTTCCAAAATGTGATCAAACAGCTAACGAATTTGTTGCAAACAACTTCACTGGATTTTTAAATCTTCACATCATCCATTGTGATGGGAAAGATATGTTCGATTCAATGAACGCAATGACTGAAGCGAAGAAAATTGCTTTAGAAAAGAGTGAGCCAGTTATCGTTCACGCACGTTGTGTAAGGATTCATTCGCACTCGAACTCTGATAAGCATGAGCTTTATAGAGATGAGGAAGAAAGAGCAGAAGCAGCAGCTCAAGATCCTATCGCAGCATTTAGAAAACTTTTAATTAAAAACAAAATTTTTACAGCTAAAGAACTTGATGCAATCGATGCAAAGAAAAAAGAAGAAATGCTAGAAGGACATAAGCTTGCAATGAAAGCTCCAAATCCAGATCCAGCATCTATTTATGACTTCTTATATGCACCAGCGTACGAGTCAACAAAATACCCAGAAGGTCTTCATAATGAAACTGGAGAGGAAATTAAGTTCATTGATGCTCTCAATGAAACTTTAAAAGCTGAATTTAGACATAACCCAGATACTTTTATTTGGGGACAAGATATGGCCAACAAAGACAAGGGTGGTATCTTCAACGTATCTAAAGGTATGCAACAAGAATTTGGAAAAGAGAGAGTATTTAACGGGCCAATCGCTGAAGATTATATCTTAGGTACGGCAAATGGATTCTCTCGTTTCAGAAAAGATATTAGAGTTGTTGTTGAGGGTGCTGAGTTTGCAGATTACTTCTGGCCGGCAATGGAGCAATATCTTGAGTGTTCACATGACTACTGGAGATCAAATGGTGCTTTCGCTCCAAATGTTACAATCAGACTAGCTTCCGGGGGATATATTGGAGGAGGTCTATACCACTCTCAAAACCTAGAAGGTAACCTTGCGGGTATTCCTGGTGTTAGAATTGTGTGTCCTGCATTTGCAGACGATGCTGCTGGTCTTCTTAGAACATCAATGAGATCTGAAGGGCCAACTTTATATCTTGAGCCAAAATCTCTTTATAATGCAAAACAAGCAATGTCAGTTGTTCCTGATGATTTTGAAGTTCCATTTGGAAAAGCAAAAGTTAGAAGAGAAGGTTCTGACTTAACAATTATTACTTATGGAAATACTGTTCACCACTCACTTGAAGCAGCTGAAAAACTTCAAGCTGAAACAGGTGCAAGTGTTGAGGTTGTTGACTTAAGATCACTTGTTCCTCTTGATGAAGAAGCAATCTTAAAATCAATTGCTAAAACAAATAAGTGTCTAGTTGTTCACGAAGATAAAGTATTTGGTGGATTTGGTGGAGAGATTGTTGCTCTTATTAATGAAAAAGGTTTCGAGCACCTTGATGCTCCTGTGAAGAGAGTAGGTTCTACATATACTCCTGTTGGATTTAACAGAATTCTTGAAAGAGCAATTCTTCCAAACACAGACCTTGTGTTAAATGCCATGAGGGATATTTTAAATTACTAGAAAATAAAAGAGGCCAGTTAACTGGCCTTTTTTTTTACTTACTTGTTAGCGTAAACACTCCATCCCACTCTGGTGGAGGTGGCAATTTCTTATAGTCCTCACAGCGCTTGATATAAATTTCTGAAGGATTTGTTTTAACACCTTTAAGATCCGGAAAGCGTTGATATTCAAGTTCTAAAGTATAAGTGAAAATTGCGATGGCCTTATCCCATTGTTGTGACTTATAACTTTCAATCCCTTCTTTAAATTTTTCTGCTAGCTCTTCTAGGAATGCTTCGCTTTCGCCCTTTAATCCGAGTAGGTCATAAGTAGTAACAGGTACCGATTTTCCAACAACTCGAATAGTATCAAGTTCTCTAAAAATAAACTCATCACCAGCAAGGTCAACTGTGTCTTTTGCTACTTGAGTAAAAATTCCATACTGTTTTGCTGATTCTTCAAGGCGAGCAGCAAGGTTTACAGAATCGCCCATCATTGTATAGTTCATTCGTGAAGCTGAACCCATATTTCCTGTTACAATTTCCCCTGAATTAAGCCCAATTCTCATTCTCATATCGTGAACAATCTTTGGCCATTTATCACCTTCGGCGGTCCATTTATCACGTAATTTTAATAAGGCCATCTGCATACGATGAGCAACAATACATGCTCGGCGGGCGTGATCTTCAAGTGGCATTGGCGCACCAAAGAAGGCGATAATAGCGTCACCTTCATACTTATCCAGTGTTCCTTTCTCTTCCAGGAGAATATCTGTCATGACCGTGAGGTATTCATTTAAAAGCTCTACAAGCTGAGTAGGTGAAAGTTTTTCTGAGAAGGTTGAAAATCCCTGAATATCTGTAAAAAAAGCTGTTCTGATCCCACTGTCTCCTCCAAGTTTTGGAGGTTCTCCTGTTGAATACATTTCATCAATAAGTTCTGGCGAGATATAGTTTCCAAAAGCATTTTTTAAGAAGGCCTTGTCTTGGTTTGCCATATAGAAATGCACGAATGTATTCCATGAGTAACAACCGATAACAGCCAGAAAGCAGAAAAATAGTCTGTTTTCGTAACCCTTTGGGATGAGATAATATGTATCCCAGTAGTAAACTGAGCCTAGAATAACTACAACAGTAAAAATATCTAATACCGGGTTTTCTCGAAGTTGGATTAATAGTAATAATAAAACAGAGATGAGAAGTAGGGCCCATGAGTACTTAACTGACTCAGAGAATGGTTGTAGGAAGTTTCCATCAAGAAGCATTTTTGTGAAGTTCATGTGGAAATAGACTCCTGGTAGCATTGGGTCTATAGGGGTATGTCGTAGATCGTAGGCACCAAAAGCAGAAGCTCCAACGAAGACAATTTTATTCTTAAACATTTCATGCATTTCTTGATCATCATCAGCCTTTGAGATGATGTCATAAATTGAAGCGCGTGGGAATTTTTGAATACCTCCACTCCAGCGCATCTTTGTTTCTCCAATTTCATTGAGATATACTTTTCCTTTCTCTGTTTCAATGTACGGCTCATCAAGTGTTAAAAGATTCAAAGATGTGCCTTTTACTCCATTTTCAGCGGCACCTTCTTCAAGTTCTCCTGTTGTATGTTGATAAACACTTAGGCCATATGAAGGAACGTAAATTTCTTTGTAAATATTTGCTAATGCACGGTAATGTCTCATAATACCGTCTTTATCAGCACGAGCTTCAATAAAACCTAATGAAGGTTCAGCATCTATGAGTTTCCTAATTGGATAAACGGAAGTTGAAACAGTCGTAGGTAAAAGTTCATAGGCCTCTCCGCCAGTTTTACTTGTAAAGCTGAAGCCATAAAGATCTTCTGGTGTTGTTTCAAAATTTTCAGAACCTGCAAGATCGAGGTTGTATGGGAGTATAACTCTATTGTTTGGAATTTCATGAAAACTTTCGATTGCTCTCGCTAGCTCATCGTCAGGATTAAAACCGTTACATGTCTTACTTTCCTCAGAGAAGAAAACATCGAAGGCGATAATTTTTGCTCCATAGAGCTTAAGCTTTTCAATTAAAGTCGCCCAGTTACTTCTGTCGATTGGCCATGATCCTAGATTCCTAATGGAGTAGTCGTCAATATCTGCTAAAACCATGCGATCGTCTTTAACAGTCTCGTCAATTGTTTGTTTCATTCTAAGGTCAAAAAATCGATCTTCAAAGAACGTGGTATAGAGAAAAACTTCTTTGAGGCTACTCTGTTCAGGAATACTACGATAGATCATCGAGAGATAAACACTCACAACGGAGAACATGACGATAATGAATATCCCCAAATACTTTACTAATCGCTTCATATTGCCTCTTTAAATTTTCTTATAAGCTCAAGTTTAAACTTAATGTTGTCTCATTTTTTGAGTAATTACTTGTTTCAAGATCTGAACTATTCTTTGTGTAGATGTGCTCGAGATCAACGCTGAAGAACTTCCTTACCTGACGTGAGAGTTTCATGTTAGCTGAAAGAGTTGTCTCAACTCCACGGACCTCGTCCTTTGTTGTGTCTTCGTATGTTTGCCAAGTGTTAGATAGACCAAGGCTAAGATTTGTTTTAGAGAAAAAGTTTGGCTTGATATAATCAAATCTTAGTGTGTTTGAGGAAACGTTGTTAGATTCTGCATTTATATACTTTATTTCATTGTGCAGAAAGAGTATTACGTAGAGGGCCTTGTTGTGTATTAGAATCTGATCGATTGAGAAAGAGACGGAGTCGTTGTGAAGAGATTCGCTATATGAGCGAAAGTATTTATTTTTAATTTTAAATGTTGTTTCACCTTTTTGAAAATATTTAAATCTTTCACCAACTGTGAAACTTGTTGTTCGGTTGTTAAAGATAACACTCTTTTGCGCTAGTCTATCCTCAGCTTGATACTCATAAGATACATCAAGGAGTAGGGAAGCCGGAGCAGAGAATGCTTTGTGTTCATAACTCGTTCTTAGTTTGGGATTGATGTTATAGCCGTCACTTGCATAAACACTGGCACTATCACGATCTGTATGAGACGTTTTAGTTAAGTCTAGAGATGGTCTGATGATAAATCTTCTTTTAAAATCAAAAGCGGTAGAAATTCCAAGTACACTTTCGATGATGAATGTATCTTTACTCGTTGATATATTTTCAGGAAGATCATTAGTTAATGTAAAATTACTGTCATATGTAAAACTTTGTGTAAAAGAATATTGAGGCTTACTATCTGGGCGAGGGCGACCGTTTCTCATAAGTGCTGGATCAAGTCCAAATTCTTTTTGAATTTCAACAATTCTTCTTTCGATGTCTCTTGCTGTTTCATTTTTTGGGATAGTTTTAAGCGCAATTTCCATTTGAGGAAGAATATATTTTTCTACGTATGTTGCTGTGTCAGCTTTCATTCTTGCCATTTGTAGTAAGCTTTCAGCTAATTGAAAACGTCCTACTTGTTGCATCTCCAGCTCCGCTTTAGGGTCTTTTAAGATTTCTTCGAAGAACTTTTTAGCATTCTTATGATCATCAAGAAGTTGAGAGATGTGACCAATATAGTAATTCGACTGAGCTCTGTTATAGTCACCTTTTGCTGATCTAAAAAAAGCCTTACGTGAAAGTTGAAGTTCATTTTCAGCGTAGAGTGCTTGACCAAGCTCATACCAAAGATCATTAGCATTATTCCCCTCTGAAACAGCGAGCTTGTAATTCGCAATCGCCATTGGAAAATTTTGTAGACGAGAATAACTTAGACCTAGAAGATAGAACTTTGTTGACAAAAATTTCTTGTCTGTACTTTTTATCGATTCGAGTGATGAGATTACTTTCTCATATTCACCATCTTTAAGTGATTTATAAACATTTGATAAGTCAGCACTATAAGCGTTCAAATTGGCCAGTAAAAGACCTGCAAAAAATAATCCCTTCAACGTAACATTCCTCTGTTCGATCAGATTAAAAAATCGATAATAGTTATTTTAATTTTAAGCTGTTACGGGATTTTTGACAATTGTGAAACATTGTCCGGGCAAGCTGGCCCGGACATGATTTTTATTCTGCTGAAAAAATTACTTTAGTTCTAGTACTTGATGATTGTTGTTGGTCAATTGTGTTTTCGACTTTCTCGAGTGAATCTTCTGTCAGTTGATCAGGGTCAATTTCTCCAATCTCTGGACCATCAAGAGGTATATCAAGAGGCTTGATATCACAGTTTTCGCATGTACCAATAACTGGTGGAGGAGGAGCAAGTGGAAGTGCTTCTGGTGCTGGTTCGTTACTTGCTGGCAATCGACTTGGTTCACCATCTGTTAATTTCTGTTCAACAGGTACCCAGTTTAAGTTATTATCAATCACAAAGTAATCATTCTTATATTCACCAGTTCTATCATCGAAACTACCCATTGCAACAGGTATAATTGCTTCTTTTGTCATTGGGTCAATGGCCGCGTTCTTTGGTGGAGCGATATAGGCAACAACACTCGTATTAACTAGACCACCATCTTTGAATTTAGCATTCGTAACAGCAGATGCTTTTGGCGTCGTTGTTGTTTGTACTTTTTCTTTGTTGATGTCCGACTTAATTGCTCCAGCAGTTTTTGGATCAACTTTAGCAATTTCTTTTAAAACTTCACTTTTAGAAGCTCCTTGAAATGAAGCACTATTAACTCCAGGAGGAATTATACTCCTCTTAGAAATTGGTTTTGCGGACTTTGGTTTATCTGAAGATTTTGCATCAAAAATTGAGCCATCATTTTTTTCAAGGGCCTTTAGCTGTTGTAGATTAATTTTTACAGGAGCAACTGGCTTAGAATCAATTCCTGGCATAACTCCTGAAAAATTACCACGCGTAACCATAACAGATGTTGAATCAGATACAATTTTTTCAAGTCGATCTTGATTGATAATCTTTGATCTAAGATTGTTGATTGCACCCATGGCAACAGCACCTTCAAATGTAATAAGTGATGTATTCATATTTTCTGGATTGTAGTTAACCTGGAAGTCTGTACCACGCACACCCATGGCCGCAGTTCTTGTCTTGATAAAAAGTTTGGATTTGCTCTTATCCATTTCCATGTAGTTCTTTGTTACTTGTGATCTTAATTGGCCTTTAAGGAGAGTAATAACTCCGGCCTTATCTTTTGGAAATTTTGCAACTTCCATTTGGGATGCTGGGCCTAGGCTCATAACAGATTTATCTATGAAAAGCAGTTTAACGAAGCTTCGCTCCTTAGTTTGAATTTGTGCGCCTTCATTGACCCAGTCGCCTTTTTTAAGTTCCTTATTATCTGAAAGGTTAAGGACTTTCCCTTTAGCAATCATGATCTTAGCAACTCCATCAGCGGCACTAACAGATGCGCAAAATAGAAGACAGAGAGAAAGTGTGTAAGCTTTTAATAATATTGATTTCATGTCGTATCCAGGTCTTAAAATAAACTCTTTGGCTATTCGACATTATAACTTTTTTCTTTAGACTCTATTCAAGTACCTAAAATTACATTTTAGATGAAAAGTGGCCCAAATTTATTTGGCAAGAAATCGTGCTAGTACTTCAGTTGGACGCCCGATAACAGCAGTATTTTCAGTTACAAAAATTGGACGTTCAAGTAATACTGGATTGGTGATGATAAATTCAAAAATCTCTTTATTGGAGAGAGTATTGAAGTCTGTTTCGGGAAATTCCTTAAGACGTATCATTCCATCAAGTGGTGATGAAATTTTGAGTTTTTTAAAAATAGATTCAAGCTCTTGGAGACTCATAGACTCTTTTAAATATTCTTTTATCGAGTATGAGATGCCACTTTCATTTAGAAGATCGATGGCCGTACGGCTTTTTGAACATCTTGGGTTATGGTAAAGAATATTATCCATTTGTTCCTCTGTAGAGTTAAAAGAAAGTCATCCCAATGATAAACATAAGTTGAAATGTTTTAATATCTTGTTTTGCATCTCTTTGTTCGAGAATATTAATTTCTTTTGAATCAGTTGTATCAACAAGAGAAACTTTATATGACTCATAGGCGCTCACACTTACTTCGAAGAAACATGGGTGTTCAGTTTTATAAGTAAGATCTTCCTCGATACCAATACTAAGAGAAAATCCTACCGATTCATATGAGATTTTATGATTCTCCCTAAGTTCTGCATCAATACTAAACTTATCGAGATTCACGGACTGGATCATCCAGGATGGTCCGAGTTTGAAGTAGGCGTACCATGGAGTGAGATTTAATGTGTTAAAGTAACTTTGAACTTTCTGTGGGAAATGAAAAGTTTTAGATCGCACTTTAACAAAAGGAGTTATATCTACTGAGCGAATACTTCCTCGTCCTTCAATTGTTTCACCTTTTGAAGAGAAGCTAAGTTGCGCCTCTTTACCAAGCGTAATGCGTGATTCAAAACCTGTTTCTACTTTCGTCCATGTATATGAAAAAGAAGTGTGAACACCAAATGATTTTGTCTCTTCACGTTCTTCGTACTCTGGAGCATCATCATCTAGTTTATTAAATTTTGATTCAGCAAAAATAAAACCACCCTTTAGAGCGAAGTCATTTTCATAGGCGAGTACTTTGTGGGCACCAACAAGAAGAGCAAGAATGATAAGTAGGTTAGAGATCAATCTGTACATTTAACCCTACCTGTTTCGGTGCAATTTGTGGGATCACACGAACCTTACCTTCATAGTACCAAAGTAGAGTTGAAGGGTTGATTGCATGTCCAATAATCTTTCCTAGAAGATTACCTGTATTTAATAAATAAAGAGAGAGCTTCTCAATTCCTAGTCCAAGTACGGCACCGAGAACTGGAGTCTGGTAAAGGTCTTGAACGCTTGCTGGCTCAGTATAAATCTCGACTGTAAATTCAAAGAGGGAGCTAGAAATAAAGGACATCGTCAGTGCCTCTGAGCGAGAGTATCCTCGTGCTCGATAAAATAGAAATAGCTGAGAACCTGAAATTGGATGAACAAACCAATTCCAAAATGGTTCATCCTGGTCAAAAACGACCTTTCCAAAATTCTTACGATACTTTGCAAGTGATCCGTTTTCTCTTACTGTAGAAAACTGTGTTAATGGGTATAGTAACCAAGTTACCCCATAAACACCGGCAATATTATTTATATTTTCTTCACGAGTATGAGAACGATCAACATACGTGTAGTAATACTCAGTATTACGCTTAGAGATCTCTTCTTGGGCCTGAGTCTCTGAGGCTGTTGGCCCGATTTGTACCTCGCTAGCGTGTACAAAACATGTCAGAAGCTGTATAAATATAGCGATAATTACGGTTGTTTTAGTTTTCATTAGAATTTCTTTAATTTTGACCATACTTATCATGCTCGCTATACAAAGTTAATAACTAAGGACCATTTTTTATGGATAAAAATACACTTGAACAATATAAGAACCTCTTTGCTGATCACGTAAAGAATCTACAAAATCAAATTACTGAAAAGATGCGTGAAATAGATAACTCTCTTAATCTTCAAGAAGATTTGTGGCAACGTGTCGATAGTGCGGGAAGCCCTGGTGGCGGTGGAATCACACGTGCTTTTACTGGGGAAATCTTCGAAAATGCTGGAGTTAATACTTCAGAGGTCTTTGGGGCCATTAGCCCTGAGTTCGCAAAGCAAATTGGAGCGACAAAGAATGAAATGTGGGCAACTGGAATCTCTCTGATTATTCACCCTCGAAATCCTCGTGTTCCTACTGTTCATGCAAATTTCCGCATGATTTGTGCCGGGGATAAGTTCTGGTTTGGTGGCGGTGCAGATCTAACTCCATTTTATCCTCATGAAGAAGACTTCTCTTATTTTCACAAGGTTTGGAAAGACGCTTGCACTCCATATGGACACTATGAGCAATGGAAAAAGACTTGTGATGAGTATTTTGTTAACAAGCATAGAAATAATGAGATGAGGGGAGTTGGAGGAATATTCTACGATCATTTTAACTCAGGCGATATTGATGCCGATTTTAAGATGTTTACTGAGATTTCAAATCACTTTATCAATTCATATTTCCCAATTGTTGAAAAGCGCGTAGATGAAGCTTTTACAGAAGAGGATGAAAACTTCCAACTTCACCGTCGCGGACGTTATGTGGAGTTCAATCTTTTGCATGATAGAGGGACGCATTTTGGTCTGAAATCAAATGGAAGAACAGATTCTATTTTGATTTCGCTTCCTGCGAGATGTAAATTTACTTATTGTTTTGAACCAGAAAAGGGAAGTGTACATGAGAAAATGAATCAGTACTACTTCCCAAGAGAGTGGTAATTTAAAAACTAACAAATAGTGATGTATAGGCAAGGTTAATATTCTGTTTCTTGTCTACGTATGAGAATATATTGAATTCACGATTTGTTCTCACATGCACATAGCCCGTTCTTACAGAAACTTGTTTATTGTAAAATTGGTGTGTGTAATAGCTATGGTAAGATTCTCCAGAAATTCCACCAAGTGCGATTGGGTCATCACTATAAAGATCGTTTGGAATAGGGACGCCAGTTGTCTTCCAGAATTCTCCGCCAATGAAAGAATTCTCAAAGTTATATTTTAATCCATATATTGTTCTGGTTCCTTCTGCTTCTCCTTTTTTGATAAACTGGCCGACTGTGAATTGAGTGCCTGCCGGAGTAGTGCCTCCTGTTCCATCACTAAGTACTTCCGCCTTAATGTTTGAAAGTGGATTTGCCCATGACTTCATGTAAGAAAAGTAGAAATCAAATTTTGTCTGAAAAATAGCATTGAAGTCCTGATAGTAAGAGATAATCTTCATGCGTGAAAGTTTTTTCCCGTCGGCATAAACGCGGTAGATATTTCTATCAATTGTATTTGGAAGAAGTTGTAATTGTGCCGTTCGTTCAACAAAGGAGCCAAGCTCGAGGTAAGAGTATTGAAAGATTGTATTAGCAGAATCAAAGAAACTATTTTTCTTATTAAAATCAATCTCAAGCATTTGCGTAAACCCTTCATGGCCTTTAGCTGCAGTTGAAGGATTATTCGAGCTTAGCGAGAGTCCTTGATAAGGGGCTGATGGCTCCGTGAATGTTGCAGGTACGTAGATACTCCTTGAGATTATACTCCAATCACTAGAAGCCATTGGGTTATACGTAAGTGAGACTCCATCTAGAGGAAAATTAAAGGACGTTAGTGGATAAGTTCCAAGTCTCCCCCTTCCAAGTTTGTGGTGCTCTGGTGGACCAAATGTTGTTGGCAATCGTCCTGCTGAGAAAACTAATTTATTGGCAATTTTCCAATCGAAATAAGCGGTTCTTAAATAAGGTTTTGATCCATTCGTAGGTGTTAATGTGTCGTTATTTGTATCAATACCACTTTGAAGATTGTCGTTGAAGGTATGAGATATTTGTAATGAAGTATACACCTGGAAGTCATTATTAAGATCACCTTTCATCTTTAAGCGAACATTATTTTTGAATATCTTTGCGTGATAAGCCTTATTACTCACCTCTGAGTTATCGTTATTTAGATAACCTCCAAACATTTGTAACTCAAGACCCAAGTCAATTTTCTTTTGGAGCATATGGATTTCAACATCCGTTAGGCGTTCGTCAATTTCATTCATTGTTGTCGCACATACAGACGATGCCACCAAAAGGCATAAAATAATATTAATTGCTTTCATTTGTTTCCCCAATAACGTTTCCTGAACCATGATTTAGTGAATCAAAATAAATATTTAATACCGATTCGCATGTGATTTCTTTACACTGAGCCAGTAAGGCCTGACTAAAAGTATTGCTACAGTTAGTAGAGTCCTTAATGAGAGAAAGGAATGTTTTCTTTATAATCAAAGTATTCTCTAGAGAGCAGCTGCTCTGGATTTTTGATACAAAGAAATTAAAGTCTGCAGCGTAGATATTTGTCGCAAGTATAAGTGTCATAATAATTTTCATTTAGAAAGAATCTCAATTAAATTTGAGTCTGTAAATAAAGTGATAGAAGATTTTGAAAAGAGTGGGAGGGTGGATCATTTTCCCACTCTAAGAAGATTTTATTCTGATTTGAATTTTGACTTGATAAGTTTAGCGATTAATTCCTCTCGATTTGAATCGATTCCTAAAGTGTTCAACAGGCTCTCCACTTCTTCGATATAGCTTTCGATGTGACCAAGCTCTTGTAATAGTTCCTTGCAGTTTTGAATAATCACGATTACCTCGTTGTTTGAGTTGTCGAACATTTGTATTGTCTCATGAACTACTTTCGGCGGCAATAGAGAATTTTTAATACTTAAAGCGAAATATTTTCCGCTAATTGATTTAAATCATATAGTTAGAGATTATTGATGCATGATGTTAAAGATAAAAATACTAATGATGGCCTTGAGTATGAATGTATTTGCAGCTACTCAAAATTTTTCAACCTTAAGCCTAGAAGAAAAGTATGATCACTTTGTCTCTCTTGGTGTACCAGCGACTCCGCTTGAAGATACATTCAATTATTATGATAATAATTTGGATTTATTCTCTAACCAGCGTTACGTTTCGATAATTGATTATTCGCAGAATTCAAGAAATAAGAGATTCTACATCATGGATATGGAAACGGGTGAGCTACAAAGAGAATACGTAGCTCATGGTTCAGGAAGAAATAGGTTAGGTTTCCCTGTTGCTGATATTAACCACGATGGGATGCTGGATCGTTGTATGCACTCTAAATTTTCCCGTAAATTGAGGCTAGTAAAGCATAGAAGATGGGGGATGACTCGTCCTGGATTTATTAGAGTTGATGGGACTTATCACTCATCTAAGTTTGCATACGGAGAGTATAAGAGAACAAAGGCTGCAAATGCTCTTCTTTTGAATGGTCTTGAAGCGAGTTCATCTGATGTCAGAAGAAATGCTGTTGTCATTCATGAAGCTTCTTATGTTTATGATAAACCAGTTAGACAAGGAAGGACCCTTGGTTGTCCAGCGGTTGCTCAAGGTGTTGTTAAACGTTTTATCAATAAGTTAAAGGGTGGAAGTCTTCTTTACTCATACGTTCCACAATGTAAGTAAAATCATCAAGTTTTTCTAAACCCTATAGGCCCAAGTGCCGATAGGGTTCTAATGAAGTTCCTTAAATTTTATCTATTTATACTCTTAAATTTCTCAGTACTTGCTGGTCAGGTTATGACTATTACTTCCGATCGTTCTGTGATTGTGAGGTATATCGATGGAAATGAGCAATATCTCAATGAAGGAGATACCATTGAGATACTTGACCCAGAGAATTGGAAGAGACATATACGTATTATTAAAACGAGCAACCCCTTGGCCAAGAGAGGGGCCGCGATTTTAGGAAACAATCGCTACAATGAGCTTGTTTCACAAGGGTACTTGAAGCGAAAATCTCTTGCCGCAATTGAAGAAAATATCTTAGTGGTTAATGCTCCAATTGAAATAGAACTAGCGAATAAGAAAAAAGTAATTCTTCAGCCTGGAGACACCTTAAAGCTTGGGGCTAAGGATGGATGGAAGAGAAAGATTAGCGTTTTATCTTCTGCAAGTGGTGTTAAGGGAGATGCTGCTATTGGTGATCAGACACTAAATGGGTATATAAGTGATAAGGTTGTAAAAAAACAAGTCGCACCAAGTTCTGCTACAATACTACAAAATGAAGATGCTCTTGATTTACTTTTTAAACGCTTTTCTTTCCCTAAGGATAAAGAAAATGAGATAGAAGATGAATCTTCTGATGAAGCTTTCTATACAAATACAGAGTGTCCGAAATCTGAAAAAACTTTTAAATTAAGAAAATCAACTTCTATTATTAGTGTTCCTGGGAAGTATGACACTATTCCAGAGGGAACAGTTGTTAAAACGTCAATATCTGAAAATGGTGTTTGTCGTTTTAGTGTTGTGGGTTTACCACAAGGATCTAGACTTGCAATCTCTGATTTTCCTACCTTAGCTGCAACATATCCATCAAATATGGGAATAGATAATCTTGATGAAGTGGAAGATCCTAACTCTATTTTAAACCTAGAGAAAGGACTTGTTTTTAAACTTCCAGATGGTGCAAAGGTAAGGGCAGTTGGTAGAAGAACTGGGAAATCATATAGCTTTGATGCAAATGATAGAATTGAAATTGTTGGTAAGCATACTAATGGTAGCTATATCGTTAAAAGAAATGGTGAACGCTTTGAGTATCGTCTTGATGCAAATGCACTAGATGAGCTCAATAATGCCGGAGCTTTGAGTATTAACTTTAATGATACAGCGGGAAATATTATGAGTAATAATTCATTTAATACAGCTGTCGAGTATGATGAGGTTGATTGTCAGCTCAATAATTCGAATGAAGTTGATGACACATATGCTGATGATGAAGACTATGAAAGTTGCCGTGATAAGACGATTAAAACAAATAAAGGACCACTAAAGCCTAATGACTATCTTTCAAATATTTTAGATTTTAAAACAGGAGTTGGTGATGTTGATAGTGCTCTTATTGATACTTATACTGAGTGTATTAGTAAAAGTATGCTTTCTGGAACTGCGAATAATGCTGCCCCCTCATGCAAGAAAGACAGTCATGGGAACGTTATTCCACAAAAAATAAGAGAACGTGTTAAAAATAGCAAAGGCCAATTTTACAGTCGACTTGCTGATAAAAGACCTCGTGCCTGTGCGAATAGAAAAACGTCAGAGTACCTTGCGAAGAGCTTCTTAAGTGCTGCTAGTTGCTTAGGCGTTGATCCCAAAGAGTTCTTTCCAATAATTAATCATGAATCACATTTTCAACCAACCGCGGTAAGTCCGACATTTGCAACTGGAATTGGTCAGATTATTCCAAAGACTTACAATGACTTCTACCAGGCCTTTAGGGAGAGTAAGAGTTATATTGATCGCAATCACTCCTTGGCAAGAAAAATTCAAAGACTTAATGAGTCAGTTGCATATGAAAATTATGAAAAAAATGATCGGCCAGTAAGAAGACTAACTGCTTATATGCTTGCACATCTCCAGGATAAGGTTAAGAGCAACGATCCAAATTGCGCTGGATTAAAACGTATGTATAATGATCCATATAAGGGAAAAACTCACGCTGATGTCGTAAAACAGGAAAATATTCGTCTCTGTGCTCCAAGTAATCCAAGTGAAGACTTTTTTATTTCAATGATTATGTATCAACAAAATAAGAAGTATTCGACATACATGTTGAATGAAATAAATAAAGTATCTAAGAAGAAAATGTCAAAAGATAAAGTTCGTGAGTTTTCAAAAATACTTAGTCGTTGGATGTACAATGGTGGGGAAAAAGGTATTTATACAGTGTTTGAGTTGTTCGCTAAAGACTTAAGTCATAATCGTGTTGAAGAGCTGGGGAGAAATGGTCGGATTACAGGAAAGAAGTTAGTTAACAAATCCCTCGCAGATCTTTCTACAGACGAGTTTAAAAATTATTTTAGTCACTACCTAAAGTATCGTTATAATAGTAAGAGTACTTCACGTAAGAATGAAGTTGCCTCTTATGTTCCTGGAACAGGTGGTACCGGAGGTATCGATGGTGATCTTGCTGTCACAGAAGGAAGAGGGAAGCGCGAATGTGGAAACTAATTAAGATAGTACTTTTTTGTAGCTTCTTCTCAAGTGCGAGTGCTTCATTTCAAGATGAATTGAAGCATTTTATGTCAACTTTCTCTGAGAAACCAACGAAAAATGGCCTACAGGAATTTCATTTAAAGTTAAAAGAAATCAATTCCAGTAATGACTATTCAATAGATAGTATCACCTTGGAAAAGGCATTGGAGGATCTTACTTACATCGATGCGTCTAATAAAATCGCCTGTGAAGTTTATCAGAATAATTTATTTGTTAGTTTTGGAGTGAGAAAAAATAAAATAAATGATTTACCTGGTATGGTAAGGCTTGCTCACAAAATATCAGAAAAACTTTGTGAGAAAGCAAAGTAGGAGAGTTCTCTCCTACCACTCTGGTGCAATATAAACATCGATGTCTGGATTGTATTCATCTCTTAGAATTGCTTTCATTGCTTCAAGTGTTCCAGTCGTTGAACTTGGGCAGGTTCCACAAGCTCCCTGATACTTGATTAGAAGTACATTGTCCTCATAAGAAAGGGTTTGAACATCTCCACCATCACCTTGTAGACCTGGTCTTATTGTTCGATCAAGAATTTCTTCAATAGCAAGTAATTCAGGAGAAAGATTCTTTCTTCTATCTACTTCTGGATCGTATTCTTCATACGAAGAATTATGCATTGGCATGAATGTGTTAATCGTTTCCATAATTTTGGGTTCGATTTCATCCCATGATTCATAATTAAATTTTGTAATTGTAATTACGTTCTCAAAGAAATGTAATTGGTCAACACCCCTTACCGTAAAAAGATTTACAGCAAGTTCGTTATTGCCACACTCCATTGGAGTGCGGTAAGTCGATGAGCCGTTATCTTTCACTGGTTTATCAAGAATAAACTTCAGTGCATTTGGATTTGGAGTTGGTTGAATAAAAATATCAAGATCACTCATATAAATTCCTGGTAATTCTTCTCTTAGAGAAGTTCTTTTGCCTTTAATAATGCTTGGATAAATACATCTACATCTTCAAAAGTATTGTAAACACTAAAAGATGCACGTGTTGTTGCAGGTACTCCCATTCGCTTCATTAGTGGTTGAGTACAGTGATGACCTGTTCTTACTGCTACTCCTTGACGGTCAAGTAATGTTCCGATGTCATGAGGGTGAGCTCCTGCCATTGAAAAAGCAAGTACTGACGCTTTCTTTTTTGCAGTTCCTATAATTTTAATTCCATCAATTTTTAATATTTCTTCTGTTGCATAATCAAGAAGCATCTTTTCATGGGCATAGATTGATTCAAGCTTTAAAGACTCAATATAGTCGATAGCATATTTAAGAGCGATTCCCCCTGCAATGTGCGGAGTACCTGCTTCAAACTTATGCGGAAGCTCATTGTATGTTGTTCCATCAAATGAAACCACATCGATCATATCTCCACCACCTTGGTATGGAGGCATTTTATTTAGAAGCTCTTCTTTTCCATATAGAACACCAATTCCTGTTGGTCCAAACATCTTATGAGAAGAAAAAGCTAAGAAGTCACAATCAAGTAATTGAACATCTATTGGTTCGTGTGAAATTGATTGAGCTGCATCAACGACAAAAATTGATCCAATTTTATGGGCCATGTCGATCATTTCTTTGATCGGATTGATTGTTCCAAGAGAATTTGAAATATGACAGATCGATACAATCTTTGTTTTCTCTGAGAGCATTTTCTCATATTCTTCAAGAAGTATCTCTCCTTGATCATTGATTGGAATTTCCCTTACTGTTGCACCAACTCTTTGAGCAGCAATTTGCCAAGGAACGATATTTGAATGGTGCTCCATTGTTGAAACAAGGATCTCATCACCCTTTGTTAAAAAATCACTGACATATGACTGTGCGACTAAATTTAAAGACTCAGTAGTTCCTTTAGTAAAGAGCACTTCGTGAGCATGTCTTGCATTGATGAAGTTTTGAATCCTGCTTCTTGTTTCTTCGTACTTGATTGTTCCACTTTCACTCAGGTAGTGAACACCACGGTGAATATTTGCCGCTTCGTGAGAGTAGTGGTTGTTTACTGCATTAATAACAGGAAGGCACTTCAGAGTACTTGCTGCATTATCTAGATAGATTAGCGGTTTTCCATGAACTAGAATTTCCAGTTCAGGAAAATCATTTCTTACTCTTTTAACGTCTATGCTCATACTTCTTCCATGTGTTTGAATGTATCTTTTTCAAATGATTCAAATAGAACTTCTGATAAGAATTTTTCAATTTGATCATTGCCTATTTTTGAGATTGCATCAGCGCAGAAAGCGTGGATGAGTAGCTTTTGTACTCGATCACGAGAAAGTCCACGTGACATTAGATAGAAAGCTTCTTCGTCACTCATTTGACCAACAGTCGCACCGTGGGCACATTTAACGTCATCTGCATAAACTTCAAGTTGTGGTCTAGTGTCAGCATGTGCCTTTTTAGATAGAAGCAGATTCTTATTTAATTGTTCTGAGTTAACTTTTTGGGCATCTCTACAAATAAGAACTTTTCCGGTGAATACTCCACGAGAAGAATCGTCAAGGATTCCTTTGAAAAGTTGAGAGCTTTCTGTATGAGCTTCAATATGTTCAATTAGTGAGAAATTATCACAGTGTTGTGCACCACGAAGTGCGTAAAGTCCATCAACTGAAGCTGTCGCTCCTGTTCCTTTTAGTCTTACATCGATATTATTTCTTGATTTCTTTGCACCCGTAGTAAATGTGAATGAGTTAAAGCTTGAATCTTTGGCCATCTCTGCATTAACACTTGAAAAGTGAAATGCACTATTTCCTTCTGTTTGTACCTTTGTGTGTGTTGTAATCGCACCGTCTTCTAATTTGAAGTTTGTTACTGAAAGGTTGTTGTATTTTAAACCGTCACGTCCCTTAAATATTTCTACGAAATTTGAATTTGAAAATCTCTCGCATGTGATGTGAACTCTGGGTGTAGCAAAAGAATTTTCAAAATTACTAAGGTGAACAATACTTACTACATCATCGAGAATCACGTTCTTAGGAACAGTAATGTTTAAAATCTTTGTCGTCGCAGCGCCGTTTAACATTGCAAAAGTATCTTTTTCATCATCTATGCAATCTTTTGAATCAATATCATTTGCACTTGTGTTTTCGATGATTAAATCTTCTGGGAAGAAAGACTCTTCTTGGTTGTAGACTCCATTAACAAAAACAATCTGATACTTTCCAGCAACTTTTACATTCTCAAGCTCACCTGGTTGATTACAAATTTCAAACTTTGACGGTAGAACATCAGAAAGCTTTGTGTATAGCCAGTCCTCTTGCTTTGTTGTCGGTAGGCCTCTTTTCTTAAATAGTTCTAGTGCTTCAATTTGAAGTGTCGAACCTGCAACTGCTTGGAGGTCTTCGATATATTGTTTTGAAGTTTCTTCAATATTCATTTTAGTCTCGATTTCTTATTGTTTAATTAACCAGTCGTAACCTTTTTCTTCTAGCTCAAGAGCTAGCTCTTTGCCTCCTGACTTAATAATTTGTCCTTGGTATAAAACGTGAACATGGTCTGGGACAATATAGTCAAGAAGTCTTTGATAGTGAGTTACGAGAACAACAGCATTGAATCTTGACTTAAGTGCATTAACACCTTTTGATACAATTTTAAGAGCGTCGATATCTAGACCAGAATCTGTTTCATCAAGCAGGGCCAGTCTTGGATTTAATACTGCCATTTGAAGAATTTCATTCTTTTTCTTTTCTCCTCCAGAAAAACCTGTGTTAACTGGACGTGATAGAAATTCCTCTCTCATTTCTAGAAGTTCTAGTTTTGGTGCAAGAAACTCTCTGAATGCTTTCTCATCCATCTCTCCAGCACCTTGAGATTTTGATACTTCATTGAATGCTTCATGAAGGAAGTTAAAGTTCGTTACACCTGGAATCTCGATAGGGTATTGAAAGCCAAGAAAGATTCCATTTTTTGCTCTTTCATCGGCTTCAAGGTCAAGAAGGTTAGTGAGCTTTCCATTGATATTATAGTTAACTTCTCCCGATATAACTTCAAATGATGGATGTCCTGCAATTACTTTGGAAAGAGTACTCTTTCCTGAACCGTTTGGTCCCATGATCGCGTGAACTTCTCCAGCTTTGATTTCTAAGTTAATTCCTTTTAAAATTTCTTTTTCTACACCATTTTCGTCTGAGACTTTTGCATGTAGGTTTTTAACTTCAATTAAATTTGCCATTTTATTTGCCCTTATTATCCAATAGAATTTTCTAATTTCATTTCAATTAATTTTACAGCTTCAACAGAGAACTCAAGTGGAAGTTCTTTGAAAACATCACTGCAAAATCCATTTACGATCATCGAGATACATTTCTCCATGTCCATTCCACGCTGCTGCAGGTAGAAAAGTTGGTCCGCACTAATTTTCGAAGTTGAAGCCTCGTGCTCGACTACAGCTGTATTGTTTTTTACATCAATATACGGAAATGTATTTGCTGAGCATGTACTTCCAACTAGCATCGAATCACACTGAGAATAGTTTCTAGCACCTGTTGCTGATGGCATGATCTTTACTTGTCCACGGTAGTTATTTTCAGATTGGTCAGCAGAGATCCCTTTTGAGATAATTGTTGATTTTGTGTTCTTTCCAATATGGATCATTTTTGTTCCAGTATCGGCCTGCATCTTGTTATTTGTAAGCGCTACTGAGTAGAAAGCTCCTTGTGAGTTTTCACCTTTTAGAATACAGCTTGGATATTTCCACGTAATAGCAGAGCCAGCTTCAACTTGTGTCCACGAAATTTTTGAGTTTCTTCCTTCACACATTCCACGTTTCGTAACGAAGTTATAAATTCCGCCTTTTCCTTCTTTGTCTCCCGCGTACCAGTTTTGCACAGTCGAGTACTTGATTTCAGCGTCATCAAGCGCAACAAGCTCAACAATGGCCGCATGAAGTTGGTTCTCATCTCTTTGTGGAGCTGTACAACCTTCAAGATAATTAACGTAACTTCCTTCGTCTGCGATGATAAGTGTTCTTTCAAACTGACCCGTATCTTTCGCATTAATTCTAAAGTATGTTGAAAGGTCTAGTGGACAAGTTACACCCTTAGGAATGTAAACGAATGATCCATCAGAAAAAACTGCTGAGTTAAGTGCAGCATAGAAGTTGTCTGCAACAGGAACAACAGTTCCAAGATATTTTTTAACTAGATCTGGATATTCTTTTACTGCTTCTGAAATAGAGCAAAAGATTACTCCAACTTTTGCGAGATCTTCTTTGTAAGTCGTCGCTACAGATACGGAGTCAAATACTGCATCTACCGCAACTCCTGTGATTCTCTTTTGTTCCCCAAGAGGTATCCCGAGTTTTTCAAATGTCGCTAAGAGGTCCGGATCAATTTCATCAAGACTCTTTGGTGTTTCTTTCTTTTTTGGAGCGGCATAATAGTAGAGGTCATTGAAGTCTATTTCAGGGATCTCTAATTTTGCCCAATTTGGAGGAGTCATCGTCTTCCAAAGTGCAAACGCCTTAAGACGATACTCTAATAACCATTCAGGCTCTTCTTTCTTTGCAGAAATAAGTCTGATGACGTCTTCATTGAGACCTTTTGGAAACTCTTCAGTTTCAATATCAGTATAGAAACCATACTTATATTCACTGCTTGGAAATTCAGTTTCGCTCATTGTGGTGTTCTCCATTATCTTCTAGTAATTCTCTAAGTGTTAAATTTTCAAGAAAACTATTTACGTGTGCATTGAGTTTTTCTACAGGTCCAATGATGTTACAAGTACTATACAAGTCACAAAGTCCCTTCTTGCCCTGGCAAAAATGCTGAACATCTTTACCCTCAATGATATTTTCAATTTGCTTATATGTTAGATTTGAAAGATCAACTTTCAATTCATACCCACCCTTAATTCCCTTAACTGAGCTTAAAATATCGTGTGCGTTGAGTGATTGCATTACTTTTGCAACCGTATCAAATGGTGTTTTAAAGTGATCACAAATCTCACGAGCAGTTGTAAGTTTTGTTTCGTTGCAATTTTGCCTCTGGTCCATAAATTTAAGGGCCATTAGCGCATACTCAACTTTTTTATTCACTTTTAACAAGCGCGTTCTCCTTCAGAGTGGATATAAGCAAATTTTCGTAAATACAGTAGTTTAGATGCTTATACATTAAAATAGGTTAAAAATAAACCTATTTTATCATAAAGCTCCAATCTTACTTTGTCTGATCTTCCTACTTACGTCTATTCAGTAGGTTATAGCTTAGGAGAGAAAATACATTTTGAAGCAACATTCTTCTTTGCCTTGATTTTTGCCTGACAGGCGCGCTTAATCTTATTTAGTAACTTAGTACCATAGGCCAACTTCGGATTTTGCGCCTTGGCGATCGTTAGCGAAAGTGCAACGAGGGGAGTCGCATAAGAGCTGCCTTTTTGCTTGAGGTCACCTTCTTTCTCGCCACCCCATACATAGATTCCTGTACCAAAATAAGCTGTCGTTATATTTTCGCCGTAGGCACTTTGAATTTTTCCACTGTAATCAACATTGGCAACAGAGATGACTCCCTTATTGTTTGTTGGTACTTCTGGATCAAGAATGTGATCTCTTCCTGAATTATTTGAACTGGCCGAAAGTAGAAGAATATCTTCTTCAACTGCACGATCAATCGCATCTTGTAGATACTTGAAAGACTTTTCATAATCATTATCGATAAATTTAAAAAATGATCGATAGGCATTAGAAACGCCTAAAGACATCGAAATAACAGAGGCCCCTCTAATTCTTGCATAATCAATTGCATCAGCAAGTTTTTTTATATAGAGTTCATCGAAGTTAAGTCTATGCATGGTAATATTAATCGGAATGACCGAAATCTTATTTTGAATATTATAATGATTAACGATGGCATCAATAGTTGAAACGATTCCATTTTCATGACCCGATAAAATGGGTGCGGATGTTCTTCCATGTCCAACCTCAAAATCCATTCCATAGTAATCATCAATATAACCATTGTGATCATCATCGATACCGTTATTAGGAATTTCAAGGTCGTTTGTCTTGATGGTATCAAAGGCCTCTGGGTGAACATAATCTCCAATAATCGCGATGCTGGCCTGATGGTTAATCTTCTCCTTAGAGAGAAAACTAAAGTCATCAATAATCTTCTTATTCCCATCGATTATGGCCTGCATGTTATAAGGAGTTGCAAAGGTAGTTAGGCAAGCTATTGATAATATTGATTTTTTAATCATTCTCTTTGACCTTGGATAAAATTTTCAAAATATTATCATAAAAACTTACGACACTGACGCGATGTGTAAAGATTTCAAGAAATAACATTGATGATTAAAAATGATGTACTTTCCCTCCATTAAATGGAGGTTCCTTTGAAACTTATTTTACCACTTCTACTGATAAGCTCTTCTTACGCAGGAGTTACAAAGAAAACAATTATGGATGAAACCTACAAGAATCGTAATTGTAAAAAAACGAATAGCTGTGATCTTAAAAAATTCAATATCCTTGTTAAGGATTATATTACAACTTTTGGTTCAGATAAGATGTACGGAACGAGTGCTCATATTGCTTATGAAACAGATCGTGTGAGTGATCTTGAATCATATGGTGTTGTTCAATTTATTAAGGGGTGCTCATATACACGCTATAAAAACCAGGATGGCTCTTTTACTAATCTTAAAAATATTTCACGTGAGTTCTATGGGAGCTATCAGAAATTTGATCATCCAGAGTGGGTGATTGATTCAATTGATGTAGACCCTCTTTACAATAGCTTTGATGCGACTAAGAATCGTCATGGATATTATCGCTGGAATGATAATAAAAAATCATTCTCTAAAAATGGTGAGCACTACTATTTTAATGAAGCACCAAGCTATCCTAGACTATATGTTTCGGATTACCCGGCATTAGCATCTGCAGATAAGGACTATGCAAAGAATGTTAGTCTTGCCTTTAAGACATGCATCTATAAGACATCAGATATTCCGATTGTTTCTTCTCCAGAAGATATAGATTTTGCGAAGCCAATTCATTGTTTTGATTGGACGAGTTCATATATATATGACTTTGATAAAAAGGCGTATAATAGAACTGATAAAATTGATTCATTCTGCCAGTAGGAGGGAATATGAGCTTATCACAAAAAAATTGTATTCCATGTAAAGGTGGAGTACCTCCTTTGCGTAAGGAGGATAAGTACAAACTTCTCACTGAACTTAATCCCGAGTGGAAGCTCATTGATGATGATAAGAAAATTTTCTTAGAGATAAAATTTAAAGATTTTAAATCACCAATGGAGCTTGCAAATCAAATTGCAATGCTTGCAGATGAGCAGTGGCATCATCCCGATTTAGAGATTTCATATGGCCGATTGGCCATCAAAATGTGGACGCACAAAATTGATGACCTTGTTGAAAGTGATTTTATCTTTGCGAGTAAAGTCGATAAATTAATAAATGAATTCAGCATCAGGTCTTAACTTGACGCTACCATTTTGAAATGCTTTATCCAAAGACTTGGCAGAGTTATAAGTTCCAAAATCAAAATCAAGAATCTCTCTAAAGACATCACTAACAACGCGTGTACAATTTGTTGTTTGAATATAGTCTTGTCCATCCTTTGTGATAACTTTTGTTACAATTGACTCGTCAGGAGAAACAAAGAATCTCTCGCCATCAATTTCTCTTATTTCAGCCTTAATTTTAAACCTATTTTTTGAATCAACCATCTTGAATCCTCCAGAGACAACTTCTACTTTTTCTAGTGCTCCGTACATATCAAATGGTGGGAAGTTGTTCCTTTCAATGGACTTAAAATACTTCTCAATTCTCTCTTGGAAGAGCGCAATTTTGTTTCTATCAAAGAGATAAACTCTTCCCTTTGAGCCTGTTGGGCGATTGATGGACGATGAAACTGTCGTGCTGGCAATATTATTTACGCTATAAAACTTATTCCCAATTCTAACCTCGATATGTCCTGTTTTTCCAATATCTCTAAAAAGGATCTCGACTGTATTACTAATATAGTTTTTATAAGTACCACTTCTTCCACTTTTAAATTTGTATACAGGAATACCTTCTTTATCATCAATCTTGGTGAAGATACTTTCAAGCTCAGGAAGTTTGGTATAACGGAAACTATTCGCTCTCTGTGATGAGTTCTTAATGAAATCATCATATGATTTCGAAAGATTAATATTATAAGCAAATTTAGCTATAGCTATCCTAATTTTTTCAAGATCTTCTTTAGTTACCTCTGATACATCTCGATCTTTAATTAGACTCATCACTTCGTTAATATATTCTTGTTGAGAAGTTTTTATCTTTTGAAGTTCTTCAGATGACAAGTCTTTTGTAATTGGATTATTCTCCCAGTTTAAAAGAGGGAGTAAGAGACGGTTCTCTGGTGCGGCTCCAGTTCTGGCGCCTCCTTGAATTTTAATTTGTTTTGATATTTCATCACCGAGTGCGAGATGGAAAATTTCAAAGTCGTCGATTAAGTCGCTGCTCACTTGTGCTCTTTCTAAAGTTTGGCGAGCACCTGCTAATGAAGCCTGTTCAACCTCTGTCCAGTCATTATATCTTTCAAGGTTACCACTTGTTTCAAATTCTTCGGCAAGTTCTCTAAGAGAGCTGAACATATCGTTATATCTCTTATGAAACTGTCTTAATTCAAATCCCATCAGTCCTTCTCCATATGGGGAATTATTTCGAAATGATGGAGCATAGATAGATTTGGTCCCATTGGCCAAAAAGTCGGTCTCTCCAGCCGCGATATCATTTTCGTAAACAAGCATCTTTGCACGTATTGTTTCATCAATTGGACCAAGAGAATGGTGAACAAGATTAGAGGCCGGAGTTGCCTTATTGTCTTTTAAGAAACGATCATAACTTTTTTCCAAAGTTTTTAGCTGAGCCTTCTCATATTCAAAAATTGTATAGCCCGTCATTCCTTTGAGGTCAGCTTGTGACTTGGTGACAAGATGGGCCTGAAAAGACGAGGCCCCAAAACGTTCAACGTAGAAATCAAGAAACTCTCTAAAATCTCCAAGATTTTCAAAGACCATTCCATTACCTTCAATTGTTCCATGGGGCTCAATGAAAAGTCCCTCAGGTAATCTTGGATCAGCAGAGGATAATCTTGTTAGAATATGGTCGATATCTGTTGCTTCTTTTTGCGCCTTGATAGCTGCCTTCTTTCTTTCTTCAAAAGACATCTGTAACCATTTTTGTTCGCTTATAGCTGTCACTCGATAATCATTTACGATATTTGGATTTTCTGAAATCTTAAGTTCGAACTCTAAACCAAATGTGAGAGGAAAGTTTTCATCTCCTCCAAAATATTTTGGCCTATATAGTTCTTTTTGAAGATATGCTTTCTTTGAGCTTTTTTGTCTAATATAGAGATTGATGAGATTCTTATTATCATCTGAGATAATTTCTGACTCAGTAATCTCTTTAATAAATTTCTCGCGTTCTTGAAGATATGGAATCTGACTTGCTTGATCTCTTAATATTTCACGATCTGCTAATCTTAAGGAGTTTGACTCCAGTTTATCTAGTGCTAACTCAAGCTTGGACTTTCCAATACTATTAAGAAATGATCCTATTGATTTGAAACAACTGGAGACGCTAAAACTCGCAGGAGCCCTTTGCGATCTAGTTCCATAGTTGAAGGTCGAACAGCTTGAAATTACAAATAAAGTCAAAATTAGTGAGATTCTCATAGTGATTTTATCGGTTATTTACTGGAAATTATTTAACTTTTTTACATAAGTTGTTGGAATTTAATATTTCGCCTAAAATAGAATAATGAAGCAAAAGTCTATTCTAGTCATTGATGATGAAGTGTTACTTCTCGATTTAGTTGAGGAGTGCTTAGTTGATGACTTTCAAATTATTGTCAAGGCCAATACTGTTGATATGGCAAAGGATGCTCTTTTCGAAAGACAATTTGATTGTGTCTTAATCGACATAGATATCTCTGGTTCTAATGGGGCAGAAATTGTCAAAATGATGAAAGAATACAATCCTGGGGACAATGCTGAAACACCAGTTATTATTATGAGTGGTCTTATTAATGAGGATTTTAAAGAAAAATTTAGAGATAAATTCGCTGGTATTCTTGCAAAGCCATTCAAGCCAGGTGATCTTCAAGCGCAAGTTCTGGTCGCAGTTGGAAGTTCAAAACGATCGAAATCAAATTCAGATTTAAATCTTATTTCTGATGAACCAGAGACTCCGGCCCATAAGGAGCGTGAAAATCCACTTCCTGAAGGTGATGAGGTACGTAAGGTAGAAATAGAATTTAATAACGAAAAAGTTTTTCTCGATGTTTTCAATCCTGCCGTCACAGCTCCATTTAAGATTCAAGACCTTGATCGCAAAGTTACAAAGTTTCTCGATAAGGTTCAACGAAATCCAAAGCTCTCAGAACTTTTTAAAAAGCTTAAGGCGACGAAAGATGATCCTTATCTGATGACCCATATTGGTTTACTTATTAATATATCAACAGGGATCGCTACGCAAATGGACTGGGGGAGTGAACAGACACTTGAAAAGTTTATCTATGCTTCATATCTTCATGATATTTCCCTTGGAGATAGTTCAAAACTTGCTCAATATAAAACAAAGGCAGAATTTGAAAGTGATGATTCTCTTTCACAAGATGCAAAGAAACTTGTTAATCTTCATCCTCTGGCAAGTAAGACACTCATTGAGCATAAGAATGATATTCCACAAGATGTTCACACGATAATAGAACAACATCACGAGATGCCTGATGGTAGTGGTTTTCCTGCTGGAATTGATAATAAACGCATCACACCACTGGCCTCAATTTTTATCGTTTCGCACCTATTAGCAGACTATATAATTGAAAATGAAAAATGGAAGGTTGAAAATTTTGTCAAAAAGTATCGAAGTAAAATGAAAGGACCGCATTTTAGAAAGGCCCTTAAATGTGTCGAAGGTATAAAATAATTAATGGACTCGGTAAAATACTTACCTTATAGCCTTGGTTTAATCCTTGTTATCTATGAGCTTGTTAAACCAATTCATAAGACGACTTTGAAAGAAAGTTTGTCTCATTATGTTACAAACTTATCATTATATTTTTTGACAAAGATTATTTTAATTTTTCTAGTTCCTGTAATTATTGGAGTCTTTGAAATTTATGAAATAGGGCTTTTACAATTGTTTCGTTTACACTCAATAATCGAGACAATTATAAGTCTACTTCTTCTTGATTTTTTTGTTTGGCTGCAGCACTATCTCACGCATGAAATAAATTTTCTATGGCGTCTTCATCGAGTTCATCACAGCGATACTTTATTGGATTGTTCATCGGCGATTCGATTTCATCCAATCGAACTTATTTTATCTCTTTTTTATAAAGTAAGTCTTTGTATATTACTTGGCATCAGTTTGAAGAACTACTTCCTCTTTGAAACTATTCTTGTAACATTTGCAATCTTTGGACATTCCAATTCCAAATTAAATCAAAATTTAAGTAAATTTTTAGGTCTTGTATTTATCACTCCAGAGCTTCACCAGATTCATCATAGTAATAAGAATAAAGAAATGAATTCAAATTTTGGAACAATTTTTAATATCTGGGATCGTTTATTTGGAAAATTTTTAGAGACAAAAGATATTGAAAACAATTTTAAGTTGGGGTTGAATGGAGTCGAAAGGAAAAAGGCGCAAAGCCTTTCCTTTCTGTTTACTTATCCATTCAAGTAGCTATGCAGCTCTTTGTTCATAGTGTGATTGAGTCATCTCGTTCCACCATAGGTAACTTAGTTGATAATCTTCATAGTATCTCACTAGCGAGAATATAACACAGTCAATTGCTTCTTCATTAGACAACCATGGAGCTTGCTCTTTTTGCAAACTAATAAGTAAGTCGAAATCTTGTTGTGGTGATTTTGAATCAAGTAAGTAGGCTACTCTATCTAAAATAGCTTTATTCATTTTAACCTCCTGCTTCCTGCTAAGGCTTATCGGTAATTCTTCATTTTCGTTTATAGAAAGCTTTGGTATTATAACTGAAAATGGCATTTATTGGAGATAAAGTTTGGATAGTACTGATAAAAAAATTATATATGGTTCCCTTGCTGACTATAAAATAGCTGAGTCCGCGTGTCGGGAAATGGCTAAAATCGGTGTTACTGTTGATATCGAAACAGATGAGTCAGGTATGCACCATCTTTATGTGACTGATGAAAAAGACCTCCCTGTAGCCGTTGATCATTTTAGAGTTTTAATTGGAGTAAAAAAACCAATTGAAATTGATCCTGAATGGGAAAAAATCCAGAAGCTTCCAATGGGGAATTTTACTTTTTCAATTCTTATCGTTTGTATTCTTATTTACTTTTTTGGCTACTTTATGGAGTACGCTGATGTCTATAATATGCTTATGTTTGGTCCTCCACAAAAAGAACTGACATTTGTCTTAATTGAGGCCGGTCAGCTATGGAGACTTATGACTCCTGCACTAATTCACTTTGGTTTTATGCATATTCTCTTTAATCTCATGTGGTGGAAGGACCTTGGAAATATTCTGGAAAATACTAAGGGCCCTTTCTTTCTTTTGCTTTTTTTGGTCTCAAGTTCCGCTTTCTCAAATTTTTTTCAGGCCTTCTTTGCAGGACCTAACTTTGGTGGTCTCTCTGGTGTTGTTTATGCGCTACTTGGATATCTATGGATTTATTCAAGAGTGAATAAAGAGAGTGAATTTTCACTTCCAAAAAGGGATGTTGTTCTAATGATTGGTTGGTTCTTTCTTTGCTTATTCGATGTCTTCTCATTTTCTGCTGCAAACTGGGCACACGGTGCAGGGCTTGTCTTTGGTATGGGAACAGGGCTGGTATTGGGACTAAAAGATCGTAATTAATTGAAATTTATTAGGTAAAAAGCTATCTTGTAGGAAATACATAGTTATATTTAGGCTCTTTTCGTTTCATTTCAATAGTGATATTTCTCCAAGCAATTAAAAGAATTACTTAGGGGACATAAATGAAAAATTTATTGAAATTGATTTTTACAGTGGCTTTAATCTCTTCTGCTTCTTTTGCAGATCAGTGTAGAGATGAAGTTGAAACTCAAGCACAGTATATTCTTGCTGATGATCTTGGAGTTAGCATTGAAGAAGTTACAAATGAGTATCAAATGACTTCAACAAAAACTCAAGAGCTTCAAGATGGTGTTGAGAAGTATGAATTCTTATTCAATACATACTCTGGTGTTTTCAAGTACTACGTAGATGTTGATGCAAAGTGTGATGTTGTTGCGTACGAACAAACAACACTTTAAAATATATATAAGGCCTCTCTAAGAGGCCTTTTTTATTTCTTTAAATCTATTTTCTTATACTCACCAGGTTTTAAATTTCCAATTTTTAAATGATCAATTGCTGCTCTAATAAGTCTTAGCGTGGGATGATTTATTGCTGCTGTCATTCTTCTCACTTGGCGATTCCTGCCTTCGGTGATTTTGATTTCAAGCCAGCATGTTGGAATATTTGCACGCTCCCTAATTGGGGGATCACGAGGTTCAACGTTGAGTTCTTTTAGAATTCGAACTTTGCAAGGTCTGGTTTTCTTTCCTTGAATTAGCACACCTTTTCTAAGTTTTTCCAGAGAGCTTTCACTTGGAATATTTTCAACCTGGACGTGGTATGTTTTTTCTTTGTTATAGTTTGGTGAGGCCATCTCATCGATAAGCTTTCCATCATTAGTTAGAAGAAGAAGGCCTTCGCTATCTTTGTCGAGTCTTCCTGCTGCGTATACTCCTGCTGGTAAGTTATAGTCACCGAGGCAAAGCTCATTTTCATTTTGTTTTGTAAACTGGCAAAGAACATTGAATGGCTTATTAAAAAGTATATATTGTAGATTGTTGTCATTTGCTTTTTGACCAAGAGAATCCAATGAAAAAGGTGCATCACATTTAATTGAAATTTCTTGATTAGATATTTTATCAAAGAAACTTAGCTCTTTACAATGAAGGAGTTGTCCATTTGTTGCATAATTCGTGTTCTTAATATCATCACCGTAGAGAGTATCTCCAAGGATTGGAAAACCTTCGGTCGCGCTTTGGATACGGATCTGGTGCATACGACCTGTGATTAAGTTAAATTCAACAATACTTAAGCTCTGTTTACTTTGAATAAGTTTGTATTCAAGAATGGCCTTCTGTCCACCTGAGCGAACAACTACCATTTTTTCAATTCGACCAACTTTCTCTTTTTTTAGAAAGTGATGTAATTCTCCTACGCTATGCTTTGGCTTTCCAAGGCAAATTGCCTGGTACTTCTTTGTGCCTAGATGCTTTGAGAAAATATCACTGAGTATAGGATTTGCACGTTTTGATTTTGCAAAGATGACGATACCTGAGGTGTCAACATCAAGGCGATGATGAAGAGCAAGGTAGGGATCTTCATTGATTTTATCTCTTTGCTTGATAAATGATTTTAGTGCATCAAAGAGATTTGAACGTGATTTATCGACTGTACTATGAACTGGCCAGCCCGCTTTCTTGTTAACTGCGATATAATCTTCGCTTTCAAAGAGAATATCATTGATGTCTAGTCTGATTTGTAAATTTTTTCTTTTCATAAATTTTGTTTTTACTTTCATTTCAAGTATAATGAATAGGTGCATTTATACAAATATATTCTGATATTTTTAAGTTTTTCAGTCATGGCCGTTGAAGGTGTGACCTGTGGTTTGTCTACAGGGTATCCACCGTATCAATACGTTGAAAACGGAGTACCCCATGGTATTGATGCTGAGATTATTAAATTATACAACCTTAAGTTTGATACAGATATTGGGATTACTCAAAATAACTGGGATGCATTGGTTAGTTCATTCTACTTTCGAGGTGAGCCGGTTTGTCTTATGGGAATGGAGATAACGGAAAAGAGAGATCAGCGCTTCGCTTTTTCTGAAGTTCTCTATTATCGTGAATCTGTTCTTTTTGTTCTAAGTTCTTCAAAAATTTCTTCATTTACTGACTTGAAAGACAAAGTAATAAGTGGAGATAAGGACTCGAGGCTAGACAACTTTTTAAAGGCCCATGAAGAATTTGATATTCGATTAAAGTACTTTCAAACTAAAGAAAAAGCTTTTCAAAATTTGATTTCAGGAAAAGTTTCCGGTGTTATTGCTCCCTTGCGTGTAGGAAAATACTTATTGAAGAATAAGTCTTCCTACTCCATTATTCGTGCGGGAGAGACAATGAAGAGTCCCGTTGCTGTAGCCTTCAAAAAGGGAGACAAGCGAATCGAAGAAATGAATAGAAATATTAAAACTCTCATCACAGACGAGAGCTTCAAAAAAATTATTAATCCTTAATTACATTCTATTTGGACATTCAATACCAAGAAGCGCCAGACCTTGCTTCATCACAGAGGCCGTTGCTTTTGAAAGGGCCAATCTTGCTTTCTTTGTCTCTGGTTCAGCACTACTGATTGGACAATCCGCATAGAAGCTATTGTAAACTTTTCCAAGTTCAAAAAGGTAAGTTGTTACAACATTTGTCTTATTTTGTTCGTGTGACTTAAATGCAATATCGTTAAAGAAGCTAAGTTTTTGCATCAGAGTGAATTCAGTCTCTGCTTGTAGAGTAGAGTAGTCGACACTGTCAACTTCGTTATATCCTTGCTTGGCAAGAAGTGAGTTAATACGAGCATAAACGTACTGAAGGTAAGGACCTGTATCACCGTCGAGTTTTAACCACTCGTTCATATCAAATACGATTTTACGGTTATTATCCATCTTCACCATTCCATACTTGATGGCACCACTTGCAATTTGCTTTGCCGTTGTTTCTATTTCTTCTTGGCTCCACTCACCAGTATACTTATCAAGGTAGTTTGTCTTGATCGAAGTTTGCATATTACTAATAAGATCACTTAGGGCAACGATATTTCCTTTACGTGAACTCATTGCTCCATCAGTTAATTCAACCATCTCATATGGAAGGTGGTAGCAGTCTTTTGCTTGGTCAAATCCAATATGCTCAAGCACCTTGAAAACTTGCTTGAAGTGGAATGCCTGACGTGAGTCGACGATATAAATATTTTTAATAACTTTAAATTCTTCAAACTTCTTAATCGCAAGTGCAACGTCTTTAGTTGCATAAAGCCCAGTTCCATCTCTCTTAATAAGAATGCAAAAGCCAAGCTTATCTTCTTCGAGATTCATTCCAATTGCGCCGTCGTCTTTAACAAATAGACCTTTCTCATAATATTCTTGGCACAGTTTTAGTGAAGGTGCATCCATCTCTGACTCAAAGAACCAGCGATCAAACTTAACATCGGCCCAATCATAAGTTTTTTGCATGAGATCAAGCGACCACTGTCTTGTTTCAGTCCATAGGTCGAAAAACTCACCACTACCTGCGTGAAGCTGCTTCAAAATCTCTGTCAGTTGCGCACGGTTCTCGTCTTCTTTTTCCGTACCAAGTTGATCTTCAAGCATAAGGTTTGCCGTCGAGTACATACGGCCAAGCCATTCACCTTTTCCGGTCTCAGGAATTGCTTCTTTGTTATGATATTTCAAATACCAAAGACATTTTGCAACGTGAGTTCCCGAGTCTCCAGGGTAAGTAACAGGAACGACATCTTGGTTACAATACTGCTTAATATGAACAAGCGCGTTTCCAAGACAAAGATTTCTCATATGTCCTACGTGTAGCTCTTTATGTGTATTTGGCTGAGAGTATTCGATCATCGTTTTTGGTCGATCATTTGTAAGTGTGCGCGTGAAAAATTCCCCTGAATTGATGTCACTTAGTAGGTATTCCCCAAATGCTTTTGCTGTTAGCTTGAAGTTTACATATGGACCTTGAAGAATCACTTCACTTACAAATTCTGAAGTTTCAATTTTCTCTTTCAATTCGACAGCAATCTTAACCGGCGCATTCTTTAAGTCTTTTGAAAGAAGAAAACATGGAAAAGCGAAGTGACCCATTTTTAAATTTGGTGGTTCTGTGATGCTATTGTAAATTGAAAGCTCATCGACCTGATACTCCGGGTGAGTTTGCTTCACAGCATTCACGATAAGGTTTTTAAGTTCATTTAAAATTTTATTGTGCATCACAGTCATTTTTATTCCGCTTTGTTAAAAAGAGATTATCTGAGCTATAATATTAGAAAAAGCATCAATTGTTGAGTAAAAACATGATTTTCCTACTATTTAGCTTCTTCACTTTTGGCGATGAATTTGAGTATTACAAGCGTAATATTGAAGAGGTTCAACTAAACCAAAAATATCGTCGCGGAGAGTACCTCGTTTACGACTGTGAGTATAAGCACTTTGCCTGTATAAATAGGGATTCTCTAGTGAATTGTAAGTTACCAAGCTGCCTGAATATCAGAAAATATAGCAATCAGCCCGAGTGCTTTCAGGCCCAAGAAGCTGGAATGCAAAAATCAAGAACTGATCGTTATTGTAAGCCAATAGACAACTAAAGGTGATGGCCTACGCAATCACCTTTGACATTAGAATATGTGGTCCCACATCTGGAATTTCAAAAATTTCTCCAAATGATTCAAAACCAAGTTTCTCATAGAATGGTCGTGCTTCTACTCGTGCATTACACCATACAAGATTACAGAAATTCTGCTTAATAATTGGAAAAGCAACTTTTAAAAGTTCTCTACTGAATCCCTTTCTTTGGAATTCTTCAAGTGTTGCCATTCCACGGAGTTGAAAGTGATTCTCACCCTCGAATAATGGATTTTTTTCATAATAAAGTGACGCTACTGATACAAGACGTCCTTCAACAAAAGCACCTAGGTGTATCGTCTGTTCGTCGTCATCTCCTTCGAAGATGCACGTCTCAAATTCACGTCCAGGTCTTAAGATTTTATGTCTTATTGGGTACGTATCTCTCGCACTGATTTGTTTAACTTCCAAGTTTGTTCTCCCGTGTTCCTAGTTTTTAACAGAGTGGTTACAAAAAGTCATTTATTAACTGCGAACTGACACTTAGGGGAGATATTCACAATCTCTGAACTGCCCCACAGCAATGGTGTTATATATTTTGGAAACGGGGATGCCGTAAGGGGCTTCTCGTACTTAAACTGAACAGTAAACAACAGTGACGGTTAACTTGTTAAAATTGAGGAGCAAAGAACCTAGGTCAACACCATTGGAAGGGGGCAGTTTATCAGAGCTGAGTAGAGACTCTAAAGAGATTTTTCATGGCAAGTTCGCCGATTGTTTCACTAAAAATCTCAAAAACTGAATCAGGTATCTTTGAGGCCTTTCCTTTCCAGTGGGAATTTGCGTAGAAGTAGCAGCCTTTTGGGGTTTGAGTGACTTCGATTGTTCCAAGTAGGCCCTTGAGAAATCCTTTATCAAAAGAGAATTGGTACTTACCAGGTTTGGTAATGCGTTCAATTTTGAAATGAAGTGACATTGGGAAGGGCATGAGGCTAGAGTCGAGAAAGAGATAAATTTCTCCTTTTTTGTCTGAATATCCTGAAAGTTTCACGATATCGAGGTACTCATGGAACTTCTCGTAGCGTGAGAGTTTTTTTAGTGCAGAGCTGCACTTGTTCGGATGGATGCCGTGAATTTGATAATCAAGACTTTGAATTCCCTTGTCTGAATTTACTACTGCTTTGCGATATATCTTCCCGTCTTGAATAATTTTTCCAATTTTTTCATCGATACTTTGAAGGTCCTTTGCATAAAGGATTTGAGTAAAAATTAGGGTAATAAAAAGTTGTATAATTTTAGTAAGATAACGCATTGTCTCTTTTCAGTACTCGGGACCATGCCCTATGCTTAGTTGTAAAATGATTTTACCACGACTATCTAGACAGGGGAAATAAACAATGGGACGCATTGAGTCAGTTAAGAGAAAAGGAAAGGCTACTGACGCTGTTATTGAAAGTAAGGACCAGAGATGGCACTGCCGAAACCGTATTACCCTGGTTTTTGGAAGTAATGATATTGAAGAGTTGGAAACATATACGTATGAAGAACACAGCGTAAAGTTTCAAACTGTAAAATTCCACCAGGCAAAAAGTAAGGCCATCGAAGAAATTCTAGATAACTGTATTGATGAATATTATAGAGGTCACGTTACTGAGATTCACACATTTCTAAGTGAAGATCAGAAAATGGTGACAATTGAAGATAATGGAATTGGTTTTCCACTGGATAAAATTCCACAAGTTTACTCTGAATTCAGGACAGGATCGAAGTTCAAAGACGAAGAGACCGATGAGAAAGGCTTTCTTCATCGAACACTTGGGCAAAATGGTCTTGGTGCTGCGGCAACATGTTTAACGGCCGATGAGTTCAAAGTAACAGTTAAGCACTATAATTCCAAGAAAGAGCAAACAGTTACTTTCATTGATGGTGCTCTTCAAGCGAAGAAGACAAAGGCAAAAGTTTTTGAGGGACATTCTGGCGTTAAAGTTTCAGTAGTTCTTTCAAAAGAAGTTTATAAAGACAATAAAATTGATATTGATCTTTTAAGAAAGAGAATTATTGACCTTGCGTACAATAACCCAGGTCTTGCGTTCTATTTTAATGGTGAGAAGTACCATTATACAAAGGGTCTTTACGAGCTTGCTCAAAGAGTTGATGAGAAGAACGC
Source organism: Bacteriovorax sp. Seq25_V (assembly GCF_000447795.1). Taxonomy (NCBI): domain Bacteria; kingdom Pseudomonadati; phylum Bdellovibrionota; class Bacteriovoracia; order Bacteriovoracales; family Bacteriovoracaceae; genus Bacteriovorax; species Bacteriovorax sp. Seq25_V. Next base: position 143,158 of record NZ_AUNI01000014.1, on the reverse strand, counting down.
GCAACACTTTGGTGATGATGTTATTGTTTATGAAACAGAGAATTCGAAAGGTAAAAAAGTAAAAGGGAAAATTGATATTTCACTTTCTTTTACAATAGATAAATCGAGTGAGGAAAGAGAGAGATTTATTTCTTTTGTTAACTCGACACCTACTTATGATGGTGGTTTTCACCATGATAAAATTAAGCGTGTTTTTATCAATTCAATCAAAGATAAGTTAGAGAGACAGGCGAAAAAAGATAAAATTAAGCTTGTTGATAACGATATTCTGACAGGGATTACATTTGTTCTTGGTATTACGATGCCAAATCCACGTTTTGAATCTCAAACGAAGAGAAAGCTCGTACGTGATGCTCAGTTAGAAAAAGTTATTGATGACTTTATGACAAAGCATGTAGATAAATTTATCAGAAAGAATAAAGATTATCTTGATATTATTATTGAAAGAGCAAAATCTCGTCATAAGTATCAAGACTTGAAAGACGCGGCTTCGAAGGCGCGTAAGCAAAAGAAACAAAGAGTTGAAAAACTTCTTGATGCCAACGAGAGAAAGAGGAGAGATCTTTGTACATTATTTATCTGTGAAGGGGATTCGGCTATTGGTGGTCTTCGTTCTTCGAGAAATAAGCTGTATCAAGGTGGTATCGCTCTTCGTGGGAAGCCGATGAATGTTGCTCAGGCAACAATTAAAGATATTCTTGCTAATCAAGAATTCTTAGACATTATGTCTTCAGTTGGCCTTGTGCTTGGACAAGAGGCAGATCCTAAACAGATGCGTTTTGCAAATATTGTATTTCTTGCTGACTCTGATGTTGACGGTGGTCACATTAATACACTTTTAACTAACTTCTTTTTTCAATTTTGGCCTGAGCTTTACACGATGGGTGCAATTCAGATTGCAAAGGCACCTCTTTTTGAAGTTGTGACAGATAAGAAGACTCACTATTTTGAAAGTGATGTTGAGTTAGAGAAGTTTAAAGAGTCTACCGCCGAAAAAATTAAAGAGATCTATAGAAACAAGGGACTTGGTGAAATGTCTCCAGAGGCGTGGAAGTGGGTTCTTAGTAAAGAAAAGTATACTAAGATTGAAATCGAAAGCTCTTCTAAAGCTAAGCAGATGTTAAATATTTGTTTTGGAAAGGATGCAAGTCTTCGTAAAGAACTTCTCATGGATATTAATGAAGGTGAGGCAACATCAGTAACACGTGGGAAGACAAATGAAGAGACTTCTGCTCACGGTGATTACAATTCTGGCTCAGATAAGCCAAAGAAGACAACTTCTTCCGCAATTAAAGCGCCGGCTAAGAAAGCAACATCAAAGAAGGCCCCTGCAAAAAAGGCTCCTGCGAGTAAAGCTACAACAAAGAAAGTTGCAAAGAAAGTAAAAGAGACAAAGCCTTCTAAGTCTGCAAAGAATAAGAAGGGAGTTCTTGCTGACATGGTAAATTACGTAGATTAGTTTTTAGGAAAATAAAAAATGAAAAATGAAACATATCTTCACTCTTTAGAATCAATTTCTCTTTCAGATATCGTGAGAGAGGAATATAGAACGTATCAAATCTATACACTGATGGATCGTGCGATTCCATATCTACAGGATGGTTTAAAGCCAGGTCAGAGAAGAATTCTTTACACTCTTTGGAAAAATCAATCAAAGGGGTTAATGAAAGTTTCCTCTGCTACCGGTCTTGTTCTAACTCTTCACCCTCACGGACCAGCTTCTGTTGAGTCGGCAATTGTTAATATGGCACAGGATTACACTTTTTCTAATAACTATCCTTTAATTGATAAGAAAGGATACTTTGGGGAGAGAATGGAAACTCAAGCTGCTGCTTCAAGGTATATTGAATGTAAGCTTGGTAAGGTTTCTGATATTTTACTTTTCGATGATATGAACCAAGTCGAAATGATTCCTAATTATGATGAAAGGACAATGGAGCCAGTTGCTCTTCTTCCAAAGCTTCCACTGATGCTTCTGAATGGGGCAGAGGGGATTGGGACAGGTTTCTCTTCAACAATTCCAAGTTTTAATCACAAAGATATCGTTAAATCGATGATCTCTTATGTTGAAACAGGGAAAGCGAAGAAACTTAAGCCTTTTGTTCATGACTATTCTCTTCCTATCGAAGTTGATAAGTCGGGAAGACTTATATTTGAAATGGGATTTGAGAAAATTGATGGAAGTATCGTTATCACTGAAGTTCCTCGTGGATATGATTCGACAAAGATTTATAAGCACTTAAACAAGTTTATTGAGGATGGATACTTAAAAGACTTCATTGACTCGAGTGTTGATAATAAAATTAGTATTGAACTTCTTTTCAAAAAAGGTGAAACGCCAACTCTTGAAGAGGTCAAAAAAACAATTGGAACAACATCTACTCAGGTTCCAAATTATACTCTTATTAGTGAGAGAGGGGTTAGGATCTTTGATTACGCGGAGTCAATTATCGAAATCTTCACTCAACAACGTCTTGAAGTTGTAAAAAGAAGATATGAGCTTCTTTGTGAGGAACTTACAAATAAGATAACTCAGAATAATGAGATTATTAAATTCATTAAAAATAAAGAATACGAAGTTGCGACTAAGTCGAAAAACAGAAAGTCTTTTGTTGAATACCTTCAAAAGAAAAAATATGTTTATGCTGACTACCTTGCAGATATGCCAATCTATCGTATGACTAAAGAAGAAGTTGAAAAAAGACAGCTTCTAATCAAAGAAGATACTGCTAAGCTTAAAGAGTATACAAAAATTGCTCAGAGTAAGAAGCTTATTGAGAAAAAACTTATCGAAGAACTTGAAGATGTTAGTGAAAAGCTAACGGCTTGGAGAGCTGCAAAAGATAAGGAAAGAGAAAAGCTCATTAAGAAGATTGAAAAAGAGCAAGAAAAGCTTGGTAAGAAAAAAGCCCAAAAGGCTCTCAAGAAAAAGAAATGATGCATTGACAATAAAACTATTTATCTACGATAATGAATAGGTAAATAGTTTTTAATGTCGCTGGAGCTTAAATGAGTAAGGTTTTAAACGTTATCGTTGTTGACGATGAGCATGCGGTTGAAATGTTGTTCAAAGCTTTTTTTGAATCTGAAATCGAAAATGCCGATTTAAAAATTACTTATTTTGATTTGGCGACAAAGTGTCTCTCTTCTCTCGCGAAAAATTCAGAAGTCGATTTAATTTTATCTGACATTAATATGCCGGAGATGAATGGATTTGAATTTTTAGATGAGTTAAGGGAAAAATATTCTCATGTCCCTGTGTATATGATGAGTGCATATGGCAGTGATGATTATATATCAAAAGCGTTGGACAAAGGTGCTAGAGGCTTCTTTGTGAAACCATTCGACTTTGATGAGATAAAAAAATTGGTAGAGAATATCAGTCAGATATAAAAAAAATTGCCTCTGTAATTTTTTTTTGTAAACAAATGATTTTCCTGCTAACCTATTAATATAAAAAGGTTCTTATTAGTTTCATGGAGGAAAATAATGAGCTTGACCAAAGCGGATATTGTAGAGAGAGTTTATAAAGAAGCAGGTTTTTCTAAAAAAGAAGCTGCCGACCTTGTAGACCTAGTATTTAAGGTAATTAAAGACACGTTAGCTCGTGGAGAGAAAGTTAAAATCTCAGGATTTGGTAACTTTTCAATTCGTGACAAATCAACTCGTGTTGGGCGTAATCCACAAACTGGTGAAGCGATGGAAATCTCTGCAAGAAGAGTATTAACATTTAAACCTTCACAAGTATTAAAAGAAGACGTTACTAATCGTTTTGGTCACAGAATTAGCGATGATGGTAAGGAAGATACTTCACTAAGTGTAAGTGATGGTATTCCAAAAGCATTAAGCTCTTTCATGAACAATATTGATGAAAGTTTAGACTTGGATGATTAATAAATGCAATCAGAAATAAGAATTCCTAATAAATCACTATTCAAGCTAGATGAAGTTTGCTCAATAACTGGTGTGAAGCCATATGTTTTGAGATTTTGGGAAACTGAATTCGAAGAGATATCTCCGATGGTTTCATCAACTGGTCAAAAATTATTTGAGCATAAAGACATCGAATCTATTTTGATGGTGAAGGAATTGTTATTTAATCAAAAGTTAACGATTGAGCAGGCAAAAAATAGTCTGAAAGATTCATTAAGTCATATCGTTACACACCTTGAGACTGACGATCAACTTCAGGCACAAGATCTATCAAGACCACAACTAAAAATGGAACTTGATGGACGCGACCTTAAGAAATTGGTTGATGCAAAAGATGCTATGTCTAAAATTCTTTTAAGAGCAAAGACGATCAAGGGTAAGCATAATTGGGCGTAGATCCGTATTTATGTGACCTTCAATGATATTTTCAGACCCATTAATTTGGGTCTTTATTTTTTCTAAGTAACTTGCATAAGTTTTTCTCAGGTTCTTACTCTCATATTTATTAAAAAATTTCTCGATACCAATTAGGGATTGATTTAGTTCCTCTGCACATTGCTTCGTAAAGCGAGGCCATGGATTTACTTCATTCTCGTGCTCACTTAAAACTTCATCTGTTAACTCACATAGATCGTCTAAGATCTGAAAGGCAACTCCCATGTGATAACCAAGACGGTGCAGGTCTTTTAGCTTCTTCGTGTCTTTGAAGCCTTCCTGGGCCAAAATTGGAGCAACTAGACACACTTGAATTAGTCTTGCTGTCTTTAATTTATGAGTTAATACGAGGTCATTAAAACTTTCAGTCATGACGCCAGAGAGATCAAGTGCCTGACCTAGAATGAGGCCTTTTGGTCCAAGTGCCCACGATGCATAACGAAGTACTGCTCCAAGATTGTGACCTTGAATGCGTGATAGAATTCCATAACTGGCATTTAGTAGGCCATCTCCACTTAGAAGTGCTTGCCACTGGCCAAACTGCTTGTGTGTTGATGGACGTCCACGTCTCATGTCATCGTCATCCATACAGGGCATATCATCGTGGATGAGTGTATAGGTGTGGTGAACTTCAGTGAATGAAGCAATAAGAGCGCTATTATTATTAAACTCACCAAAGAAGTCATTACTTACTGACCAAACCATAAGTGGACGAAAAAGTTTTCCAGCTGGGAAGAGTGAGTAAATATAGGGATCACTAAAAAAATTGTCGTAGATTTCTTTATTGATATGTTGTTTAAGATTCTTATTTAGTTGTTCTGTTGGCATACAAACTTTTCTTATAGAATGACGAAATTGTCAATTACTTAAGAAATTCTGTACTTGGTTTTGCCACCTGTCCACCAATTTTAATCTTGTAGAAACCTTGTTCGTCTTGCTTAGATGAATCGAGAAAGAGGTTAAGAATCGAAAAGCTTTCAATAAAAGATGCTGAGAATTTTACCGTTGCAATGAGGTCTAATTTGGAGCGCGTCATATTATATTGGTTTAACTCGACATCACCTTTGATGTCAGCTCTGATAGGAGATAGTTCATTTCCAAGAATTAACTCAACGATATTAAGTTGATTCTTCTTTTTCATTGTGGCCTTTAGTGAAAGTGGACCAATATTAATAACAGGTAATTCAAAGCCCTGTAGAAATTGTGCAGGGACAGAAAAGTTTTGTGACTTAATTTGTAGATCAAGGTCACTTAATTGATTTTTAGAAATATCGATATTTGAGTTAAGGGTAAAGTCTCCACCGAGTTTAAATTCACCAAGCAGAGGATTAAGAGTCTGCGACTTTAATTTATCGGCATTAATTTTCAAGTAATGAGTACCAATCCCATGGACTGATAGTAGATTGATAGTACTGAACTGATCTCTTACCACTGTTTTCATTCCAAGACCTAGTGGAGAAAAACTTGGTAAACTAACAGAAGTAGAAATATTTTTTAAAACTAGCGGCGTACTAGATTTTAAACAAAACGCTGATATTTCAAAATTTTTAAAACTTAGTCCAGGAAGAAGGTAACTTACATTTGCCGAGTCATACTTCATTGGACATTTGTTATTTCTTTTAACATTAGTTTCAAGTAGCGAAAGAATTTTTTGATCAAGAGAGAAATTGAAAGTGAAGCCTAGGAAAAGCGCTCCAAGAGAAACAAGAGTTAGAAGAATAACTTTTTTTGCTCCTACATTATAGATTTCTGATTTTTGATCTTGCATGCTACTTATGTTCATTGGTATTACCTAGCTTGTTTTGAAAAAAGTGTAATATTAAATGATCCAAGTAAGAGTGATTTGGACTCATTTTTGGTGATTTCTATATCAGTGATATTTGCTTTCAGTCTCACTTGCGTTTCAAGAATAATATTTGAGAAGTCTGCAGCTGTCAGGTCTTTAAACTTGATTGAGGCTTCGATCTTCTTAACTGTTCCACCTTCTGCAGCGATACTGAAGTTATCAACGATAATATTCGTCTTATTCATTTTCTTTGATTCAATAATTTTTTCAATTGCATCAACGAGTGACTTCTTGTCTTCGATAACTTCTTTGGCAATCAAGCTATTTTCTAAACTTGATAGGGTAGATGTTTTCTCTTTGATTGAAACAATCTTGTCGTAAACATCTTTTCGCTTTTCTAAGTCAGATGCCGTGGTAAATCTAAAAACTATACTGACGATGATTATTGCAATTGGACTTAGAATAAATATAAGAGATGTTATTTGATTAATTGCTAGTTGCTCTTTCTCTGAAAAAGATCTTAGAAGTTCAGACGTCTTATGGAAGAAATCTTGGCCCCTCATTGCTGAGATTTGGCCATTTATTGCTTCATCAATTTTTTGAAAAACACTACTCTTCATATTTCTAATTACCTGAGTTAAAACTAATTTCTAGGTTAAGTGGATCAGCACTTTCTTTTATATTCAATCCGTCAAAATTTAAAGTCTTGATAAGTTCTTTGACTTGCATGATATCTCGTTGAGTATCACCCTTAAATTTTGCAATATTTGTATTATCTTTTGACGTAAAGCTAATCAGAGAAACTTTTTCATTTCTCTTAATTCCTGCACTCAATTTCGCGAGAGGAATTATTGCATTTGATGTATTAGTCGCTTGAAGAATTTTCAAGTCAGCTGCTACGACTTTTTCTTTTGTTGAAAGATATTTTGAAACAGTCTCTGGTTTTTTTAGAAAAGACTTTTGAAGCTTCACTGGAACATCTAATTCAGGATCTTTAATAGTTTTTCTAACGCTTGCATTGTAGTCTGATTTACTTTTCTCTAGGAATAAAAATGTTTCGAGATTCACACCAAGAGATATTACCAGAGCAACAAGAGCAATTCTGTAAAAGTTAAAAGCACTGTCTTCAAGAGTTACACCATTGAGAAGTCCCGAAGCGTAGTTCTTTGTCAGGAAGCTGACTGGGACTGTTTTGAATTTTTGCGACTGGGCCATTAGGTAAGGGAGAGTCAGTGACAATCCTTCCCTTGGATTTACTTGCGACTCGAGAGAAGTAATTTTCAAAACTTCAACGGGAGTTTCTAGTCTTTCAGTAAGGAACGTATCAATATTTTTGATATTTGAAGTTCCTCCACAAATATAAACTTTTTCAATGCTAAAGCCTGTCTTAATTCTGTATCCAAGTAACCATCTTTGTAATTGTTGAATAAGGGGAGAGCATGCTTGTTTCATGATAATTGCGAACTCTCTTTGATCTGCTGATACTTGATCAAGTTGACCATCAGTTAAGAAGAAAGCATTTTCATGTTTATAGATACGAGACTCGTCTGCACTAATGTCATAAGTGCTAGCTATTACTTCATCAAAAGTAGAACCTGCAATTGATGAGATATGGTTTGAGAGAAGCTTGTCATTAAATGCAAGATAGGCTTTCGTTGTGTTATGTCCAATGTCGATAATACAAACATGACCACCAAACTTACGATCTTCAATATAACTTTGAAAGACACTAAGTTCACTCGTTAGAACTGAAGGAATCGTGTGATTCATCTTCATTGCAGAGTGAAGGTCCTTGAATGTTTCATCTTCTGTAATTTGAACAACACTTGAGAAATTACCATTGGTATTTTTGTAAAACGTATTTGTGTAATGAGCTTCATTCGCAGGGAATGGAAGATCCTCATCAAGTTGGAATGGGATCATCAACTCTGCTTTCTTTTTATTTTGAACAGGTAGATCCATATATCTTGTAGTTAAAAAATTATTAGAAAGCTGATAGATTATCTTTCCTGTAAATTTAGTTTGTTCAAGATATTGTTTGATTATTTGTTGCTGATATTCTAAGTCAGTTGTTTCGGTGTCAGAGGGGTCTCTGATGTCTGCGAGAAGAACTTCATCATAACTTTCAATTTTAAAGTTCTTGCGTTGAAATTTACCTTCAATGAATTTTACGCTATAGCTTCCGCTATCAATAATTAAATTACTCATGATAAAATTTTACCAAAAACATCTGACTTTTGGTGACTTTTTTTTAAGGAATTAATTACCTGATTATATTTGTCGAATTTCTACGATTCTAGGTTCAAGAAGATAGATCTTCGCTGGTTTAGTTTCTTTCCCATCATTCTCATTAGAATTAGATTGAGAATTTCCATTATCGCCATCTTCTCCATTTAGATCAGAATTGTTTTCTTGGCCATTTCTCGAAGTATTTGATTTTGGTTTAGTTTCTTTTGGAGGTTCTGGTTTTACTGGAAGGTCAATAAAAGCCTCGAGAGTGTAGCTCGTTCTTCCAATTGCTCCTTTAGATATAACTTTAAATAATTTTGCAGCAACACCAAGAGTGATTCTTGCTTTTTTGAACTCGGCAATTCTCTTGTCATATGAAGAGGCGTCTAGAACACCTAGCTCTTCTGTAATATATTTTTTAAACTCTGGTTCATCTTGAAAATCTTTCGCTTTCTGACCTTGTTCATCGTCACCATTTTTTCTTTTGAAAAATGTTTCAACTTGAAAATTTGTAATAGCAGGGAAGAGTACTCTAAGCTGATTTTCAGTAATTTCGTTGATATTAATAACTGAAACCTGATGAACGCTCATTTTGTCTTTTAAGAGGTTAACTATTTCATCGTCCCAGCCTTGTAGCATATACATTTCATCGAGAGTTTCTAATGGAGCGTGCTTAGCTTTTATTCCTGCTAGCTCATAGTTCTTTTCAATATCAGCTTTCTCTGGCTCGTCGTAATCTTTTGGATTATTAACATAGTACTTAAGTTCTTTTATAAGGAGTTCTACATTTAAGTTTGAATACTTTAGTGCAAATTCTTCATCTGTTTCATTCTTGTCTTTTACTAGTTTTTCGAGTGTTTCAAAAAAAGTTTTTTCCATGAACTGAAATGGCTTAAGATTTGATGTTTCGTTATTGTCATCACGATCATTGTTATCTTGTCCTTGATTTTGATTTGAATTAGCTTCTTTAATAACTTTAAGTGTATTTGGATTTAAAAAGCCAGTAATAGGTTGAATTTCAACATTCATCTCACCATTTATGAGGTTGTTCTTCTCAAATTCGGCAACGGCATTCTTTTGAATGATATTAGCTCTCTTATCGAGTGGGATAGGATAGAAAAATGGTTGGGTTACAACTTTCTCGGCCATGCTAGGTGAGACAGTCTTTTTCATTGATTCATTGTCTTCAAGTGTATTCCATGCGACACGGTAGATTTTTAGTTTCGCTAGAGCGAATTTGATTCCTGCTTCAGCATTAAGTCTGGCTTGATAACGGTCAACTTGATTTTCTACTCGAATTTTATTCAACTTAGTCTCAAAGGTAAACTCAACGAGGATAAAAGTTAATATAGCAACAGCTGTCGTTACCATGATAATGGCCATTCCACTTTCATTTGAGGTGATTTTTCTTAACTTACTCATCATCACCATCTCCTGAACCACCAATTATTCCACCAGAAGAATCACCATTTCCACCAACTTGACCACCTGTAGGGCCATTGTTTTGAAACTTATACTTTTCTTCAAGGGCTTTTCTTGTATCAACTTTTGGCCATATTGGTCTAAATGTCCTCTCGCCCTCATAGACCTCACCACTTTCTGATTGGTAGGCGAGAGTGATTTTAATTAGGCGGGGAGTTTGTGGTGAAACAGTTAGTTCTTTGATTGTATCAACATATTTTTCACGTTTTTCATCGTAGAAAGAAAATTTGAGTTCTTTTATATTTTCAAGTAAAGGTTGGGCCTTCACCTTGTCCCATTCAAGCTCATCATTGAAGATATTCTCAGTGATTGTTGAACGCATAAGCACTAGTGGTGCATCCTTATTAACTGGGTCTTTAGCATTCTCGACACTGTACTTAATCCATGTGAATTTACTTTGCTTAGAGTCTCTAATGAGACGTCGTCCAGCCGAAGAAAAGAAAACTAAGCTCTTGGTATCGTCACTTACAACTTTAGGCACAGGGTTTCCACTTTCAGAGAGTCCGACATATTGTTCAAGACTGTCATAACGAGACTTCTTTTCATCATAAACTGAATTTTGATCGTCTTCAGACTGGTCTTGACCTGGAGGAGCTTTCTTAAAGGCCTTTGTGTAAAGTGCCGTATCTTCTTTCTGTGTCGACTCGTAATAAAGAGGAGAGTATATGTAAACCAGATCAGTTTCAATTCTTGCAAGGGCCATTTCTAGCTGCATCTTGTCCCTATCTTCGGCAATGATCTTATCCTTAGTCGTTGTCGAGTTTTCAATGACTGAATATATAGAAACCATCAAGAGCGAGAGAATCGTTATGGCAATTAGAACTTCAAGTAGTGTAAAACCTGCTTGGTTATTAATCTTAGGCGATTTCATATTGTCTCCAATATAATTTCGGCCTTGTCATTAAGTAACCATGTCGACATTACCATTTCTTGTCCACTTACTTCGTTGATAACTTTAACTTGAACTTGCCAAAGTACTGTTTCGAGATTTTTTGCAACATTATCAAAGATCTTTTTTTCAATTGCACTTTCAGCACTATCATCTTCGTTTGAAGATTCTTCATTGCCTTTGATTTTGTCGAGATCGGGAACCTTAAATTTCTTATAAGTAATCTCGTACTTAAATCCTTCATCTTTTTCGAATTTACCTTGAGTTGCCTTCAATGTAAGTGCATCTGTGAGCTCTGGCGGTGCAACGATGATCTCATTAACTTTTGCTTGAACTAATTCTTTAAGCTTGAGCTCAGCTCTCATTGAAGAAGAGTCTGTAACGTTATAACCCTGGGAGGCCATAAAAGAGACGATGAATACACCAAAAATAGCAAGAGCAATCATTACTTCAATGAGTGTGAATCCTGATTTATTTCTTACTTTTCTAACCATTCTTTGTATAATCCATCAGCAAGTTCGAGTGTCTTTTCATTCACGATATCAAAATTTGTTTCATCGAGCTTGTAATAGTTTCGATCAATCACTTGACCAAAAGACTTTATTTCGACTGTTGCAATTTCTGTATCTGTTGCAAAGATTATTATAGCAGAGTCTTTCTCTCCTGTCGGATAAAAATAGATTGGTGCAGTAGAATTTTTTATAAGGTTTTTTGAAAGACTTGTGCCTATCGCAACAAATTTTACACCAACAGGAAGACTGAATTCATCGGAATCAAAGTCAGAAACAGTGGAGAATGACTTATCTTCTTCCTTCTTCTTTTCTTTCTTGTCATCATCCCGAATTTCATCATCTGGATTTTCTTTTGGGGCCTCAAGAACGAGATTAGCATCATCTGCATACTCGAGCTTGATTTTTTGCTCTTCAGTGTCGAGTTCAACACTTAAGCGAATGAATTGGTTTTTTAGGGAGGCTTCGTCACTAGCGAATCTTACGATTCGCTCGACTTTATTTAGCATTTCATCGAGATTTTGGCGGCTAGAGAAACTTGTCCCTGCCACCATCATTAGGACGATAGTAACAAGGGCCAGTGCAACTAGTATTTCAAGTAATGTAAAACCAGATTGTTCGTGACCCTTAATCATTATTGTTGCTTTGGTTTCCTTAGGTGAATATCTGCATCTTTTCCTTCTCCACCTTCAACGTTATCTTGTCCGTAAGAGATGATATCTAGATCTTTCCCGTCAGAAATAAGAATATATTCGTTATCCCATGGGTCCATTGGGATTGAATCTCCATCGATGAAACCTTCTGGTGGGTAGTTCTTACATTCTCTTCCTGTCGTTGGTTTAGTGATAAGGGCATCAAGAGTTTGCTCTGTAGTAGGGTAGAATCCACATTTTCTTCTAAACTCTTTAAGTTGAGCTTCGAAACCTTTCATTTGAATATTTACAGATTTTACTTGGCCTTCATAAAGCATATCGAAAACTTTACCAGCAATAAATGTACCCATTAAACTGATAAGAGTTAGAGCGATTAGAATTTCAATAAGAGTCATCCCCTTATTATTCTTTAGTACTTCAGTCTTGAAAGTAGAGTTTTTAATTTTCATTTTCATCATTAAAGATTTTAACGACATCTTTTCTCCTTTATTTTTTAAAATTATTTAACTGAGTTGAGTTCCATCATCGGTACAACTACCGACATAACAATAAATGCAACTGCGCCACCCATTCCGACCATCATTATAGGCTCTAAAATAGAGGTAAGTCCATTAAGTTTAGATTCTACCTGGTCTTCATAGTTCTCAGCAATAATGTTAAGCATTGGTTCTAATTCACCTGACTTTTCCCCTAGACTAATCATGTGAGTCACCATAACTGGAAATAGTTTACTCTCTGCTAGGGGGCCTGCGAGTGAAGAACCTTCTGAAACATTTGTGCGCGATCTTTCAATCGCCTTTTGCATATGAACGTTACTTATCAGGTTTTTTACAATATTCATTGCCATAAGAATAGGAACACCTGAATTGAGTAGTGTTCCAAGTGTCGAGCAGAAACGACTCACATTTACCATCGTCACAAGTCCACCAACGACAGGAATTTTTAGAACAATACTATCGTAAACAGCTCTGCCTTTTTTTGTGGCAATATATTTCTTTAGTAGATATATACCTGCAAAAATTCCGAGAATAATCGCCCACCAGTATGATTTGATAAATGACGATAGCCATATACAAATTTGAGTTGGCAGTGGAAGTTCTTTTTTTAGTGTGACAAAGATTTTAGTAATTTTTGGAATAACGAGCACAAGAATAATACTCATAACCGTTGCTCCAACACAAAGCATGATGATTGGATACATCATCGCTCCACGTACTTTATTTTTTAGTTTTACTTGTGCTTCAGTAAATTCTGCAAGACGAAGAAGAACGATATCAAGCGTTCCTGAGGATTCTCCGGCCTCAACCATGTTGACGTAGATTGTATCAAAAACTTTTGGGTAATCGGACAATGCTTTTGCAAGAGAACTACCTTCATTAACTTTTTGACGAACTTCAGAAAGAATTACTCTCAATTTTGGATTTTCACATTGTTCAATAAGAGCATTAAATGACTCCACAATCTGAATTCTTGCTTTAATGAGAGTCGCAAGCTGTCTTGTCATAAGTGATAGGTCATTAATACTTACAGCAGCACCAAAAGAAATATTCTTTTGGGCCTTCGGCTCAGATTTTTGCTCCTTAATATCAGTAAGCATAATTCCAAGAGCTCTAACTTTACTCTTTGCTAGATTGATATTCTCAGCGTTAACGGAACCCTTAGTTTCGGCCCCCGTTCTATCTATACCTTTGTAACTATATAATGCCATACTTATTCTTCTTCTTCATTTTCTTCTTCAACGTTGATAGCTCTTACCATCTCGTCGACAGAAGTAATTCCCATCAAAACTTTCTCAATTGCATCTTGTCTAAGAGTTTTCATCCCATATTTTTGGGCGGCTTTCTTAACTTTCCCTGCATCCGCTTTGTTAATGATTAAAGTTCTAATCTCATCATTAATCATCAGAAGCTCGCAAACAACTGTTACTCCATCATAACCTTTATAGTCACACTTTGGACAGCCATGAGACTCATAGAGTTCCGCATTCTTTGGCATTGAATCAATACCAAGAACTTCAAGATCGTACTTAGTTACTTTCTTAGGAGTTTTACACTCTTTGCAAAGCGTTCTAATAAGACGTTGAGCAAGAACTCCAGCGAGTGAAGAAGCAATCATGAACGGTTGAACATCCATATCAATCAATCTATTAGGTACAGATGAAGCGTCGTTCGTGTGAATTGTAGAAAGAACAAAGTGACCAGTTAAAGATGCTTGAAGTGCCATCTCTGCTGTTTCTTGGTCTCTGGTTTCCCCAACCATGATAACATCAGGGTTCTGCCTTAAAATTGCTCTTAGTGCTTTTGCAAAAGAGAGATCAATCTTGTGATTTACTTGAATTTGTGAAATTCCTGGAATTTCGTATTCAACTGGATCTTCAACAGTGATGATCATTCTATCTGGCGTATTAATACGATCTAGCATCGCGAATAGAGTAGTTGTCTTCCCATGACCTGTTGGACCCGAGACGTAAACAACTCCGTGCTTTCTCGAAGAAAGGTCGTCGAGGTCAGTAAGTACTTGTCCGTGGAAGCCAAGGTTTTCAAGGCGTAAGATATTATTGTTTTTTTCAAGAACCCTCATTACGATTCTTTCGCCGTTTCCAACTGGAACAGTTGAAAGTCTGATATCAATATCTTTTCCTGCGATTTTAATTGGTATACGACCATCTTGCGGTAAACGTTTTTCCGCAATATCAAGTTTTGCCATAACTTTAATTCTTGAAGCAACTGCAGAATGTGTTTTCAATGGTTGTCTAAGAATTTCAGTCATAACTCGATTGATACGAAAACGGTAAACAGATTCTTTCTCATATGGCTCGATGTGAATATCTGTCGCGCGCTCTTTTACGGCACGAAAAATAATTGAGTTAACAAAACGAATTACGGGAGCTTCATCCGCTCCAGCATCTAAAATATCGATTGGCCCATCAAGATCAAGATTATCTTCAAAGTTATCCTCTAAACTTTGAACCATGTTCTTGTTGGCACGTTCATAAACTCTATTGATTGCATCGTTTACTTTTAGAGGGGAGCTTACGATAACATTGATATCTTTTTTAAATATTTCCCTAAGGTCATTGATAGCATCAAAATTGAAAGGATCTGTCATAATAACAGTGATATTCTTTTCTGTTTCAATGATTGGGATTAACTCGTGATTTTTAGCATAGTTGATAGGGATATTGTGAATGATATCAACATCAATAGCATCAACATCAATTTCCTGAATATATGGGATATCGATTTGATGGCAAATAACTTTGACAATATCATGAGGATGAATATAGTTCTTCTTTAGAAGGATTTCCCCAATTAAAAGTCCAGACTCTCTTTGAATTTGTAGAGCTTCATTAAGCTGCTCTTCTGAAAGAGATGTGTGCTTTAGTAGAAGCTGGCCAATTTTTTCTTTTTGGCCTTCGACTTTTTGAAGCATATTTTCTGTTAGTTTCAATTTATTCTCCTAAATGAGTTATTTCTTAACAGAAGATTGCTTCGTTTTGATCTTCTGAGTTAATTGCTTGTAGTCTGGAATATCGTTTGATGATTCCAGAATTGCACCATTTTCATTTTGAATACTTTCTTGATTTTGCTTTTTGAAGTATTCAGCATCTTCTTTATTGTAAAGAGGACCATTTTCTTGGTTCTTAGCTTTTTCGTAAATACCTTTAGCTGTTGTTCCAAATGGATCTTCTCCTGCATGAACATCTTTAAGGTGAGCAGCTCTTCTGTTGAGCTCATCTTTAACTGTTCCTGCAACATCTTTCTCGTAGTTTGAAAGAATTTTAGGAGTTAAGAAAAATAGCATATTAACTTTTTCAACTTGATTAGTTTTATTCTTAAATAGCCAACCAAGAACTGGGATATCTCCAAGTAGAGGAACTTTACTTTCTGATTCAGAAGTTTTGTCTCTCATTAAACCACCCATTGCGATAGTATCTCTATCTCTAACTGTAACAGTTGTTACAGTACTTCTTGTATTCGTTCCAACACCTTCAGATGCAACACCTGATGGTAGCTGTCTATTTGAGAAATCATCAATCTTTTGATCGATTTTCATTTTAATATAACGTGTAACCTTATTGATCTGTGGTGTGATCTTTAAAGTTAAAGCAACTTTTTGTTGTTTGATTGATGTTGTAGAAGTTCCGTTTGTTGCATTTGATCTTTCAGGAACTGGAACAGTTTCACCAACTTCAAAAATACCTTCAGTATTGTCTTGAACAAGTAACTGTGGAGTTGCTAGTACGTTTGAGTTTCCGTTGTTAGCTACCGCTGAAATAAGAGCGTTAACAGATTTTACTGTAACTTCTTGTCCACCAACTGTTGTAGTTACTTTGCTACCGATACCACCACCAGCAAATAGACCACCTAAGCTTTGCCATTGACCACCAAGAAGGTTAAGAAGGTTTGTTCCTGATTCTCCACCAACAAAACCAGCTCTATCAGCATTTCCTGTACCATAGGCACCGATAATACTTACACCAACATTTCTTGATTTAGAAATATTTGTCTCCATGATAAGACCTTCAACAAATACTTGTTCTTTTTTTACATCTAGTTTTGTAATAACTTTCTCAAGCGTTAGCCAGTCAGTAGGAGAGGCTGTAACAACAAGGGCGTTGTTTGATTTGTCTGCAGTTACTCTAACTTCAGCATTAAATAGTGAGTTGTTCCCATCGTCAGCTGCTGTTCTAGAGAAACGACTTGTTCTTGCTGTTGTTGTTTTTGTAGAGCTCGACACAAGAGTTGAAAGAGTTTTTGAAAGCTCTTCTGCATCACCATGGAAGAGGTAATAAACATGTACTTGCTCATTGTTTGCAGCAACTAGTTTTACGTCTAGTTTTTCAATGAGGTCTCTTAGTCTTTTGGCGCCATCATTATTTGCCATCGCGATAATTGAGTTTGTTCTCGGTTCCGCTGTAATCTTAGAAATTATTTCGTTTTGCTTATTGGTCGCATTAAATTTCTTTGATGTGTCTTTCTTTAGAATCGTATCAAGAAGTTTTGCAATTTCTGTCGCAGAAGTATTCTTAACTTGGATAATTTGAAGTGTTTCTTCATGCCCTGGGACGTCAATAAACTTAATCAGTCTCATTAGACGATTGATATTTTCCCCTGTGTCTTGCACGATGATTGTATTTGTTTGTTTTATTTCGATAATTCTTCCGTAACGAGACATGAATGGTCTAAAACTTCTTGAAACTTCAGTAGAATCAATATTTTTTAGAGCAATAATTTTCATCATGTAGTTTTCTGTTTCTGGAACAAAATTACCTGTATAGATCTTTGTTGGAACGTATCTAATGTCTCTAGCTTGAACAATCTTATAAAAGGCACCACTCTTAACCATTGTAAGACCATTCATATTTAATGCTGATAGGAATGCTTTCCATGCATCACCAACTGTAATTGGAGTAGGTGCTGAGATTGAAATCTTTCCTTTTAAATCTTTATCGATAATAAGATTAAGACCAGTAAGCTTTTGCATGTGCTTAGTTAGGTCTTGAAGAGAAGTATTAGGGAAGTCAAAGCTTGTAATAACTTCTGGTCCAAAAGCAGTTTCTGGATTCAGGTTTACGTAGCTCGTATCAGTCTTTGGTAAATCTTTTGCCTCTCTCCCAAAAACATCAGTTCCAGTTGGTGCCTCATCAAGAAGTTTTGAAACAGGTGCTTCACTTTTATCAAATTTCGTTGGAGATTTGAATTGATTAAACTGACCATACGTAGGGCCCGTGATTAATCCGATAGTTGAAAGACTTAAGAGTGTTTTTTTCATACGTTAACCAATCCTTGGTAATTATTCTACAAAGTTGTAATTTAAGTTAGTGTCCATTCCATTACGTTTTACAGTGATCTCATAGTTGTCATTCTCTTTTAGTTTCCCAAACATTGACATGAGTTCATTTACGTTATTAATTTTCTTTCCGTTGATACCTGTAACGATATCCCCATCCATAATATTTAGGTTTGCAAAAATACTTCCAGGAACGATCTCTGTCATCTTGTATGATAGGGTACCGTCAGCATTTTTGATTTGAATCGCACGGGCCTGAGTTAAGACATCCCCGATATTTGAAAGAAGCTTATCTCTAAGTCCTTTCTTGATCGTGAAATTATTTCCATCAACTGCGATTTCTTTTTTAGCTGCTTCATCAAGTAGTTTCTTTCCTTTACTCGCTGGAATGACATTAACTTTCTTTTTCGCGATTTTCTTTTCAGCTGGATCAACATTTTCTAAGAATTCACATTGACCACTTCTTAGGTTTTTAAAAACCATTTTAAGACGATCAATTTTACCAATTTCAGCGAATGTTCCAATCTTATCGCCCTCTCTGTAGCTAAATACCTTTCCACGCTCGGAAACAGAAGCTACTGACTTAACAGAGTCCTGAAGAACGATTGTATTAAGTAGCTTCATTGGGAGAGAAGTTTTCTTGTCTGCAACTTTACATACTTTTATTTCTGGCTTTTTCTCTTTAACAACTTTTACTTTTTCAAATTCACTTTCTCTGACGTTGAAAATATTGTTAACCTTGATAACACTGACATCTTTTCTTGGGCTGTAGCTGGCCACCTGATCTCTATTTGTCGCGAGTTTTGAACTAGGCTTTTCACTCCCTGTCCAAAGGGCGATTGTTTTTCCAATCGTATAAAAAGAAACAAATGTTAGCACCACTAAAAATGATTGATGAATAAACGGTTGATTCGTTTTACCGACAAGAGTAGGGATCACCTGCTCAGGTAAAACATCTGTAATATTTAATTTATCTGTAAATGTTTTTGCTTTTGAAGACAGTGAAGTACGATCAAATCGATCCTCATAATCAACTTCGTCATCATCGTTTTGTACAATCTCTTTCTTTGAGAAAAGTCCCTTCATTTTTGCCATAAGTGGAACTTTTGGCTTTGTTGGAACTTCGAACTCTATTGTACCGTCAGCGACTTCATATTCGTCGTCATCTTCGTATTCGTCGTCATCGTCATCGTCAGAGCTACTCTCTGCGGATAAGTTTTCGTTTTCTCTTTCAAGAATATCTTCGATTGACTCGTCGCCATCTTCTTCTATTTCAGACTGTGGAGGCTTTGGCATTTGAGTGAACTCAACCTCTTCGTCGTGCTCGTCTTCATATTCCTCGGCATCTTCGAGTTCTATTGACTCTTCGTCTTCATCATCTTCGTATTCATACTCTTCATCATCTTCGTCGAGTTCATCTTCCGAATCGATGTCTTCGTAATCAAGTTCGTCATCTTCCTTCTTGGAAAACTTGTCCTTAAACTTTGAAAAGAGTCCTTTCTTTTTCTGTGTCATAGTAAAACTTTTGTTAAAAAAAATAATGCCTTACTATATTTTAGGCAATAAGTCGGAAACCTTCAACTAAGTAATGACATGGTAATTTTGTCTACTATTATTGATGTATTTGGTCAGTTATTTTAAATCTTCTTTTTTTGCATAATCTCGTGCTAGAATATTTTAAAATATTTCAAGCATAAAAGGATATAAAATGTCAGAGTCAAAAACTATGATGAATTCAGTTGTTGGTAGTCTTTTCTACGGTGAAGTAGATGAGAACTCAATTTTCCCATTCCCACACTTTTCTTCAGAGCAACAAGAGTTTGCAAAAGAAATGGTGAACGCAGTTTCAAAATACTGTGAAGATTCTATCGATGGCGAAAAGATGGACCATGAGTCAAAAATCCCAGACGAAGTTGTACAAGGGCTTGCGGAACTTGGGCTTTGCGGTATGGCCGTAGAAGAAGAGTTTGGTGGTCTTCAATTAGATTACTCATTATATAGTAGAGTATTTGCTGAAGTTGCCTCTTTTGATGGATCTGTTGCTACAATGCTAGGGGCTCACCAATCAATTGGCTACCGTGCTCTTATTAATGAAGGAACGCCAGAGCAAAAAGCAAAGTGGTTACCTGCACTAGCTTCAGGTGAGAAATTAGCTTCTTTTTGTTTAACTGAGCCAGGTTCTGGATCTGATGCTTATTCAATTAAAACAAAAGCTGTTGATAATGGTGATGGGACTTATACATTAAATGGTCAAAAGCTTTGGATTACAAATGCTGGAACTGCAGAGTTCTACTCAGTTTTTGCTAAAACAGATCACGAAGTTGATGGTGAGATCAAAGAGAGAATCTCTTGTTTTATCGTAGAAAAATCAATGGAAGGTGTATCTTTTGGTGAAAAAGAGAACAAGATGGGAATTAGAGCGAGTGAGACTCGTGCCGTATACTTTGATAAAGTAATTGTTCCAAAAGAAAATATTATTGGTGAGCTTGGAAAAGGTTTCAAGATTGCGATGAACGTTCTTAATTCGGGACGTCTTTCTCTAGGTGCTGGTTGTGTTGGTGGAATGAAGTCAATTCTAAAACTAGCGACTGAACATGCTAAAGGTAGAAAGCAATTTGATAAGCCAATTGCTGAGTTTGGAATGATTCAAGAAAAACTTGCTGAGATGGCAGCGAGATGTTACGCGACTGAATCTATCGTATACATGACAACAGGTAATATGTGCAAAGGTCTTAATGACTACTTCTTAGAAACTGCTGTTTGTAAAATTTACGGTTCTGAATCACTATGGAAAGTGGTTGATACGGGTCTTCAAATTGCAGCTGGTAATGGTTACATGAAAGAGTACCCATATGAAAGAATTATGAGAGACTCAAGAATTAACCTAATTTTTGAAGGAACAAATGAGATTCTTAGATGCTTCCTTGCTCTCTCTGGAGTGAGAGGTCCATCTGATGCACTTAAAGAGCTTGGAAAAGTTTCTGATATCTCAAGCGCACTTCAAGATCCAATTAAGTCACTTGGTGTTCTTACAAATTTCGCAAAGAATAGAGTTTCAAAAATGATCGGACAAAGATCAATTACGAAGGCTCACCCTGAACTAGAAGAGTATGCAGGTTACTTCAACTCAATGCTTGGTGGTTTTGCAATTCAGGTTGAGAATGCTCTAATTAAATATGGTAAGAAAATTATTGATCATGAACTTCCACAAAAAAGACTAGCTAATATGGTTATTGATCTTTATGTAATGATCGCTGTAATTTCAAGAACAACTTCGATTCTTAATAATGATAAAATTGACCAAGCAAAGAAAGACTATGTTCTAAGCTTAGCAAAAATTACATTGAAAGAGTCTCGTCAAAACTTCATTAACAACCTTAAAGGTATGACTAGTAATGAAGATAAAACTATCACAACAGCTTCTAAGCACGTTTGTGATAATGATGGTTACGGTCTCGATATTATCGAGTACTAATGAAAGCTTCAGCTCTTGTCGTTTTAATTTTATTAACTGCCTGCTCCGGAAATGTAAAAAAACCGGAGCCAGTTGTTAATTCCGATAAGATCTTAAAGTCTTTTGTAGATGTATCCTTTGGGCCAACCAGCCCATCTGCATCTTTTGTTGATGTCACTGAAGAGGTAGGGCTCAGTAGTTTTTCTTCTGTTCGAAACTATGCTTATGATTTGAACGCTGATGGAATGCAAGACCTTATTATTCTCCCGGAACAATACTCAACTCCAGTTTTTCTTGAGAGGACGGCTAAGGGTTTCAGTGTTTCAAAGTCCATTTTCTTTGATCGTCCTGTAAAAGCGTCTTTTTTAATTATTGATGATTTTAATCGCGATGGAATACCGGATATTCTTGTAGGTGTACATAACCAGAAGACTGAGCTTACTAAAACTCCATTACAAGTTTATATCGGGCAAAAACGTCGCGGAAATTTGATCTTTAAGTATCATGAGCTTTATAAGTTTGTGAAGAATATGCCAGTGACTTCGGTATCCCTATTCGATTATGATTATGATGGTGTACTCGATATTTATGTTGGAAACTGGTATGACCTCTCAAAAGGGGATAACTATGCTAAGCCCTTACCTGATGAACTATTCACTTATAAAAATTCTAAAATTACAAATGTCTCAGGTGCACTTGAAGATGAAAGACTAAAAAAAGATGGAGAGTATATCAACGCTGCTCCTACTTTTGGTGTTTCACATTGTGACCTTAATGGGGATGGTCTGCTTGATATCCTTGTTACAAACTCGTCGGGGTATCCGAATAAGCTTTGGTTAGGGAGATTTGAAAAAGGCATATACACTTTTGAAGATGTGGGGATGGAAAGTGGATTCGCCGGAGATATTGAAGGGCGTTTAATTCCTAAAGGAAATGGTAATTCTACATTTTCGGTTTGCACTGACTATAATAACGATGGAATCATGGACATCGCTCTTGGTGAAGTTTCCCACTCCTATGATAATGAAAATCGCGACCGCTCTAGTATCTTAACTGGTGAGGGGCTAGGTCGAATTCCTACTTTCATTAGAACCGACTATACAAGTGATGCAGGGGATACGAACTGGGATCAAGGTGATCAACGTGGAGTTTGGTTTGATTACAATAATGATGGTCTCCAAGATCTACTTGTTGAGAATACGGGCTTTCCAACAAAGTCGAGACTTGTGTTATTTCATCAACACAATGATCATTCATTTCAAGATTTGGCCAAGCCACTTGGAATCGATATCGTAAATCCGTCTGGAGTTATTGTTTTTGATTATAATAATGATGGAAAAGACGATATCTTGGTATCTCAAGTCTCAACGAGAAATTCTAAAATTAAAAAGAGAATGTACCTTTTCAAAAATAACACTCAAGATGAAAATAATTCAATCAAAGTTGCTCTTCAGGGAAAAAAGGCCAATATCTCCGGAATTGGTGCTAAGGTTATCGTGACAGCAAAGACGGGAGAGGTTCAATCACGATATTTTCAGCCAAGTTATGGTCCATTCCCATCTCAGAACTCACATTACTTATTATTTGGCCTAGGCAAATCTCAAGTTCAAAAAATTGAAGTTATATGGCCAACAATGAATGGCAAAGAGTTATTGAGAAAAACTTATAAAGAACCATTTGATTTTAAATTTGATAGTATTTTGTTGAAAGAATAATAAAGGGGTCTTGATGACCCCTTTGCTTTTTATAGATTTGCTTTTACTAGTCCGATAAGCTCTGTGACCTGCTCATCAGTTGCTTTTCCTTCGATTTTGTAGATTAGTTCACCTTTCTTGTTGAATAGAAGAACATTGCTCGAATCATCTTGTAGATTCCACTCTTTAACTAGTGCTTTATTAAAGTCTTTTACATAAATTGTATCAGGGTATTCTTTTTGCTTTCCTTCAAGAACTGACTCGAGAATAAAGTTTGGCTTCCAAGTTGCGCCCATATTAATTACAGCAAGTGACTGGTAGTTGTCACGAGAGAATTGTTCTTTCTTAAGGGCCTGACCTACGTGCTCGTTCATATCTTTTTCATCTGGATCTACATAGAAAAGTACATGAACCTTGTTCACAAGCTCTGTGCTCGACCAGTCTTGACCAGTGATTCTTCCTCCTTGGTCTCCAGAAAGCTTAATTTCTTTAAGCATTGTTTGTGAAAATGATAGTTGCGCTACTAGCACAGCTAGAAGTAGTTTTAGTTTCATAATGTCTCCTTATTTAACTCTAAAAGCCTTATTAAATAGTACACGGATATTCTTGTTGAAGACAGAATCAAATTTTTTAATTTCATCCACAATCTCTTCTTTGATATTATAGTTGTAGCTTGTGAGCTTTTCTACAATGCTACCACTCATATTATGTTCAATAACATTTGGAATCTTTCTACTAATCATCGAAGAAAGCTTCTGAACTCTTTCTCGCTCTAACTCAAGATGGTTATAGTTTTTGTATGAATCATAATTTTTATCATTTGAAAGCTGGCTCTTTATCTTTTGTTCTTCTTGTTCATCAAGAAATCCTTCGATTAATTCTTCAAAACCTTTGAGCTCTTCTTTCATTTTTGGAGTAAGGTTAAGTTTTGTTTTCTTGTTCATGATTCACCTGATAGCTGTTTTAATACTTTTTCAAGAAACATACCTTCTTTTGCCAGAGATTTAATAAACCTCTGTGGCAATATACTCATTCTATATTCTTCAAGGCGTGATTGAACCTCTTGGTTTTGTATCTGTGAGCAGATAACTTCAATTTTATCTAGAATTTTTTGTTCTTTATTAGTTACTCGTTTACTCTCTATCTTGAAGTAATTTGGTATCCTTTCAACGCTTTTTAAGAGAGGAAAGAAAGTATTCACTTCTAAATGAGGTGTGATGAGATAGTAAGGATATGGAAATTTTGGCGAAATATTCATATCGTTTAAAACAAGTTCTAGGACTGTTGTTACTTCAATGAGTCGTTCTGCACTTAAATTTGAAAGATCCGTATAGCAAGGGGTATTACCAACTTTAAATTTTGTAAATAAAGCACGTAGCTCACTCATATCGAGAGTTGTAATTTTAATTTCTTCTAAAATTGGTATTTTCAAACTTTTCTCACATCTATTTTCTTTTTATTCATTATACCAAATTTCGTTATTGTTGGTAGCGCTAAAGTTTATTAGAATAGTCTTATGGAAGAATATAATTATATTGATATGCCTGATGAGTACACTCGGTTACTTCGTGTTGATATGTCGACTACAAGTCGTTTTCATACAGGTCTTCAAAGTTACATTTTGGAACATCCTTCTCTAATGGGGATTGTGAATCGTCTACTAAGTAACGGTGAAGAAGTAGATGTTCATGCTCATATGAAGAAGCTTGGTTGGCATGGTGTTAGGGATAGAATTCTTTCATTCTATATGGGAATCGTTTATAAGAGTGCACATATCGAAAAAGTAGATTTTACTTTAGTTGATGATATTTTAGAGTTTGAACAGAACTTTCGCTTTGCAACGGTTTCGGGTTATTCTCGTCTCGTGCTTTTTGGAATGTATATGAAACTCGATTGTGCAGATCAAGGGGTGAATGATATTACTAAGCATCCTCTTTATCCAAATGAAATCACGATGAAGTACTTAAAGAATATGACTGAGAAAGTAATTAACGTAGATTACATTATTATTCTTATTCATCACCTTGTGAGTTTTCTTGGAGAAGATAAGCTTAGCGCTTATATCGAGCAGAATTTTTCTTACGAGTCGATTTATATTAATTTAAGTGAAGAACAAAAAGAAATTATGGCAAAAAATTTCCTGACTTATGGAGCCAGTATTGGCGAGACGGAACTTTTCACCATGAAAATAGTCTAGGAGTAGAATTTGAATCCAGTATGGAAAATGCTTGAAGATTTAGCAACGAAGAAAGGAATTACGGAGATCGTTATCAATGGGCCAAAGTCTATCTTTGTTGAACGAGCAGGTGAGTTTATTGGGCTCAATGCTTCTTTTTCAAGAAATGATATCTCTACCTTTATCAAAGAAGTCGCTGATTACAACCGTAAAGAATGCGATGGTGATAATCCAATTCTAGATGGTAATTTACCTGATGGATCTCGTATTAATATAGTTCTCGAACCTTTTTGTACAAACTTCTGTGCAATTACGATTAGGAAATACACTGCGGCAAATTTAACTCTCGATGACCATTCACAGTCTTTTGGAATTTCTGAGCAATGGGTACCGTTTTTCAAGTCAATAATTGCTTCTCGCATGAATGTTATTGTTTCTGGAGGAACAGGTGTTGGGAAAACAACATTTATGAATATGCTTGTTCGTGAGATTTCTCCAGACCAAAGAATCATCACGATTGAAGACTCATTAGAGTTAAGTGTTTCACAAATTAATAATGTTCGACTTGAAGCAGGGAAGAGGCTTGAGTCTACAGGTGAAACTATTTCTACAAGAGAACTTGTAAAGAATACATTACGTATGCGTCCTGATCGCATTATTATTGGCGAGGTTAGAGGAGGTGAAGTATTTGATCTTTTACAGGCCATGAATACTGGTCATGAAGGTTCAATGACTTCTGTTCACGCAAACTCTTCAGTCGAGGCGCTTTCTCGTCTTGAAACTTTATATCTTATGGCCGGTTTTGATCTCCCTTATCACGTGGTCAGAAGACAGATGTCCCAGGCCATCGACTTTATCATTCAACTCGGTAAGGGCCCAGGTGGTAAAAGAGTTGTAAAACAAGTACTCGAGGTTAATTCAATGGAGGGAAATACAGTATTAACTTCTTCAATTCTTGAGACTATTGAAGGTGAACTTGTTTCAACAGGTGTGGTGCCATCACAGATAAATAAACTCAGCGAGGCCGGATTAATTAAACGAGACTATTTTAATACATAATAAAATTAGATACTTATGTAGGCTAAATTTTATTCGATTATTCTTTTTATTTGTTAGTCGTTTGTTTTTCTGATACTTAGTGCCCTACAACTTAGGGGACTATAATGAATTTTCGTAACAGACTAACTCTTTTAATGATTCTTCCTGCTTTTGTATTAACAAGCTGTGGAAGTAGTTCTGATGATGCAAGACCATCGGTTGCTGAATCAGTAAAAAAACAGGATGAATTCTCTTTTTCTTCAAATCCTTTACAATATAAGAACACGCATTTTGATTGTGGTGACACAACTCAATTTGATGCGCTTTTTAATATCTATTCGTATGAGAATAGTGGCATCGTTTTGAATGATAAAGTTTCTCTCGAAGCTCTTTATGACGGGTCGCCAGTTGTAAAAAGAGCTGACTCTAAATTCATAAACTCGACAATTTATGGTCGTGAAATGAGTGATACTTACAAGCTTGTTTTTAATGATGATAATCAAATTATTGGTGGAACAAATGTATCTGGTGGAGTTAGTGGTGGACCACTAAAGATTTGTGGAAACCAATTAATTGAGAGGGAATCTGTTCAGCATATTGCGGCGGACATCCTAACATCTCTTGACTTAAGCTTCCACGCTCTTGAGCTTACTGGAAAAGCAAATAAGGTTCTACCAATTACTGTTTTCACTCATCCAATTGTTAGCACTACTTATGAGTACTATCATGAAAGTAGTGATGACATGGTTTACTCTGAAAAATCTGTTATGACGGATAATGCCTTTTATTATAATAGCGGTTTATATTTTATTCCTCATAGTAAGGAATTTAAAAATTACCTAGGAGATAAGCACGTTGATTACTGGGAAATTCCATTTGTAGCCTCTCACGAATATGGACACCATATCTTTGCTTCATTTTTTCCTGAGTCTCAAGGCCAGTTAAACCTTAAGGCAACATTGAAGCATACATGTTTTGAAGGTCACAAAGAGTTAAACCGTGTCCTTAAGAATACGTCAGGATCATCTCAGGAAGCTTTCTCTCAACGTCAGGTTACAACTCAAGATGTTCTATCGTCTTTTAATGAAGGTTTTGCCGATCTTTTCGCATACTTTACACTTGATAAAGCAAAAGCAAGCCTCGATGGAATTTTCGGTTTTGATGATGAAAGAGAAGTTGATAGTTTATTCTTTGCTAACTTCAAGGTTAAGGCCTTCTCTAAAGAGGTCGCAGAGGTTTTCTTTTCAACTTATGATTATTCTCAAAGTAGTACGCTTGGAACATTCCAAGATACTCACACAATCGGAGCAATCGCAGCCGCAAGAATTAATCTTATTCTTGAAAAGGCACAACTTACTAACGTGATGAAGCTCAATGTGATCCTTGACTGGTTAGAGCTTATGAATGCTGAGTTTGACGCTAAAGTTGGACTTGAAGTAGAAGAATATATGTTTGAAGGTTTAAACGCTTTCAAGACTGTCTTTTTGAGACAAGTTGGACAGGAGCAATTAACAGCTGAGCAACTTAAAGACTTCCAAGAAGCATTTCCATATTACGCAGAAAAATTCTAAGATAAACGAGGCCTGAAATTCAGGCCTTTTTTATTTAACTTGTTGTAATTCCAGCCGATAAGGTTTTAAATCGGAGGAATTATGCCAATAGCCCTAATAGTGTTTTTTGCACTAGTTGTTCTTACTATTTTTACTACTATTTTTATCTACAATATTCTTGTTACCAAGACGGCCATGACTGAAGAAGCATGGAGTGGTGTCGAAGTTCAGTTGAAAAGGCGTTATGATCTTATTCCAATGCTTATTGAGACAGTCAAATCATACGCCTCGCATGAGGATAAGCTCTTTTCGAAAGTTCTAAGTTCACGTGAAAATTGTTTGAATTCTCAAGGCTCTCCTAGTGAGTTACTTGAGAAGGAAAAAGATTTTACTACAAACTTAAGGTCTATCTTTGCATTAGCGGAGAACTATCCTGACCTAAAAGCTAATGAAAACTTTAAAGAATTTCAAAAGCAAATTTCTAAACTTGAGGATGAAATTCAAATCTCAAGACGTTATTTTAATGGAACAGTCAGAGAGCTAAATATTTCGGTACAAACATTCCCTGGTAATATTATAGCAAACCTCTTTCATTTCAAAAAACAAGACTTCTTTGATGTTGATGAAAGTGAAACAGTAATACCGGAGATTAAATTTTGATTTTAGCTAAGAAATTAGCACTCGTTCTTTTTATATTATTTTCTTTCAATAATCTAGCGGCAGAAAGAATCTCGGATTTTGATGTCAGTATTATTATCAATGCTGATTCAACTATTACAGTGACCGAAGAAATTGAAGTCGAAAGTGAAGGAAGAAATATTAAGCGTGGGATTTATCGCGATCTTCCTTTGATTCGTGGAAAGGGTAATGGGAATATTGTTTCAAATGCCTTTCGGATTTTAGATTTACGGCGAGATGGTCAAAAAGAAGACTTCCATGTGAAGTCGATGAAAAACTCTATTCGAATCTATTTTGGGCGTAAAGATACCTTCCTCAAAAACGGTATTCATCGTTATCGTTTTAGTTATTTGATGAATCGCCATATTAATTTTCTTGATGATGTTGGTTTAGGAGAGTTATTCTGGAATATTACTGGAGATGGCTGGAAGTTTCCAATTGAGAAAAGTCGCGTTGCTTTTCAACTGAACTCCTCTAATCCGAAATCTCTTAACTTTGAAGTTGCTTACACTGGTAAGTATGGAACTCGTGGGGCGGATTTTAAAATTGTCTCTGGGAACGATATTGTTGAAGTCGAAACAACTCGTACTTTAAACCCTGGTGAAGGTTGGTCAGTTGCGGTTCGATTTCCAATTGATCAAGTGGCCAAACTCTCAGGGCCTTCACTTGTTTGGCAAGATATAGAAGTCACGGGTATTGTTAGTAAGTTCTTTCTGATTATCGCTGTATTCTTTGCGCTTGTTTTTATTTGGTACCAAACTGGAAAAGACCCTACGGATAAAATTGTCATTCCTCGCTTTTATCCGCCTGAAGATATTTCTGCGGCAGGCGCCAACTTAATTTATCTCTACGGTGCTTCCAAAGAGGCGATTTCTGCTTCAATTCTTAGTCTGGCGGTCAAGGGCTTTGTTACAATCAGCGAAGAGGGAAGCTTTTATTTAGAAAAAAATGAGAGTCATCCTGAAGTAAACACTCTTCCTGCGGAAGAAAAGGTCTTATTTGAAACTTTATTTGAAAGCACTGATCGAGTTAAAATCTCTCGCTCAAGTCGTAGCACATTAGTTAAAGTTAAGATTAAGTATGACTTGGCGTTGAAAAGTTTAAAGAAAGATATTTATATTTCTAATTGGTCTTATGGTGTATTAGCCTGCTTTATTATATTTTTCGCTGGTTATGAGGCATTTAAGGGATTTGGAGAAGAAGCAATTGGCGTTTTCGTTGGTCTGATCGAGTATGCGGCAATTGGCTATCTTCTTACAAGTACATTTTTTAAAAAAGGTATAAAGAGTAAACGTCATAAGATATTTGTTATTTTTCCAGTACTCTTTATGGGATTTCATGGTGGTGTTTTTGCAAGTATCTGTATTGGAAATTCATACTTGCTAATTATTATTTTTTTAATGTTGTCATTGTCCCTCGGTATCTACTTGGCCCTTATGGGAAGACCGACAAAGAAAGGTTATCGACTTCATCGTGAAATCGAAGGATTTAAACTTTATCTCTCAATTGCAGAAAAAGATCGTCTTGATAAATTAAACCCACCAAAAATGACAGTGGAAATTTTTGAAAAGTATTTACCTTATGCCTTGGCCCTCGGTGAGGAAGTCCAGTGGAGTACACGTTTTGATAAAGAGGTGACTGAAGCTGTTCGCAATGTTCGTACCGGACATTATTCAAGTTCTTGGTATCGCGGAAGTGGAACAAGTTTTTCTTCTGCTACTTTGATAGCATCTTCACTTGGTTCATCTTTAACAAGTGCGATGGCATCATCTTCGAGTTCTTCTAGCGGTTCATCTTCTGGTGGCGGCGGCGGAGGTGGCGGCGGTGGAGGCTGGTAGTTAGTAGCCTCCTTTAGTCTCCTGTCCTTCCATGATTGCTACACCTGAGCTTGTTCCCAGACGTTTTACGCCCATATCGATATAAATTTTTGCATCTTCAAGAGATCTTACTCCGCCAGATGCTTTTACTAGAGCACGACTACCAACTGTATCAAGCATTAATTTAACGACTTCTAGGTTCGCCCCGGCAGTACTAAATCCCGTAGAAGTTTTTACAAAATGAGCACCTGCTTTAATAGAAAGTTCGCATGCACGCTGAATTTCTTCATTTGAAAGAAGACATGTTTCAAAGATAACTTTTACAGTCTTTCCATTTGCAGCATCGACAACGGCCCTGATATCAGATTGAACCAAAGTATTTGCCTGCTCCGCATTTTCTTTTAGTGCACCAATATTAATAACCATATCAAATTCGTCAGCACCATCTTTGAGTGCTACTTCAGTTTCAAGTGCTTTTGATTGAGTTGACGTCGCTCCTAGTGGAAAACCAATTACAGTACATACAAGAACTCCAGAGTCTTTTAAAAGTTCTTTTGCATAACTTACCCATGATGGATTAAGGCAAACACTTTTGAAGTTGTACTTCTTTGCTTCTTCACAAAGCTTCTCTATCTGCTCACGTGTTGCTTCTGGTTTGAGTAGGGTATGATCGATATACTGATTCATTGTGTCACATCTCCATATAATGCTGCGTTGTTTACTGCTAAAGGGTATCGCTTCTTGATAGTATTCGTCCATGAGAAAAATCAACCTCTTACACCCTGTGGCAATTTTTGTTTTTACACTTATTGCTCTTGGGACTTCGCTATATTTATACATTGATTCTTACTTAAGAGTTAATGATTCTCTACGCGAATTTATTCAGCGAAGTGGACTGCCTGCAGACCAGTTTAAATCTCCAGAAACCTGGATTATGATTGTAACGCTCTCTATCCTTGTTGCCGTGATTCTTCTTGGGATGATTTTAATTTTTGTTTATTATCAGAAGATGATTCAACTCTATCGCATGCAGCAAAACTTTATCAATGGTTTCACCCACGAACTTAAAACTCCTATTGCAAGCTTGAAGATCTTTATTGAGACATTTTTTAAACATGAACTTCCAAGAGAAAAGCAAATACAGTACCTCGATCTCATGAGAAGAGACACTGATCGTTTGCAAGAAAATGTGGAGCAAATTTTAAATCTAGGAAAAATTGAGGATAAGAGTTTTCGACCAGAATTATCAACCGTCAGCATCGCCGATGCTCTAAAAGAATTTATCAGTAAGCAAGACCATTTATTTGAAAGCGCACAGATCAATGTTGGTACATCAGAAGGGATGCCGAAAATTTCTTTTGATAAGAAACTTCTCGATATCGTCTTTATGAATTTATTTACGAATGCTCTTCGCTACAATGAGAGCGATCAAAAAACAATTGATATTTATTTTAAGCTGCAAGGACGAGAGCTTGAGTTGGTTTTTAAAGATAATGGAATAGGTATTAGAAGAGATAAGCAAAAAGATATATTTAAAAAGTTTTACCAGATTGGAAAGTCTGTTAAAGGAAGTGGACTTGGCCTTTATATGGTTTCTCAAGTTATGCGTGTTCATCGTGGGCGTGTTTTTGCCACGAGTGACGGAATCGGAAAGGGAAGCTCTTTCCATATCGTTTTTAGAGTGAGTAAGTAGGGAATGAATAGAGAAAAAAGAATCCTCGTGATTGAGGACGAATTTAATATTGCAAAAGGTATCGAGCTTAATCTTGAGCTTCAGGGACATATCGTCACAGTTATTGACCGAGGAGATAAAGGCCTAGAAGAATTTAAAGAAGGTTGTTATGATCTTCTCGTTCTTGATTTGATGTTACCTGGTCTTTCTGGGGAACAAGTTTTAAAAGAGGTTAGAGCAATTGATGAAAAATTTCCGGTTCTAATTCTCTCGGCCAAAGATGAAGCCCAAAGTAAGATCAATTGTTTCAACCTTGGTACTGATGATTATCTTGCTAAACCATTTCATATTGATGAATTTCTCCTTCGTGTTGAAAGGCTACTCAAGCGATCGAGTTGGGTTCCCAAGTCAATTGAACAAAAATATATTTTTGGAGATTCGTGGATTGACCTGCAAAATATGAAGGCCTACGGTAGTAAGAAAGAGATAAATCTTACAAGACAAGAGTGTGTACTACTTGAACTTTTTATTACAAATGAAGGAAAGGCACTAAAAAGATCAGAAATTTTATTAGAACTTGGATTAAATGAAGAAACATCCACAAGAACCATTGACAATTTCATCGTAAGATTTAGAAAATACTTCGAAAAAAACCCTAAGGACCCAAAGCATTTTATATCGCTTCGTTCTGTGGGATATTTATTTAGTAAGTAATTAAGGAGACTATATGAGTTTATTAGAAGGTAAAAGAGTACTAATTTTAGGACTTGCAAATGACAAGTCTATCGCATGGGGAATTGCGAATGTTATGAAAGAGCAAGGTGCAAGACTCGCATTTTCATTCTTAAATGAAGCGCTTGCGAAGAGAGTTAATCCTCTAAGTGACGAGATCGGTGGTGAGTTTACATTTGAACTAGATGTATGTAATGAAGAGCACCTCGAAAATATGAAAAATATTGTTAAAGAGAAATGGGGACAAGTTGATGTGATCGTACATTCTCTTGCTTTCTCTGATAAAGAAGATCTAAAAAAGAGATTCAGTGAAACAAGCCGTGATGGTTTTAAGCTTGCTCACGATATTTCTGCTTACTCACTTATTTCAACTTGTAATGTATTAAAAGAAGTTATGGCACCAGACTGTTCAGTTATGGCCCTTACATACCATGGTTCAGTTAAAGTTCTTTCTGGTTATAACGTAATGGGTGTCGCTAAAGCATCTCTAGAATCAAGTATGAGATATCTTGCTGACGATCTAGGACCTGAAGGAATCAGAGTAAACTGCATTTCTGCAGGACCAATTAGAACGCTTGCAGCTTCAGGTGTTCCTGGTCTTAAAGGCTTTTTAAAAGACGTAGAGGAAAAAGCACCACTAAGAAGAAATGTAACACAAGAAGACGTTGGTGGAGTCGCTTGCTTCCTAGCCTCGAAACTTGCTAATGGTGTAACAGGTCAAGTTATCTATGTTGATTCGGGAATTTCAATTCTTGGTGCATAATAACTAAAAGTAACCAGAAGTTAGATAGAATTGTTCTTTAAGGCTTGAAATTCGATGTACGGCCCTTTGAACATAAACTCTTTCAGCTTCTGGTGTTTCTTTTGATAGTTTGTTTTTCAGATCAACTACTTCAAAAGATATAGCATCAAGAGTTGCCTCTATTAATTTAACAGCTTCTGGACTTGGCGAAATATCACCAAAAACATACTTTGATGTTAAACAATCGATATTATCAAGTCGTGTATCAATATCCTCGTCTACATTCGCGCTCTCTTTTACTTCACTCCAATACTCATTCCAGCTTCGACATTGGTATACGTTTGCATACTTCGCACATTCTTTTGGAATTTCTGCTTGGACAGCAATTCTTTGACACTTTTCTGGAACTCCGTAGACATCAAACACATTCTCAGTTCCCTGGAGATCATATTTTGCTCTTTTATTATATCCATTTTTACTCCATGAGATTTTATCTGAAACATAGATAAACCCGTGATATTCACCTTCAAAATTTCTTATGGCAATTGCATCACCAGGCTCCATTTCTTCATCAAGTTTCTTTTCTCTGCATAGTGGAGATTTCATCCAGAATTCCATCTCTTCTGGAGTTGAGTAGCGTGGGTGAGGAAGAATTCCTGTTGTTACAAGTGTGCTATTCCAGCAATTTGGACCGTTAAACTTTGGGGTCCTGTCTTGGTATAACTTAACAATTTCCGGTGCAATTTTATCAATATTGATCTTACAAATATTTGTTTCTTCATCACATTTACAATCTGGCTTTGATTCAGAATTCTTACTTTTAAATTTCTTTGCAGACCATTTTTTTATATCGTTGAACTCTTTATTGAGATCCTTACAGTTGTTACCTTTTAGAGTCAGACTATGCTTTGCTTCTCTAATTGTTTTTATACTTGTTTCGTTAGAAATTTTCTCTGCATATGATATTGAGCAAAAAAATAAAAAAATAAAAGTAGCAGCGTTCTTCATTATATCTCTTCTCGATTATTTGATTTTGTAGATAAAACTTTTAAAGTCTGTATAAGGAGACTTGATTGTTACAAATAGTTTGCATGTCTCTTTCACTTTTACATATTTTACTTTACCGATGTGTGTACTAATTTTTTTTACATCACTGAATAACTTACTTTCAAATGATGTAATCTCTGGGCAGCTTGTAAGCTCATAATCAAAAGTAAGGTATTTTGGAGCGTATGACATCGTATGATCGAATGAAGAGTTAGCTAATTTTACTGCAATACCGTCGAATTCATCAGGAAGAACCTCGCTATCGCCAACAAACATTCCCTTCTTTTCGATTGTTGTGTCTTGCCAGCTAATCGCCTCAAGTTCGGAAGCTTGTGAATTGAAATTTGCTAATAGAAAAACTAAAAAAATGATCTTCATTTTATTCCTTGTGAAATTTTAATCTTGTGAGAGACAATCTTCTTTTCTAAGTGTGAAGTTTACCCTTCTATTGTATTTTCTTTGAATAGACTTGAATTCTGCACTTCCAACAAGCTCGTTACCGAACTCTTTCACTTCAAGGCGTACATAGTGGTCTACTTTTGAATACAGTCCTGAACGGCTCATGTAAACATCTGTATCTACTTCATAGAAAAGGTAACCATCTTCTTCAATGAGTTTGTCGGCCTTGTCTTTAAAAAGTACGAATGGGTTATATGAATAATATGGGTCACTGTAACCTTGAAATAGACTCAAAACATAAATATCAAGGTACTGATTTGTATCAGTTGTCTTATAAGTATATGAATCGAACTCTTCAAATAGTGATTGATTGCGCCATGATATTGGACCAGGTGCTGGTCTCGTTCCATTTACATCGATTGTCTTGAAGCAACCTTTTAGATCAGTTACGCTAAGAGCGAAGGACTTTGCTGTATAAACTAAGAATATGAATAAAATAATTTTTCTCATGGCTCCCCCTACAAAGTAAATTATAAAGGTGAACATGACTTTTTTATATTGGGTAAAATTTCCTAAATTACTCAAGTAGTTGAAACTATGAACTGCTCCTGTTAAATGGGGATATTATTTATTAGCCGCTTAATTTTCTCTGGTAATTTGAGTTAGTTTAAAGGGCTATTTTTTAATTACTGATTCCAATGCCACTTCTTATTTAACAAAATATATGGGACGCCCAAATTTAAATTAGTGGTAGAGGTTGATGATAAGTGCTTGTTTGGAAATTTTCCCCATTTAACTGGAGCAGTTTGGAAGAAGCCCCAAGTCGCATAAAGCTAGTTGGGGCTTATAACTTTGATTATCTGTCTAATTCAATAACGAAAGAAAGTGCTAGTTTTGCAAATTTAAGTGCATGGTTAGCATCTCCACCCATTTTTTCTAATGTGTCATTAGCTGTGTGGATATTGTGATTCATGTCGTTCTTCTTTGCTTCGAATGGGATTGAAGCAGGGAAGCCTTGCGATGTCCAAGAAGCGTGATCTGAACAAGCGTATCCACAAGTATCTCTTCCCCAAGTTAGTTCTGGGAGGTACTTGTCGATTAGGTTTCCTAAGAAGTTATTTTGAGCTTCATTTGTAAAGTCAGTTATAAGAGTGATGTCCGTGTTTGAACCATGGTGGTTTGTCATATCTGCTTGAAGAACACCAACTACGTTTACACCCTTTTGCTTGAATGATCTTGCAATGTCTTTTGATCCAAGGAGACCAACTTCTTCTGCTGCATAGGCCATAAACTTGATTGTTTTCTTAGGAGCATATCCTGATTCAGCAAGAACTTTAAGTGTCTCAGTGATTGTCGCAATACCTGAAGCATTATCGTCTGCGCCTGGAGCTCTTGCCTTGTCGCGTGACCACCAACCTGCGATCGAATCGGCGTGTCCACCAACTACGATAACCTCATCAGTTTCACCTTTGATTGTTGCTATAACTGATGGTTGAGACCAACTAGAGTGGTTGAAGAATTCCACAGTGATGTCACTTCTATGCTTTGTGAGATCAGTCCAGTATCCCTTCAACCACTCTTGTGATTCAGTACCTGTTTGGCTTTTATAATATCTATTATGGTAACTAGAAAGTTTTAACATTGTTGAACGGATATTAAACTCTTCCGCTCTTCCAATGTACTCAGTAACTAGATCTTCTTGATTAATTGTGTAGTCAGCAAGAGTTGCTTTTGTTGTGTCATTACTTTTTGTCTCGGCAATGAACTGCTCTGCTTGAGCTTGAGTTTCAAATGCAAAGTAACCCCCACATCTGTGATGATCTTCGTGAGCAATATGAGAGAGAGTTGATTTCTCTTCGTCGGCAACGCGAGCAAGGATCATTCCTTGATCATGCTTAAGTACTTCTAGTGATGAAAGAGACTTTTGTCCTTCCTGTATCATTGAGCTATCTGTAACAATAAATGGGTGAGTTGATGCAGTAACATTTAATCCTAAAAATGTAGCCGCAATAAGACTTAGTTGCTTTGAATTTAACATTTTGTACCATCCTGGACGTTTATTTATATATTTATGATAATCGAAATAAAAAAATAATGAAAACATAACATTCTGTAATTTTCTGTCATGTGGGCATTAGTTATTTTCGTTAACTATAGCTCCACAAATATATTGGCAGAAATAACGGCCATTCTCACTTAAAGATACAGTCGCGTCATTTGATTTGAGTAGGTCGAGTTCGAAGAGTGCACGTGGAATCTGGAAATTATCAGAAGAAACTTCTTTGTTAGCACTAAGGTTTAAAAGTAGCTCCTGTAATCGTGCTTCTTTATTTGATCGAATATGTCCGGTAATCTGACCTTGAATGTCTATCATGTAATGATCAAAGATTTTCGTATTTTGCTTGATGTTTTCTGGAGTTGAACTTATTGCAGAGACCCCGAGGGCGATAACAATATCTTCGCATTCTTTATTAAAGCCCATGATCGTTCTTTCTTGTTTCATGAGTTGATTTTTATCATTCGTAAAATGACCAAAAGATATTGGTGCAAAACCATATTCTGACAATTTTTCGATAAAATTAAATTGTAGCTCATTCTTTTGCGCTATGCTAAATTTTTCGTTGGACCAGGCAGGGTAAAAATCCTTGAACCAAGGGACTTCGGCAAAAGGGTAGAGGGAGATATTGCTAATGAGATCCAACTTTAGAAACTCTTCTAGTTTGGTTAGCGAACTTTCTCCTTGGCGTGGTAGTCCATAGATGAGATCAATGCTTATTTTTTCTAGATTTAACGACTTGAAGTATTTTAAATTTTCTTCAACAGTTAAAAAGTCAGTTCGTCTTCCAATTGATGCCAGGACTGTTTCATCGAAATCTTGAATTCCCATTGAGATAGACTTTAATCCCCTAGACATAAGAGTGTTAATGAAATCAAAGTTCTTGTATCTTGGATCGTACTCACTATGAATTGAGTAATTTCCTGGGAGTGTATCTAGAAGTCTTTCTAATTGAGTACTCGTCAATGAGTTTGGTGTCCCGCCGCCGAAGTAGAGGCTTTTAATTTTGAAGTTGTACCTTTCATAAAGCGCCCATTCATTAGCTAATTTTGAGAGATAATTTTCAATGATGTCATTTTTCGCCGCAACTTTGATGTTACAGCCACAGAAGTGACAAAACCTCTCGCAAAATGGGATATGAATATAGAGGTCAATTTCATTTCCCTGGTATTTTTCGAGAGACTCAAACCAAGTTTTAAGATCGAGGTTATTTTTCCAGCCAGTGATGCGAGGGAAGTAATTATACCTTCCCTCTGGACCGCTAAAAGTCTCGCTTAAATGTTGAAAGTCACTTTTTGAAATCATTAATATTATTAATACTTAAAGTTTCTGTGAATTAATTCAACACTTTTTCTAACATTTTCTTGTGGAATCCACTGAAGGCAACCATGTCCAAGTCCACAGATCCACTTATCAAAATTAACGTTAGCATCTTGCAGGCTCTTGAATAGCTCCATCCACTTGGCCTCTAGAGTTTCCCAAGGAAGACCTAGGTAAGCAGGTTCAAGATTTCCTTGAATGTAGTAGTCTCCGCTAAGTTCATTTAGAACTTCTGGTAAATTATGTCTCCAGTCAACTCCAAGAACATCAATATTTTCATCTTGAATTTCTTTTAAATAATTCATGTGAGTAAATTTTGAATAGTAGATAACTTTCTTATTCGGGAATTCTTTTTTAAATTCTTTGGTAACAGTTCTAAGAACTGGAAGAATAAATTCTTTGTAGTCAGAGAAACAAAGTTCTCCAGCTGCTGTGTCAAATAAGCACATGGCATCTGCTCCACCAAGTGCCTGTTCACGCATTTCTCCAAGAAGTTCAGGAATTAGCATTTCACAAAATGCAGAAAAACGTCCGTCATAAAGGCCAAGCTTAGAGCTGTAAAGTGCTCCAGAGTGTGCACCTTCAACGGCATAGCTATAAAGAGTAAAAGGAGCACCAACAAAACCTAGAAGAGTTTTGTTTTGCGGAAGTCCTGCTCTTAGAAGTGAACATGCATCCTTTTGGAAAGAATAGTAGTCTTTAGAGCTTGCTTTGATTTTTAAGTTTTTTACGTCATTTACAGTTTCTAGTCTTTTTTCAAGAATTGGTCCTGGAGCATATGTAAGGCCAAGACCAAGTTGCTCAAGAGGGAAGAGTAGGTCTGAAAATAGAATGGCGGCATCAAAATCAAACTCGTTGATTGGTCCCATTGTAACTTCGTATGCAAGTTTTGGGTCCTTACACATTGTCATAAAGTCACTATCTTTTTTTATGTTTTGGTAATGAGCATGGTATCTTCCTGCTTGTCTCATAAACCATACAGGTACCGTTGTTTTTCCTGCTTCATTTTTTCTGTCGTTAAATAATCCCATTTGTATCCCTTTTATTTATTCATTTATTACTAATTTATAACCAATTCCACGTATGCTTTGAATCTCCATGATTTTTGAATCATCGGATTCGGTCCACTTTCTTAAATGGACAATATAGTTATCGACAGTACGATGGCTTGGAAATTTATCCTCGCCCCAAACCTCATCGATAATCTGATCTCTCGTTAATGCTTCATTTTTCTTATTCCAAAGAAGACGTAGAATCGCGCATTCTTTTTGAGATAATGGAAGAACTTTCCCTGTGGCATCTGCTACTTCAAATCTCTTAAACCAAATCTTTAACTTTCCAACTGATACCTCGTCATCGGATGAGATATCACTTCTAAATTTTAAAATTCTCTCAAGGCGGATTGTCAGTTCTTTTAGAGCAAAAGGCTTTGTAATATAATCTTCTGCTCCAACTTCAAATCCTTCAACTTTTGTCTCAGGATCATTAAGGGCCGAAAGGAAGATTAAAACAAAGTCTTTACGAAAGTCTCTGAACTGAGCGGCAAGCTCAAGCCCATTTCCATCTGGAAGACCAATATCCATTAGAATAATCTCAGGAGCAAATTTGGAAAAAGTCTCTTTCGCTTCTTTGGCACTCTTGGCCAGGGCACAGTCGTACTCTAGGCCCTGAAGATACTCTTGCAGTGTATCTCCTAAATTATTATCATCTTCAACGATAAGGATCTTAGCGTTTTTCACAGTGATCTCCTGGAACAACTTGTAGTTTTATATTAAAAACTAAACCGCCATCGTGAATAATTTCAATATCACCTTTCATTCTCTTGAGAAATTTCTTCGTGAGATAGAGCCCAATGCCTGAACCTTTAGACGAGTTGAATTTATAAAATAGATTTCCTAATTTATTTACATTGCCTTCAAAGATTCCATTGTCTTTGTATCTAATGAAAGCGTAGTTACAATCTTCTTTTAAAGTTACCGTCACTTCTTTAGACGAGGTGTGGTTTCTTGTATTCTCTAAGAGATTTTTAATGATAATTTCAAGTGCAAACTCATCGGCCAAAACTTCAATTGATTCACTCATTTCTTCAAGTGAGATTGAAAGATCGCCACCATAGAGTTTAACGAGTTTAGAGAAAAGGCTTTTCACATTGACTGCACGAAGATTTAGATTTCCGCCGCGCTCAATTCTTGATAGTTGTAAAATCTTATCCATTTGGGTCTCAAGTCTCTTGGTATCATCAATGAGTCTTGTCGTTAGCTTATCTAGTCTTGTGCTTGATAGTTTTGTTGCCTCATCTTGAATTACTTCAGATTGAAGTCTGATACTTGCAAGAGGGGTTTTTAGTTCATGCGTTAGTCCTGCGAAGAAGGCATGGATCGATTTATTCTTTTTAACGTCTTTATAGAAAAGCACGATGAAGAAAATAAAGATAAGCATGAGGAGAAGGATAAAAGTTGATCCCTCCCACATGATAAGCCTCACCATGTTTGGCCCGTCTGAATTTCCTTCAAGTACTTGAAGGCGATTACTCATCCCAATTAAGAGATAAAGCCACCACGAGGCCATGAGAGTAATGATAAACATTACAAGGCCTGCGAGGACAAAAAGTGGTGAAGATTTTTGTTTTAGTTCAAGCATTAAGACCAAAGCCTCTTTTCAAGATCTGCTAGAACTTCTTCATTATGTGCAAGAGATACAAATCCTACTTCATATGCATTTGGTGCAAGGTAGATT
Source organism: Bacteriovorax sp. Seq25_V (assembly GCF_000447795.1). Taxonomy (NCBI): domain Bacteria; kingdom Pseudomonadati; phylum Bdellovibrionota; class Bacteriovoracia; order Bacteriovoracales; family Bacteriovoracaceae; genus Bacteriovorax; species Bacteriovorax sp. Seq25_V. The sequence continues at coordinate 102,338 of NZ_AUNI01000014.1, read as the reverse complement.
CCCTTCTTTAAAAGAAGTTCAAATAGTGGAGTGAAGTCCACCCCGATATTTCCAGGAATATTATTTGCACACTTAATTTTATCACCAGGAACAATCCAAAATAATGACGAGTGTGTGATCACATTGTAATTTGAAAATCTTCCACCTTCGTACTCTTTCAAAAACTTCTTGAAAATATCTGCAACTTTTAAAGTCGTTGTTTCAAGAGTTTTATATGACTCTTCTGTTAACTTAGAAAGTGTCTCAAGTCCTGCAACCATTGCGAGAGGGTTGGCGCTTAGAGTCCCTGCTTGATAGACAGCACCAACAGGAGCAAGATTTTGCATAATTGCTTTCTTTGCAGCGATGGCACCAACAGGAAGACCTCCTCCGATAATTTTTCCGTAAGTTACGATATCTGGAGTAATTCCTGTTTTTTCGGCCATCCCACCAAAAGCAACTCTGAAACCAGAAATAACTTCATCAAAGATAAGTAGGGCGTCATTCTGGGTTGTAATTTCTCTTAGTCCTTCAAGGAAGCTTTGATCTTGAATTAAAAGACCGTTATTTGCAGGTAGTGGCTCAACGATAATTGCAGCAATTTCTCCTGCGTGATCTTTGAAGCAAGCTTTTACTCCTTCAAGATCACCGAGTTCAAGAATAAGTGTATCTTTAGCAACGCCTTCTGGAACACCACCTGAAGATGCCTCTGCTTCACCCGCTAGTCCTGAACCAGCTTTAATTAACATAGCGTCGACATGTCCATGGTAACAACCATTGAACTTGATAATTTTATTTTTTCCCGTTGCGCCTCTTGCAAGTCTTAGTGCAGTCATCACTGCTTCTGTACCAGAGTTTACAAATCTTAGTTGATCAACAAATGGAAGTTTCTTTAAAAGAAACTCTGCAAGATCAAGTGAATAAGGTTCGCAAGCTCCATAACTCCAACCACGGTTTAAACCTTCAATAAGCTTAGCCTGAACATCTTTGTTCTTGTGGCCAAGAATTAGTGGGCCAAAGCTCATACAGAAATCAATATAGTTTTTACCGTCAACATCTGTGAAGTAAGCACCATCCGCTTCTTTGACGAAACGTGGTGTCGATTCAAGACCTTTGAAACTTCTAACCGGAGAGTGTACTCCACCTGGAACGAGTTCTTTACTTCTTTCAAATAATGCTTCTTGGCTCATTTTTTATTCCTTTATATTCTTAATTATTTTTTTAACCAGTTATTAAATTCTTCCATGCTTCCAAACGGTCTTAAATTCTTTAGACCATAATCTTTGAGGCCTTCAAAAGTTTTTCCAAGCCCTGAGCAATGGAATGCACCTTCTATTTGGGGATACTTTTTTACGTAGCTTTGAAATTGCGTGAAACTCGTCCAGTAGAAGATATTACAACTTAAAAGCTCTTTTTCATCTTCTGCAGATAACTCCACTTCTTCTTTCGAATACACCGCAACAACCTCGCCATACTTTGAGTAGCTCCCGGCATGAGTTAGGGAAATAAGACCACGTGCTTGAGCGTCCTTTCCGCTGTAGAAAGTTTCAAGAAGTTTTGATTCGCGAATCTCTTGTAGGTAATCTTCGCCAAGCGAATCGCTGGATCCGTTTACCCAAAACCCTTCTTTTGCTAATTTCTTCCAAGTCTTATTTCCTGCACAAAATAGTGCGGACTTAGGTGTCGTCTCTTTCAAAGTTTCAAGAGCATAAGTTGAAGTTACAAATAAATCTTTTGTTGTATCAATTTCTGCTTTTACAGATGTCTTTTTTAGAAGTTTACATGGTACGCTTGTGCTATTTGAAAACTTTTGAATAGGAAGTCCAATGAATGCCTTCTTCTTCGTGTTAGCTTCGATACTTGCAAAACTTCCTTCAAGAAGTTTGTAAGATACTTCTTTGTCATCAACTGCTCCACGATGAGTGTGAAGATAGTAATCACCGTGCTTCGTAACATTTATACCAACTGCGAGGTGACAGCCTCCGCCATACGATGCAAATGCCTGTCGTTCGCGGCTAACTTCTTTTACTGTTTTACTATCTTCCATGAGTTTTAGTTTCTCTAAAAGCTCTCCATCATCGTCACGATTTTCAAGGGCTTCAATTGCAAGTGCACCTTGGCTTGCGGCCGCAGGAAAAGCGGAGTGTGGAAGAATCATATAATCAAGATCTTTTATAAGGCCTTCAAGTTCAAGTCTTGAACTCTCAGTCATCGCAAGTCTTTCAATTCCAGGCATTGCAAGAACGATCGCATCGTACTGATCGTCAACGAGCTTTCCAATTCTTGAGTTTACATTTCCACGTAAGACTTTGGTTGAGATTTTTAAGTTTTCACCATTTGGAATATATTCGCTAAGGTGAGCTTCAATATTAACAATTCTTCTTGGAGAGCTTGTTCCGACAACAAGTTCTTCCATATTATGAAGATTTTTAATTGTCGATTTCTTGATAAAGAGAATGTCATGAGCGAAAGACCTCTTTGTTATGGCAGCAAGTTTGATTCCTTCAGGACGGTCACTTCCTAGGTCTTTATATGAATGAACAACCAGATCAATTTGTCCTTCAAGTAATTGAGCATCAAGTTCTTTTGTAAAAAAATCTTTTCCTTCAAGTTGCCAAAGAGGCTTATCGGTAATTTGATCACCTTGGGTTTTAATAATTTTTAATTCAAAATTATCCCCAGTTAATCTTTCTAATTCGTCCTTAACTTGACCACATTGAGTTAGTGCTAGAAGGGAACCACGCGTTCCTATAATATAAGATTTTTTACTCAAAATTGACTCCTTCGATGAGCCTAACATACTAAAATTTTAACGATCTTTTGTCACGAAAATGTAGGACAGGACGTAATTTTGAAGTTAGCATTTACTCATGAAAAACTTACTACTATTACTTATTGCACTATTTTTAGTTTCTTGTTCTTCAACACTTGACTTTAAAGTCCCTGGAAATCGATTCCAGACGGCCGAAACCTCTGGGAAAACCCTTGGTGGTAAAGTTGGAATTGGTGTTGGTCGTGCTCTTCGCTACGAACTTGGGCACCTTTATGCTAGTAATATATTTGGAGAAACAGTTTCTATTGATACTGAACAAGGTGTCTATGACTCGAATGGTCTACATATTGACGCAGCACTTGGAATAATTCCTGAAGTGGACTTCTTTTATACTGACTTTCATGATGCTGCGAGTATCTTTGGTCTCAAATGGCAATTTCTTGGAGATCTCGGTAAAGATCAAGAAGGTCATAAGATGGCAGTCATGGGCGGAATTGGATCAGGAAGTGAAGATAAGAACTCTTTTAATGTAACGACAAGTAATGGCTCGACTGGAAACTTATATGATGCACATCTTGATCTAGATGCTCGAGAAGTTTCTCTTATTTATAGTTATCGCTCAACAAGAAACTTCCTAAGTTATCTTAACTATACTTACTCCGTTTACGATACCACTGCCGAGTTAAATGGGAAGGGTGTCGCTTCACAACATATTAAAGGAAAAGTTGAAACGCATTCTTTTCTTGTAGGTGTTGAACTTTCAACGGGACTTAATGGACTAGGGGTTATTGTTGAAAGTGGTTATGCAAGAGGGAAGTGGAAGGCCAATCACAAGCGCGATGATATCCCTCTTGGGGCTTCAGTATTTTTTACTTTCTAATTTGATATCTTGATGTGCAGAGATTTTTCTTGTGAAGATCTTCTGCTATCACAATTGCGTCTTCTTTTAGGTACCAGCGCTTATTAATTAAATCATCGTTAATTTTTACCTGGTACAGATCATCCTCATCATGTCGGATAAGATGACAAACATCTTTTGTTGGAATAATCTCCGCTGAGCCGCAGCTTGTAAGAGTCATGATAACTATCGCAAGCAGAGATAATTTTTTACAAGTCGAAGTAGTAGTCATCACAGGCCCTATCCCTTCTAAAACGTTCTATTTTTCCACTTCCTGGAATTGATTTATAAAACCAGTAGAAGCATTTATTTTCTTTCAACAACTCTTTGCGGTTCTTCTTTGCTGATTTTATGTCTGGTGGATCTTCTCTTTCTTGAAGCTCATCCTTTACGGCATCATGTACCATATTTTCTTTATTTTCCTGTTCTTCCTCTTCATCACTTGTACTAATGACTGATTCAGATGTTGCTAATCCTATGCCTACTCCTCCAATACCAATGGTTGGTACAACCGCTACACCTGGTCCTCCAAGTGGCATATCTGGAGTACTACTTTGCACTCTAGGTCTTAGTTCTTCTAATTCAGGAAGAAATTCTTCTTTGTTTTCAAGTAACTTTGAGAGTTGGTCTGGCGTCATTTTTCTTATTTCACCATCAACACTTGAAAAGTATTCACCAGGCTCAACCTCAAGAATTTTCTCTCCAATTTGTGCATCGATTTTTCCTTCAAGTAAGGCCACGTCAGTTTTCTCCGCGAGTGCATTAACTAGAAACTCAGTTCCTCTAACGCCTACTGAAACTTTCTTTGTAATGACTTGCACATTATTTTTATCAAGTTGTCCCTTAGTGATTTCGGCCCTAATCTTTCCTGTCAGTAGATTAAAAGCAGCATTCCTTTGTGTTTGATGAACTTGAAAAGTATTGACGACGAATGAAGTGTTTGGCCCTAGTGTGATAATACTCTTATCAGCGAAAAGTATTTTGATCACAGACTTTTCTCCTGTGATAATAGTTTCGTTAATATCGACTTTAGAATTTAATTCAAGGTCGACCTGAGTCGAACTTGAAATCTTGTAGGCTATCCCTTTTTTAAGGGTAACTTCTGCTACCTGCGCTAGAATGTAACTGCTCCATAATAATATGAATGCAATTCTACTAAGCAATTTCATTTGCAGCCTTTTTTAGATTTTATTTAATCGTTTTAAATAATTTGCGGTCTGATCTTCTACAAAAGTATTTCGGTAGTGGCCTTGCACTGGTTCATACTTCCATTGATTTGTTGAATATTTATTCACTGGTTTATCTAAGTTCTGGGCCAGGGTAAGAGAAGCCGTCCTCGTTGTAACTGAGTTTGTCACTGGACTTTTAAGACTGAGTTGTGTGAACGAGAGTGGGGCAGTTTTTATTTCCATTTTGAAGAACCTTTATCACATTGGCGAACTTTCGCTGTTTAAACTTAATTTTTTTACTCTGTTATTATGACTTAACTACTAAGTTTTATTAGGGAAATCCTTAGGATCGGAATAATTTTCAACACTTACATCAAATTCTATTTATTGAGACAATGTTATTTGTTTGGAATTCCGTCCATTTTCTGGGCCACCAGACATTGAGGTGTTGTTATGAAGTTGTTTCTATTTACTATTATTTTTCTCATCAGCGTTGTTGGTGTTAGTCCAGCCATTAAAGCCGATGAAATATACACTGTTATTATTAAGAAGCATGAAGAAAAACAACAGTCGCGCTGGACACTTGCAGACTGGCTTGCAACAAAACAAAGAATCTCTCTTATGGATCAATGGCTTGCCCTGAATACTGAAAGTAATTTATTTGAGTTTGTTTTAAGCTATGACAAATTCAATTTTAAACAAACTCGCGATCTAACATCTTCAAGCTCAACAGAGGGATACTTCTCGGGAAAGGCGTTCTTTACTTTTCTTGGTCTCGAAGGCGGCGTCGGTGATAGTCAAAAACTTTTTGACACTGATTCTTATAATCTCAACCTTCGACTACTAGGAGGTAGTCAACAGTCGACACATTTAAATCTTCAGTACGGTGTTCTTAACGCAAAAGACGAACTTGGAAATAGATTTTCACCAAACTTCTTTGGTGTCGATTTTGAACTTTATCTTTTAAGTTTTTTGGGAGGTAATTTTAAATATTCAAATTCATCCTCTGAGTCGAGTAATTCAATTACATATCATAATCGAAAGCGTGAGTACGGTGTCTTCATCGATATTTGGTTTCTAAGATTTTACTATCAAAAGTCAATTAATAATCATTTTTATAACGGAGAAAAAATAAACCAGAACGGTGAAAAAATCGGGATGGCGCTTTATTTTTAAGGGAGAGGTACAATGGATATGAAAACTAAGTTTTCAGATGATTTAACACTAGAGAGTGAGTTTGAGGATCTACCTCCTGAAGATTTTCTTTATGACCGCCAAGGCCCATGGCCTCAACCATCGCCCAATCATCCATTTGGAGAAGCTCCGGGCGTTCTTCATATCCCATTTGTTGAATTGTTCTACTGGTGGATGATGATTGGTAGTCGTTATGTTTTTACATGGATTTTCATGTGGCCGGTGGCACTCTTTAAAGCAATTATGTGGTGGAAGGTTTCTCCTGTTTCAGATGAGGAGTTTTGTGATTACTACTACAATACCTGTTATAGTAAATTTCTTACAGATACGCTCACACAGAGTGTGAGAGCAACTTTTAAAGATTACCTCGAAGAAGGAAAGAACTATTACGTTTGTGACTTTATCGGCATGAAGCTACTTGTTCCTGTTTCTGGAGTTAAGTGTGAACCAAGTATCGCACTTTTTGAGAAGCATGATAACGGTATTAAACTTATCGCAATCAACCTTCGTGATTATGTGGTTGATCATAGCGATGGTGACCTCTGGATGCTTGCAAAGTATATTTCACTTCAAGGTGCAGCAAATCACGTGATCGTGGCAACTCATCCTCGTTTACATTTTCCTATGGATGCAATTAATGCTATTACGAAAACAGCAGTACCAAAGGATCATATTCTTTTCCAATTAATCTATCCTCATACCGAATTAACTTTAAAGCTTGATTGGCAGGTTCTAAATAGCAAGCTATCTCTCCTGCAAAATAAATGGTGGATGATTTATGCCCCATTTCCAGCTACTGGAGAGTCAATGCGTGATCTTGTTGTACTAGGTTATCATGGAATAAAAGATAATCCCTCGTACCCGAAATACTTTTATCCATTAATGGGGCCTCAGAAAAATGAAACGGCGTATGGAAAGTTTCATGATATTTACTACAAAGTCTACTTTGATTTTGTGTCAAATATTTTGGCGGAAATTCCTCGAGGTGATAAATTTGTTACTCGTTGGGCGAACTATATCAATGCAGAGATGCCCACATTTCCAAATGGCGAAGAAATTTGGAAAGAGGGAATATTAAATCACGCTGTTGCTTCCTATATCTGGGATATCACAATCGGGCACGGTGCAGATCATAAAACCTATGCTGAAATCCCAATGAATAAAAATCCACTACGCGTGAGAGTGGCATCACCTTCATATAAGAATCCTGATTTCAAGTTGGACCTTGGAGATGTGGCAAGCATTATGGATCAAACGCGACTAATATTAGCAAATTGGTTATTCTTTAAGCCGACAAATGTTTCGTTAACAATTGATGCTTTTTATCAATTCAACTTACCGAAGCTTAAAGATGCCGTTATTAAATTTAGAGAAGAACTTTATAAGACTGAAAAGAATCTTCCAATGCCAAACTATATGCCAGTAAAAGATATACCAGCTTCCATACAGTACTAATTCAAATTATTCACTATACTCCAGGTCTTAAACATGCCTGGAGTATTATTAACGAAGGATCATCTTGTATGAGAGTGCAGAGAAAATTGGCAGGGTTAGGAAGATAATAACCTCAATAATAATTGCTAAAATAATTGCTATTTTCCAAGCGGGTTTTCGATATTCAATTACGCTAGTGCTGGCCAAATAATTTTTCAAGTAGAAATATAGAAAAATTCCTTGAATCGTTGCAAAAACACACCAGATGCTTGGAGCATCAAAAACAATTTCAAATGAACCACAGGCCGGAAGAAAGTCTAGCTTTTTGGAAAGTCCAAGAATATAGCAATAGACCGCAGAGAGGATGAAAGAAATATTAAGTGCTGCAAATGGAAAATTTCTAATTTCTTTTGCACCTAAGCGTCCATAGTTTTGAAGATAATATATAAAGTGAATAAGATTCCAATAAAGGAAGAATATCATCCAAAGGGCACCCCAATAAAAATGGTCTTTTCCTCTAACGTAGAAGTGTGCGTTTTCAAAACTCATCTCACGAGTGAAGATATGTATTGCGAGCAAGAAAAGTATCGCAAGCAGTTGCTTCGAGCCCAATTTCTTATCAAAGAAAAATTCACTGGCCCTTAGATTAAAAAACATAGCTGAGATAGAAGATAGTAGTCCGACTTTGTATATAATCGAGCTTCCGTTAAGAATAGCGAAGTATTCTAAAAACTGATGTATCCCTATGGCGAGGTAGCCTAGAAGCATGTTTATAACAACATTTTTCTTCTGCTGACTCTGCAAAGTTGACAATTTTAGTTTGATATAACTTAGAAACGTAGCACTAAAAATTGTTGATCCAGCAATTAGACTTACTTCTTTACTGTAGCAAATAGTATACCTCGATGGTAGAAAAACAATAATTATTAATGATCCATCAATTAAAGATATTTATCAATAAAATAATTAAAATTTTATAGGTTAAACCGATAGTACTATTGGAGACACCATGACAACTAATATAAAAATAAATCGTACTGAAAATAACATTTCATTTGATAGTAATGAAAATATAGAGCTCGTCGCTAAAAAGAGAGAGTTCGAATTAATTAAGAATTTGGAACATCCAAATATTATCTCATCACAAAAAATTAGCCTAGATGTTCAGCAGCACTACAATACATTGGAGGCCAGGGTATCAATTGAAAGTCTTTCTTTTTATGAACTTCTAAAGATGGCAACCGGTTTATTGAACGCTCTTGATTTCTTATGGGCAAAAAATATTGTCTTTAATAATCTTAATCCTCGTTCTGTTGTCGTTGATTTTGAACGTGATATTATTAAGCTGAGTGATTTTAGGCTTTATTCTGAGATTAGTAGTGAGTTAATTGTAAATACTAATCTCAATCGTGTTTTTGGAAACTATCATTTCATCTCTCCTGAACAGACTGGTCGAATGAATCGCAGTATTGATTATCGAAGCGATATTTATTCACTAGGTGCTTTATTTTATTATTCGCTTACAGGAAAATTTCTTTTTGCTGAAGAGAAAGATAATCACAAGATAATCCATGCACATTTAACGAAAAAGCCACAATCTCTGTGTGATTTGGATAATAGAATTAATCCATGTCTTTCAAAAGTAATAGATAAGATGTTGGAAAAAAATTCTGAAGATAGGTATCAATCTGCAAAGGGAATCTTGTCTGATCTTGAATTTTGTGCACTGGTAATTGAAGGGAAGAGAAGCAGCGATGAGTTCATTCTTGGGAAGTATGATAAGCTTGTAACATTTAAAATTGATGAAACTTTGCACGGTCGCGAAAGAGAGACTAGTCTGTTAATGAAGGCTTATGGGGATGTTGTTTTTGGACGCAATCGCCTCGCTTTAGTTAGTGGTTTTTCTGGAATTGGAAAGACTGCTCTCGTGTCTGAGTTAAAAAGACCAATGACAGAGCACAACGGATATTATATTTCAGGAAAATTTGATCAGCTAAAGAAAAATATCCCTTTTTCAGGACTTAATCAGGCAATTACTCAGTTAGTTAATGAGGTTTTAACAGAGTCACAAGATGTTGTTCAATCTTATGTCGACAAAATAAAGAAGACCGTTGGAGATAATATTTCATTGATTTCTGATGTTATACCAGCAGTTAAAAATTTATTTCCCCACACAAAAAAACTGAAGGATGAACTAAGTGCTACAGAGTCTCTCAATTTGTTTTGTAAGACTTTTTCTAGCTTTATTAGTGTCTTTAAAGAAAGTGGTAAGCCAATTGTATTATTTCTTGACGATCTCCAGTGGGCAGATAGTTCGACGATTAGCCTTATTAAGTTTCTTATTACAGATATAAAAGATCACAATATTCTTATTATAGCAGGTTATCGTAATAATGAAGTTGGTCCTAATCATCCTTGGCAGATTTGTATTAATGAATCAATTGCTCTGGGAGGAATTGTTGACAATATTGAGCTTCAAAATTTGGAAGTTTCACATTTAGAAAAGTTGATAAAGAACACGCTCCATCTAAAAGATAAGTCTGAACGACTTCTTGCTCAAGTTATTTTTGAAAAAACAAATGGTAATCCATTTTTTGCTCAGAGTATTTTGAAATCGCTCTATGAACGAGAAATAATATTTTTTGATGAAGTGTTAAATATTTGGAACTTTGATTCTAAGAAAATTGGTGAGATTGAGATATCGAATAACTTAATTGAGTTACTTGTTCAAGGCCTTAATCGAATTGAACCACGGTTTCTAGAAGTCTTACAATGCGCTTCCGCAGTGGGAGCACAATTTGACATTGATATTGTTTCCCATACCCTCGATATTTCTAAAGAAGTTTGTCTCGAAGCATTAATTGTTGGCCTGGAGAAAAAGTATATTAATGCATTGGATATCAATTACCGCTTTGTAAAAGTTCAGGATGCAGAGGAATTGAAAAATTCTGTATTCAAATTTGCTCATGATAAAATTCAACAAGCTTTGTATGAGACAATTGAGCAAAAAAAGTGTCTTGAATTTCACCGGCATATCTCAAACTACTATGAGAGTATTACAACTGATGATAATGATGATCTTGTTTTCGATCTCACTTTTCACGCAAATAAGCTACTTGAACATGGTGGTGAGGTGAATCGTCCTTATACTTCTAAGATTAATAAAGTTGCAGGGCTTAAGGCGTATGAGTCATCTGCGTTTCAAGCAGCAAGAGAATACTTTGAGATATCATATAACTTACTTCCTGATGATCGTTGGGAAAGTAATTATGAAGAAGCCCTCGATGTGGGGACACACTTGTCTGAGTGTTACTATCTTTGTAATGAAACGCATAAGGCTGAAAGTTTATATAATTATATTTTAGAACGTGCAAGGTCTAACAGAGATAAGGCCAAGGTATATGAGATTCTGATGAATTATTATACCTTACAAGGCAGAGCTGATGACGCTGTTACAGTAGGAGCGAAGGCCTTGAAGCTCTATGGTATTTCATTTCCTGCTAAGACTAAGATGTATCATGTCGCGCCGAAGTTATTACAAGTGAAGATAATGTTTTTGTTTAATAGCAATGAGAAAATATTGGAAAATCCTGTTGCGACTAATGAAGATGCCATTGCAGCACTTAAGATTCTATCAAATATGTCACCAAGTTGTTTCATACAAAGTCCAGAGTCAATGTTACTTAATTGTCTCAATTGCCTTGTTTTAACTCTTCGTTATGGTAATAGCGATGTTGGTAGTTATGCAATTTCCTTAATGGGTTTTGTAGAAGCAGTTGCCTTGAAAAACTATAAACGGGCCCATGAACTTGTTAAAGTTGCTGTTAAGCTTAACAAGAAGCTCAATGGGCACCGTTATTACTCAAAGGTCTTATTTGCTTGGAATAACTTTGTTCAGTTTTATCATGCTCCAATACGCGAGAGTATCCCTTGGCTTAGAAAGGGGCACTATGCAGGTGTCGATTGTGGAGACTTTAATTTTGCTAGTTATAGTCTATATTGTCTAACTTCCCGTGAGCTTTATATTGGAAAACCTCTTTCTGAAGTCTACGAAAATGTTCTTGAATATAGCCAGTTTTGTGACAAAGTAGGCGATCAGTACATGTTGCCAATTATGCAGGTTCTTCGTCGTTTTACAACAGCTATCTCAGGACTTGCAGATGTAAAATATTCTAAAATAGATGAAGGCTTTGATGTTGATGAGTTTTTAAAAGTTCAAGGCCTCGTCGATGATAAGCAGACACTTTCCTGGTTTTATATCTTTGAGGCAATTAAGTTGTACTTACTCAACGATATTCAAAAGGCGTTTGAGTATACGCTAGTTGCAGAAAAAATTGGTGAGATTGGAACTCAAAAACAAATTGTTTTATTCGAACATTATTTCTTTTCTGTTTTAATTTGTTCTGCTCTTGTAAGAAAGGGCGATATGTCAAATAGTCGTAAGCTTTCAGCAGTAACGTTGTGTAAGAGTAGTTTACATCATCTGAGTAAAATGAAAGATGTTATGCCTGAGAATTTTCGAGCACGCTTCTATCTTGCCAAAGCTGAGTATATGGACGCATTTACAAATGAGTCGAATATAAAGATCCAAAATTACTATATACAAGCAATTGATGCAGCAGAGGAAGATGGGTTTGTGAATATTGTTGCAATCGCTAGTGAACTTTATTCATTGTTTTTGATCAAGAATAAGCGCTATGTAAATGCACGTGGATATATTCAAAAAAGTATTGAGGCCTATCAGACGTGGGAGTTTCCCGCGAAGGAAGAATATCTTAATAATCTCTCAAGTCAGTTTATGTTAAATAATCATAACTCGAGAATTGCCCATAATGTACTTCTTGAAATTTCAAAGTCAATTGCCAAGCACATAAGTCTTGATTCTCTTATTTCTGAAGTTAAGAAAATTGCAATAGAATATACAAACGCTCAAGACGGGCTGATTGTACAGAAACAAGGTTCAGAATACCATCTTCTTTCTGATTCTCACAGTGGGCATCGTGAGATGAGATTCTGTCGTGCAATTATAGAGTATGTTTACAATACTGGGGAAGTTGTTCGTCTCGATGATGCTTCTGAGTATAATAATTTTTCAAAAGATAGTTATTTCACAAACAATCGCGTGTTTTCTATCTGCGCGCTCCCTCTTCGCTCAAATGATGACATTAAAGCAGTCCTTTTCCTTGTTAATAAGGATCTTAAAGGCGTATTCTCGATTGATAAGACGAAGACGATGGAATTGTTAACAACACAGATTGCTCTTTCGCTTGAAAATGCGTTATTTCTTCAAAGTCTAGAGCAGAAAGTTAAAGAGCGAACTGAACTTCTTGAACTAAAGACTCTAGAGTTAGAAAAGTCCCATGCCGATAAAGATATTCTCGTTCGTGTTCTATGTCACGACCTTGCAAATATTACGATGGTTAACAATCATAGCGTACGTGTATTGAATAATATGTTAAAGGACCACGAAAACGAAGATGTGAAAAAACATCTTACGAAAATGCAAAATGCGATCAAAAATGAAGCCTATATAATCAACAATATTAGAACTCTTGAAATGGCAAAGAATAAACTTCTTAATGTTAATCTCGACATTGTTAATCTCGAAGAGAAGCTCAATGAATCGATAATGACTTTTGAGGAAAGACTTGCGCAAAAAGACATCGTTGTTCGCGTTAACCCTGATCTTGTTGGCCGTACTGTTGTTGCTGATGGTGTTGCACTTGTTGTTAACGTATTTAATAATATATTCTCAAATGCTATCAAATATAGTTATGAACACTCCCATATCGATTGTTATATTGCTACTGAAGATGATGAGACGATTACGCTTGCTATTCAGGACTTTGGTGTCGGTATGACTGAGAATTTTAGAAACAAACTATTTACTTCTGAAGTCCATAGTTCATCATCTGGAACAAGTAATGAGAAAGGTAGTGGTTTTGGACTAAATATTATAAAAGTTTATATTCATAAATTTGGTGGTCATGCCAGAGTCGATTCTGTCCACCAGGACGAAGATTCAGTAAAGCATGGGACAACATTTTATCTCACGCTTTTAAAAAAATAGGGGCACTAGAGCCCCTTTTTCATTATTGGATATTATCTATATTTTGCATTGATTGATTAAATGCATTTTGAATTTTCTTCATTAGGAGAAGCTCTTGTTGAAGTCGAAGAGTTTCCATTTTCTTTTTAAGCATCTCTTCGTTTTGTGCTTCTAATTGTCTTCTATATTCTCTAACTTTGTCTGCTTGAGATAGTTTTGGTTTTGAGTAATGTCCCTCAATATTTATAGCAGAAGTTTCAATATTAGTTTCTTCGTAATTCGCAAACGCTGGCAAAGTACTAAGAGCAAGAAGCATTAAATATTTCATTTTTTTTACTCCAAAAAAGAATTTCTTAAGTGGTATCTTTTTTGTGTTGAAGTTGTCAAACACCCTGTAAGAACTGCTCCCTTTGAGTGGTGTTGGAAGTTCTGCTAAATACTTTGTAGAAAGTGGACGTCTGAAATTGAACGGAACTGTCGCAAATGAAAGATTTTAACTACTTGGATTGCTTAATGATGATGTCAATTTCAACACCACTGGAAGGGGGCAGTTTAAAAGTGAAGTTCTTCCCAAGAGAATGGGTAGTTATGCCCAAGAGTTTGCACTCGTTTATCTACAACCCCTTTAATTGCGCACTTCGCCATGTCGATTTTATTCTGTTTTTCAACATCTAATTTTTCACCATGGCTGAAGACATCAGAAAGTCTGAAGACCCCATCATCGGCCATCAGTGGGGTTTCTATGGCACATGGTGAGCCCAGGTCGATGAAAAGTGACGATGGCTTCTTCCTTGATTTGAAGAAATCGTGGTTGAAGATGACGTAATCGGCACCGATTGTATTAATGATAGTTGTAAATGACTGGTAGCTATCTTTATCCGTCCAGTCAATTGCTTGGATATTTCTTGAGCTAAACTCGTTTTGTATTTCAGAAACTTTTTGCGTGTTACGAGCACTGATGTAGATTTGGTACTTCTTTTCAAGTTGCTTGATCACATCTTTTGCAAGTTGACCCGAGCCAAGGATTAGGACTGAGTCAGTATCGACTTTTGCTTGGATAATTCTACGTGCGATTCCTGCGTATGACTGTTGGCCAATCTTAAGAAGGTACTCTCTTCTAATTTGTTTGGCGTCTTTAAATAATTTCTCAAGGACCCTTAAGATAACACTACTTCTTTGCTGGTTTTCAAGATAGTTTGTGAAAGCTTCCTTGAATTGAGAAACGATTTCGCTCTCTCCGAGTAGTTTACTCTTTAGCCCGCATATTGTTTCAAGTAGAAATTCATAGGCCTCTTTGCCTTCGAAGAAATCGAGATTAACGAGAGCTGGAACTTCTATTGGAGTTGTTTGGACCACGATAGCACGCTGACATGTTTGAAGTACGAACGCAGAGGGATCAACACTTAGGTTGTGTTCTGTGAATTGTCCTTTAATATGTATGAGATTAAGTGCGTGTATCATTTTGGTAAGAATATACAAGTATCTAGATTTATGTGTCACGATAATGTAGAAAAGCGAGAATTATTTTTACGGTAGGTAAGTGCCTGAATTTTCGTTTCGATTCTTCCGATTTCGCTTCACAAAGACACCTATTTTTGCTACAAAACATTTGAAATGAAAACTGAAATAAATAAGCAACCTTCTAAATTACTAAAACCAATCGCTGCCATCAAGGAAGTTTTCTTCGCTTTTGATCGTAAGGTAGACGGGGCGCTAGTTTTTTTCTTTAAGCATTATGGAAAAACTAAGTTCATGGTTGCAATGTCGAAGAAGGTTCAATATCTCGGAATAGAGAAACTTTGGGACAAGGGTCCGAAGGCCTTTATATATTTTTTCCTTTTCTACCTTATAAGAGATACAATTCTGTATATTGTAATACCAATCATTTTTGCGAAGGCCACGACGAGCTAATTAATGGAAACACTCCAACAATTTTTATACTTCATTTCAGGTCTTGCAATTTTCTATTTTGGACAACGAACTCTCTCCCAAGGTTTACAGACTATCGGAGCTTCAAGCGTTAAGCATATCGTGCATAACGAAGGAGTAAGAAATCCTCTCGTGAATTTTTGGCACGGGGCGAGACTTTCTCTTTTAAGTTTTTCTTCGACGATGTCATCTCTCGTGATTACGGGTCTGGTAAATGCCAATCTTTTAAAGAATCGTCGAGTGTTGCCTATGATGATGGGAACAGCTCTTGGGGCCAGTACGATTCTCTTCATACTTTCTTTCTCTGGCCATAACCGTGGACTTAATTTGATCGCTACTGGTCTTTTGTTCGGCCTGATCTTTAGATCATTTAAATATCGTAGTATTGGAAAATTCCTATTGGGACTTGGATTATTATTTCTTGGTCTTGCTGTTATGGAGGAGTCGGTAAAACTTCTTGCTACTCATAGCGAGATTGTGGGTTATCTCGATTTTATTAACCAGATGCCTTTTGTCGTCTCTCTTTTTCTGTCGACTTTTATCGGGCTAAGTCTGGCCGTATCTCTGACTTCTTCGACAATGGTCCTGGCCATCGTTAGCGTTTCTGCTCGACTACAGGTCTTTTCAGTTGCATTTAGCTTTGGTCTTTGTGTTGGTGCGATTATATCGAGTTACTTTATGACTTTTGTCACGGCGAAGAAGTCTGCTCGTGCTTTTGCTGTGAGAAAGGCATTTGCGCCTCTTTTTATTTTCTCACTGGCCACACTAGTCTCATTTATAATGATGGTGTTGCTAGATGATTACTTCATTTTTCCATTTTCTACGCTTGATGCTGTCGTTTATGGTAGTCTTTGTCTTTCGGTGGTAGCTTTTTTCTATTCATTCGCACTTAAACCAATGGTTATAAATCTCGCATTGAAACTTTATCCAGATGATGAGGTGAAGGAACAGTCAAAACTTCAGTTTCTTGGAGAGGGAAGGTTCTTGTCTTCAACGATGGCCTATGTTTTAGTTGAAATGGAGGTCTCCAAGCTCATGGATATCGTTGATCGAATGTTTGAGAAATGTCATGAGTATTTAGGTTCGCAACAAAAGGGTGCAAGGGCACTAGCAAAGATAAAAGACTATGAGCGAATTATTGATAATATTCAAAGAGAAATTGATATTTTCATTCAGAAAGTTATTTCAAATGGCGCCGGTGATGATGATTCTGAAATGTCTCTAGCTTATCTTAAATTATCATCTAGTCTCGAGCAGGTTGCCGATCATCTCGACAAAATGGCGACGACATTAACGAAATTTTATGAGTTTTGGCAACTCGATGATGATGAAAATCAAACCTTGATTAAGTATTTTGAAGAAGTAAGAGAGATGTTTAATCATTCTCAAGATATCTTCAATGAGGTTATTGACTTAAAATCTATTGGTGCGAGTGAGCATAAGGAAAGACTTTCAAGGGCCCTTGAGATGAAGAAAGAGATTTTGAATGCTCGAGAGGAATATGCCAATAGACATCACCAAGAAGATGTTCGAAAGGCGCTCTACTTTTCTGATATGTTAATATCGATAGCTAAGCTTAGGGGCTCGGTAAGAGATATTTACCAAACCCTATTGAAATAATTCTGTAGTATTAGCTTTCTTATTTTTTGGTATGGAAGTTTGATGTTCAAACTCTGGCCATTCTTGATCTAAGTTTTCATCTTCAATTTCAGTATCGCCTAGTTGCTTGTCTTTTTTGCGAGAGAAAAGCTTTTTGATATCATCAAAAATTAGAAGATATGCTGGCAGGATAAGTAATGTTAAGCCTGTTGCAAATAATAATCCCCATCCCATACTCATTGCTAGTGGCTTGGTAAATCCCGAGTCCCCACCAATCCCATAGGCCATAGGGAAAACCCCTCCAAGAGTCGTGATACTTGTTAGTAAGATTGGGCGAAGACGTTTGGCACAATCTGTAAGTAAAGTCTCAAGGTCGATGTATTTCTTCTTTCCTCGAGATGAGTTTACAGTGTCAACGAGTAGGAGTGAGTCATTAACAACAACACCGGCCATCGCGATGACACCGATGAAGGCCATGATATCGAGCTTTAATCCTTGAAAGTAGAAGGCCCATATAATTCCGATAAGACCAAATGGGATTGCACTACAAATTATAAATGGTGTTACGATACTTCTTAAAATTATCGCGAGAATAAAGACAATTAAACCAACTGCAAAGAGGACATTTTTAAACATCGAAGATTTGTTTTTTTGTGCTTGCTCGTCAGCATCCTTTGTCGTGATTGTGAGGTATGAATACTCGGATTCAATACTTTTAATATCATTTTCAAAGTTGTGGATAAGTTTTTCTTTGTCTGCGACATCTTTCTTTAGTGCTACTTTTAGGCGCACAATGCGTTTTAGGTTCTCGTGGCCAATTGATTTTTGGCGACGAATTACTTCCCAAGTTCCAAGGTCCTTCGTTTTTATCTTGAGTCCGTTAGAGAGGATAATGTGCTTGTTTTTTAGTGTTTCAATTGTTTGATTATCGCCTTCTTCTGAGTAAGCATATACTTTTAGTGTCTGCGGGCCAGAGTTATTTTCATAAACTTTTGTCTTGGCAACGAAAGTTCTTACCTGGTTCGCAACGGCCCTAATTGAAAGTCCATGAGAGAGGATCTCAGCTTTATTTGGTTTAAAAGTCCAAGTGTCAATGAAGTCTGAGTTATCAAGGTCAATTGACGTTATTTGATCATATGATGATAGTTTCTTTTTGATTTTAGAAGAAACCTCATTGATATCAAATGGTGCACTTGAAGACAGGTTGATATTGACGATATTGCTTTGGTCATCATCATGGCCATCATATCTTCTTCCGACTTCAATTCTTTCAAAAATTGAATCCTTTGGATCGGCCGTGTATTTTTTTATACGTTCTTTGATTAGATCTTCCACGTACTTCTTATTTGCCTCAATATTGTCATCAAGTTGGGAGAAGCGAACAGTGAATGAACCATATTGAGGCCCATTTTTAGATTTTCCTGATTCCCACACGTATCCAATGGCCATATTGATATAATCGAACTTATCTTTATCAATTTCAGATAACTCTTTCCATAGTGGGGCCAGTTGTTTTTCAGAATCTTCCAAGCTCTCAGAGTGTTTAAGAACAGTGACAACGCGAATTTTCTCACTGCTGATGTTGAGATTAAAGTTCATTGGAATGTTTTTCTGAGCAAAGAAAATTGAAAACCCAAAAAGAGATACTAGTGATACTAGTGCGAGATAGCGAAATCTTAGTACTTGTTTAAGAGTTTTCATGTAAATATCTTTCAGTTTGTGAAAGAAGTTAGATTCATGATGTTTTGGCGCTACTTTAACAAAGTGAGCAAGGTGGTTCGGGAGTATAAAGAATGACTCTAATAAACTTACTCCGAGTGCCGATATGACAACTACCGGAATGGCCATCATGATGTCTGATAAACCATCTCCAGACATGAGAAGCGGTAAGAATGCCACAACAGTAGTTAAAACTGCTCCAGTGATTGGCATCCAAGTTTTTAAAACGGCCTCTAGGGCGGCCTCCTTAGGTTTCATTCCTTTTTCGAGGTTCTGTGTATATTGCTCTGAGATGATAATGGCATCATCCACAATAATTCCAAGCACAAGCAACATTCCAACGATCGAGATGAGGTCAATCTTGAGTCCCATATTTTCAAGAATAAAGAAAGTAAACATATAAGAAAGTGGCAGACCAAAACTTGTCATCAAAGAAGTCTTGAATCCGAGAAAAGACATCAATGTTAAAATAACAAGAATGACACCAAATATTGAGTTTGATTTAAGAGCATTAATTTGTCTTTCAATAAATGCTGGACCATCTCCGGTTAGGAGCATCTCAACTCCTTGTGGTAAATTTGCTCTCTCTTCTTCAATGAATTTTTCTATATTCTCTTTGAGAGAAATTGTGTCCGTGTCCATGTCTTTGAAGATGGTGAAGCTCAGTGAAGGAGACGAGTTTGTGTACTCCTTGTAGGTCTTTTTTGGTAATTTCTTTTCAATAGTTGCAATGTCTCTCAAAAGTAATGTTTTCTTGGATGTTGTTGATCTAAGAATAATATTACCAATATCTTCAACGGTAACTTCATTTGTTTCAAACTCAACAAGGTAGTCCTTGCTTCCTTTGCTGATATTTCCGATAGGGAAGAGTCTAAATGATTCCTGAACAATACTGTAGACGGTGTTGATATCTATTTCGTAGCGTGCAAGGGATTCAAGATTAAACCTGATATGAATTCCATATTCTCGAACATCATCTTGAATTCTTGCAACACCCTGAATGTTTTTTAGACGCTCTTTGAATTTGTAGAACCACCTTTGATGATTTTGGTCTTCTTCGTTGAAATTTAGAAGTGAGTAATTTGAAAACCATGACTCTGTCATTTTCGTTTGTTGAATATTTATCTCATCGAGATCTGATGGGAGAGTACTTCTTATATTGTTAACGGCATCTTTTATTTTTTGTTCAAGCTCAAGGATGTCATCGTATTCATCCTTAACTTCAACTGTGATTGATGTTGAAGCAGTTCTTGAGTTTGAGCGAATTTTATCTATTCCAGGAAGATTCTTGATCGCTTGTTCGATAGGATATGTAACGAATTTCTCCATTTGTGCTGGACCAGCTCCGCTTAGAGATGTCGAGACAGTGATTCGTTTCGCACTCCAACCTGAGATGAGATCACGCTTCATATGAACCAGGGAGATGGCCCCAATAAGTAGCATCATGACGCTTAGTAAGTTCACGATAAAGCTATTATCGATAAAGTATTTAGTAATTTTTCTCATTATTTATCCCTATAAGCCTAGTTTCATATCATTATTATTTAATTGCATGAAAAGTTTGTTGGAATTGAGTAAAATTTTCATCAATTATATCTCTTTAAGCCGTTATAAGTTATTAATCTCTAATGAGAATTAAGTCGCTTGCATCACTATTATTATTTAATATCTGCATCTTCGCGGGAAGTCTGCCTTTTGAAATTCCAAAGCAAAAGAGACTCATTGCTATAGGAGATATCCATGGTGATTTTTCAGTTGTTAAAGCTCTTTTACAAAAGGGTGGGATAGTTGATCATAAGATGAATTGGATTGCTGGTGATACTACTGTCGTCCAAGTTGGCGATCTTCTCGATCGTGGACCTGATGAAATGAAGATCATCAATTTCTTAAAGAAGCTTGAAAAGCAAGCGATCAGGGCCGGAGGTATGCTCTATGTTTTACAAGGAAATCACGAATTAAAAAATGTTGATCTGCGCTTTAGTGATGTCACTGAAGAAGGCTTTGCTCAATTTGAAAAGTATACAATAAATGCGCCTGTGAACGAATTAACTAAGGATGTGAAGAAGGCCCTTGAAGATCTTCCCTATTATCAACATGGCCGGGTGATGGCCTTTCGTCCTGGCGGTGAAATTGCGAAGTATCTTTCAACTCATCATACAATATTAAAAGTTGGAGAAACTATATTTGTCCATGGTGGTGTGGAAGCAAAGTATGCAGAAAAAGGGCTGAACAAAATAAATTCAGATATTAGCGGTTGGATGAATGGAACCGATCGTCGTCGTAAGTATTTCTTTGAAGAAGATTCTCCACTTTACTCACGCCTCTTTGCAAAGACAGAAAATAAATCATGTAAACAACTTGATAAGGCCCTCAAAATCTTAGGGGCCAAGCGTATGGTGATTGCGCACACAGTACAAAAGACAATAAATTCTGATTGCGACGGTAAAGTGTGGAGAATTGATACTGGGATGTCGAGTTTTTATGATGGTGGCGGCGAGTTAGGATTTATTGAGATTATTTATGACGAAAAGGTCAAAATACATCGATTTTTATAGTTAATTTTGTGCACAAGGTCTAAAAACCACAGTTTTACCATGATACCATTTTCTAACACATACAAATTCTTAGGGGAGATAACAAAATGGAACTAATGTTCAAGGCACAGTCTATTTTAGAAAGAGGTAAGGGGTATACATTTGATGATGTGTTACTAATTCCACGTTACAGTGAAATTTACTCACGAAAAATGCCGTCGACTAAGACGAAAGTAACTAAGAATTTTGAAATTGATATTCCAATTGTCACTGCAAATATGGATACAGTTACAGGTGTTGATATGGCCTGTAAAATTGCAAGTCTTGGAGGGATGGGAATCCTTCACCGCTTTATGTCTCCAGAGGAACAAGTTCAAGACGTAAGAAAAATTCAAAAATATTTTAAAGAACATAATATCACTCTTCCTATGGCCGCTTCGATTGGTGTTAAAGAAGAGGGAATGCTTAGAGCAGACCTTCTTGCTAATGAAGGAGTTGAGATCCTAACTATTGATATCGCTCACGGTGATTCAATTATGATGATGGAAGTGCTTGAGTACGTAAAAAAGAAATATCCTAAAGTTGACGTTATCGCAGGTAACGTAGCAACTGCTGAAGGTGTAAAGCGCATGATCGATCGTGGTGCTGATGCCGTTAAAGTTGGTATTGGGCCAGGTTCAATGTGTACAACTCGTATCATTACAGGTCATGGTGTTCCTCAGTTAACCGCAATTGCAATGTGTGTGGCCGAAGCATCAAAACACGGTGTTCCTGTTATTGCAGATGGTGGTTTAAAAAATTCTGGGGATATGGTAAAGGCCCTTTGTGCTGGTGCTGATACTTGTATGGTTGGCTCTCTTGTTTCAGGTGCACTTGAAACTCCAGGTGAAGTAAAAGGTGGAATGAAGCAGTATCGTGGGATGGCGTCGAAGGCCGCTCAGGTTTCATGGCGTGGAGAACTGCCAAAAGGAATGGCCGCAGAAGGCGTTGATACAATGATTCCATGTAAAGGTCCTGTTGAATATATTATCGATGAATTAATTGGTGGTATTAGATCGGGAATGACTTATCTTGGAGTTGATACAATTAAGGCCATGACTGAAGCTGGACTTTTCATGGAGATGACATCTTCTGGAATGAGCGAAAGTAAGCCACACGGAAAAATTAACTAAAGGAATCTTATGCTATCAGATATGCAAAAGACGGTTCTCTCTTATCCAAAACTAAAGGAGAGGATCGAATCAAGTTCTGATCCAATTAAGTCAAAAGAAAAGGCCCTTAAAAATCTTGAAGAAATGAGGGCCGATTTTTCAAAAACATATTTTAAGACGGTTGAAAAGATGTTTGATGCCGCACTTCCTCGTCTCTATGATGGAATTAATTTTAATGATAATGGCCATAACCTTGGTGAGTTAATGAAGAAAAACTCTCTTGTACTTGTGCCTAATCACCAGTCTCACGCCGATTATGTGGCAATTAATTATAAGTTTTATAAAGAATATGAGAGACCACTTTTTGTGGCCGGTGGAGATAATTTAAATATTTTTCCAATCGGTAAAATCTTTAGAAAGTCCGGTTGTTTCTTTATTAGAAGATCATTTCAAAATGATGTTCTCTATAAGTTAACAATGGAAGCCTATCTCTATTACTTGCTTCTTAATCGCGAACCCATTGAATTCTTCTTTGAAGGAGGAAGAACTCGTACTGGGAAGCTACGCCCACCGAAGTATGGCCTTTATCAAATGCTTCTTGAGGCCCATAGTCATCTTCCTGAAGATAAGCACTCTGACCTTCTCTTTGTGCCAGTATCAATTGCTCACGAATACGTTCCTGAGCAGAAGTCACTTGCTAAAGAACTACAAGGTGGAGAGAAAGTTAAGGAGAGTACAGGTCAGCTTTTTAGTCTTGTTAAGCTTATTTCTTATCAGTTTGGTAATGTTCATATTAATGTTGGGAATCCTGTTAAAGCATCGAAGCTTGAAAATGATGAAGACAATAAAAAGAACCTACGCGATATCGCATTCAAGTGTTTTAGACGCGTTGGTGATGAGATGGTTGTTACGCCTACATCTCTTCTTGTTCTTATTCTACTTGATGAAACAACAGGTGCCTTAAAGTGGACAGACATCACGGCTAAAGCGAAAGCGATTATTCAATATTGTATGAAGTTTGATATTCCTTTTACTGATACATTATCTCTTGCAAAGCTTGAGGGAACGCTAGGGCGTGCTGTTGATATTTTAATTGGTAATGGCAAGATTGAAGTAATTGGTCGTCATGATAACTCAACGGTTTTTTACTCAATTAAAAAAATGGCCAGAAGAGAATTACTATTTTTCAAAAATACGATTCTTCACCACTTTATTATTCCTTGGACAATTAACTTGGCATGGATCAATCTCTTTTCTGGGAAAATTCAAAATGTTGACGATCTCAAGAAATTCTTCGTGGAGCAAAGGGATCAGTTAAAGCATGAATTCTACCTTCCAACATTAAAAGAATACTTTGTTCAAACGCTAAGAATCTTATCTGATGCAATTGGAAGAGATATTACCTCTTTGGAAGAGTGTATGAATCTTTCACATAAAGATCTTTATGCGGTAGCTTCAAATCTAGGGATCTTCTCACGAGCATTAAGTTATATTAATGAGTCCTACTTTGTTGCTGCAATGACAATAAAGAGTTTTGATAAAGAGGGGATTACTCTTTTTGAACAGGACGATTTCATTCATCGCCTACAAATAGTTTTCGATACAGAGTTTAAGCATCAACGTGTTATTAGGTTCTTTGAGAGCCATAATGTTGAGCTTGCGAAGAATGCGATTAAATACTTTATTCAAAAAGGTTTCCTTGTCAAAGAAGATGGTGCTCTTAGAATTGGTAATGAAAAAGCACTTAATCTTTACATTGAAAAACTTGAGGATGAGTTGATGGAACAATTAAAGTTTAACTTGAAGGTTATTTAGTCGATGACATTAAATCTTCGAGAAAAACAAATCAAAAAAGTTCTCTATATTACGATGGGATTAAATTTACTTTCGGCATTGATTAAAATCGTTGCTGGAAGTACATTCCATTATCTCTCTCTCTCATCTTCAGGCTTAGAGTCTGTCTTTGATGGCTTTGGAAATGTTGTCGCACTCATTGCGATTACTTATGCAAGTATGCCTGGGGATAAGAATCATAACTACGGTCATTATAAATTTGAAAATCTTGGAAGTTTATTTCTAAGTGTGCTTCTCTTTTCTTCTGCGGTTTCGCTTTTTCTGACTCATAAAGATAATTTGCTAAGTGGGAATCCTGCTCCTCGTGAATTTGGAATTGTTCCGATTGTTTCAATTTTAGTTTCTATGGGAATTAGCTATTTTGTTGCGACTTACGAAAAGAGAGAAGGAGAGAGGCTTAATAGTCGACTACTCACTGCAGATGGTGAACATACTCTCGGGGATTTTATTTTAAGTTTTGGGGTTCTTATTTCAATTATTACTTCAAAATTTGGTATGGTTCTTCCTGATATTATTATCGGTTTTCTAATAATTATTTATCTGATTTATCTCGCTATTAAAATTGCCCGCGGAAATCTTAATGATTTACTTGATCATTCCCCTGACATTGAGAAACAATTTATTGAGGAGATTGAGGGGCTTCCACAAATAATGGATGTTCATAAATTCCGCGCTCGTGGAAATAGCCACTGGATGCACATCGACTTTCACCTGCTTGTCGATCCTAGTCTAAGCCTTATCGAGGCCCATGCCCTTTCTCATCAAGCGGAGGATCTTTTAAGAAAGCGACTGGCCTCGTATTGCCACAATATCGATATCACGATACATGTAGAGCCTTATGAAAAAAATCATATGGATTAATAATGAAAGAAACTAACCGCGAAATATCAAATCTAAGACTACTTTGTTCAAAGGAAAAATTTAAAACTTTTGAAGAGGCATTCAGTTACTCTCAAGTGATTCTTGATAATATTACTAAAGCGCCAAGAACTCAGATTTTTGATTCGGCCATCTATTTTTTTATAACTGAAGGCGAACTTATTCCTGCACGGCCATTTATTGGAAACTCGAGATTTGGTGAAGAGTTTGAGGTCATTGATATGTCACGCTCTCTTGTAAAAAGTCATGAGTTGGCGGTCTCGGCACTATCAAATCTTAACTTTCTTGATTACCAGGACAAAGAAAGGCCTTATCTACTTTTTACGAATACAGAAAGTGGCCCAGAAGTAAGAATTGAGTGGTTTTTGACAAATTAATGGCTTTGCAACAATGATTGGCTAGGTTAAAATCGTATTATTATCTTTTATTTATTTTAAGTTTTTGATATTACAATCAAATTGAATTTTTAGTTAACGAAATCCGGAGGTGATTTATTAGAGACAACAGAAAGGGACCGAGCAAAGATAAGGGACCTCGTATTAATGAAGATATTAGAATATCTGAATGCCGTTTAGTTGGAGAAGAAGAGCAGTATGGTGTTGTATCAATTAGCAGGGCCAGAGAAATTGCTGAAGAGCTAGGATTAGACCTAGTTGAGATCGCTCCGACAGCAAAGCCTCCAGTTGTCAAGGTTATTGATTACGGTAAGTACAAGTACGAACTACAAAAGAAATTAGCTGAAGCGAAAAAGAAGCAAGCAAAGATTGTTTTAAAAGAAATTCAGTTGAGACCAAATATTGAAAAACATGACCTTGATACAAAACTAAAGAGAGCTCAAAAGTTCTTAGAAGATGGTGACAAGGTTAAATTTGTAATGCAGTTTAGAGGTCGTGAAATGGCCTATAAAGATATGGGAAAAGAAAAATTTGACGCTATCATCGCAACTGTTTGTGAGTTTGGTGCGGCAATTGAAAGTCCAGCTAAGCTGATGGGAAATAGAATCATTACGATTCTTGCCCCTACTAAAAAGAAATAGTTTATTGGGCCTAAGCACTGCTTGGGCCTTTTTTTTCTAAGATACTGAATTTTCGTAGTTCCTCTTTCTTATATCAATTATTTATCCTGAAACTTTCCCTTTTTTCTTTGCAAATTTATTAAATTTTGATATCCATACATACTTGTAATATTGTTACACTTATTAATTTTTTATTGTTGAAGTTAAATTTAGGAGTTATTCATGCCAAAAATGAAGACTAGAAAAGCGGCAGCTAAGAGGTACACACCTGTTGGGAACGGAAAGTTCAAAAGAAAAAGAGCTAACTTAAGACACATTCTTGAGAAGAGACCACAGGATGCAAAGAAGAGAAACTCAAAAACAGGTTATGTTCACGCAGCAGAATCTGAAAAAGTGAGAAGAATGCTTCCTTACGCAGCAAAGCTTTCTAAGAAAAAGTAGAAAGTAGTAATTGTATTTTAACCCGATTATTGGGAAAGATTTAACAAGTGCCTTAGGCCCCCAATCGTCAAAAAAAATGGAGTAGATTATGTCTAGAGTTAGAAGAGGTTTTAAAGCAAGACAAAGAAGAAACAAAGTTCTTAAATTAGCGAAAGGTTTTCACTTTTCAAGAAGACAAACTTATTATCAAGCCGCTGAAACTGTAAAAAGAGCAATGGCTTACCAATATGTTGGTAGAAAACTTCTAAAAAGAGATATGAGAAAACTTTGGATTATCAGAATTTCTGCAGCATCTAAAGCATTAGGAACATCATATTCAAAATTTATGGGTAACCTAAAGAAAAATAACATCCAAATTAATAGAAAGATGTTAGCTGAGATTGCAGCAAGAGATATCGACGGATTCAAAGCAATCTACGAAGCAAATAAGTAAGAAAATATTCAACAATAATTACAAAGAAATTGCCTCGCTTTTAGCGGGGCTTTTTTTTAACCTTTGTTCGGGCAAGTTATGATTCGAAAAACAGTGAAGCATGTTCTTTTGGTTACACTTTTACTTGTGTTAGTTGGTGCTGCTTTTATTTATATAACTGCTCCTCAGCTTGAGCAATTGGAAGGTAAGTGTTTTTATCATAATAGTGTCTTCAATGAGATCTCTCGTGGAGAGGCAAGTTTTCTTCGTGTCGAGTCCCATGATATCTGGCGCTATAACGTACAATATTTTACGGCCTTTACGAATGAAACACTTGTTGTTGGTTCAATTCAAAAAGCTAATAGTGGAACGCTCAAGTATAACTTTCATGAAGCGGGTGAGTACACGCGCTTTGAGGTTTGTCCTTCAGTTGGTCGTCCTCTATGGAAGAGAAAGCAGGTCGTTTTTGCATATTGAATATAGTGCCGATATCGACTAAGCTTTTTATATGCTAAATAAAATTTTCTTTCTGATATTCATTTCTAAATTGAGTTTTGCTTTCTCAATAGCATTTACAAATTCCATGCCTCCTTACTATATGGGTAAGGATTATATGGGAATTGAGCTTGAAATCATTAGAGCAGCTTTTAAGGCCTCTAGTATTGAGCTGGATCAGATTCGTAATATCAATTACAAACGCGCTATGACACTTCTTTCAAAAAATGAAATCCATGCGGTTGTCGATAATTATTCAAATGATATTTATAATGGACAGACTGGAGTTTTACAGTCAGAACCAACACTTAATTATTTTGACTGTGCAGTTTCCCTAAAAGAAAAGCGTATCAATATGAGTGATATGAAGAGTTTTTCTAACCATTCCGTATGGGCATTTAAGTCCGCTAGAGATGTCCTCGGTGAGGACTTTAAGACCGCGATTGAGGGGAATGCTCTTTATTCAGAAGATCATGATCAGCTATTACAATCAAAGCTACTGGTCAATAAGCGCGTGGATATTGTAATTAGTGATAAGAATATCTTCATGTACCAGCTGAAAAAGGACTTTCCAGCTTTTGATACAAAGAAGCTTATTTTTCAATCAATGGGAGAGAAGACCCCTCGTAATCTAAAATTTAAAGATACTTACTACCTAAAAAGTTTTAACGAGGGGCTTAAGAAGATCAAGTCAAATGGAGTCTATCAAAAGATTCATGATAACTATAAAAGCTTCTATACAACTGAGTGTTAATGTCCACCAGCAAATGATTTAGAGATTTCAATCCCCAGTCCGTTTGGATCAGTAATATAAAAGCTTTTTGATTTTTCGTAATCTTTGACACCCCATCTTTCATCGATAATTTTTTGTGACATCGCCAGTTCAAGTGCTTCATCAAAATTTTCCACATTGATACCTATATGGGAAAGAGCAGAGTTTGTGATTTCACTGTTGAGTTCTTGGGCCTCATAGAAACATAGCATCAACTTTCCAGGGTTTCCGATGAGAAGAAAATTTATCTCTTCACCTGTCTGACTACTTTGATAGGTGTACTCTTCGATGACTTGCATGCCAAAGTACTCAATATAGAAGTCTTTTGCTTTTTGAATTGATTTTACACTTATATTGATATGGTCGATTGCTTTTGCGCTAATCATATATTCTCCTCTGTTTTGTTGATTAAAATATCGCTATAATAAGACAATATTTCTAATCAAATTAATTGATGCCTCAATAGGAGAAATTGAAGGTGAAAAAAATAGTTATCCATAGTCCAGGGGATCACGATAAATTGAAGCTTGAGCATGGCACGATTGACGATCTTAAGGTCAATGAAGTGCAAGTCGATGTGATGTATAGTGGGGTCAACTATGCGGACGTTTGTGTGCGATGGGGAATTTACGAGTCGGCCAAGAAGTTTATTGGTTGGCCAATAACTCCTGGCTTTGAGTTCTCTGGTGTGATCTCGAAAGTTCATGAAAATTCAAAATTTAAAGTTGGAGATGAAGTCTTTGGAGTGAGTTTTTTTAACGGCTATAGTTCTAAACTCAATCTTCCTGAGCATTTTGTTTTTAAGAAACCTTCAAGTCTAAGTTTTGAAGAGGCCGCATGTTTTCCTGCTGTTTTTTTAACTGCCTATCACGCTCTCTTTCAAAACTTTATCATGAGGCCAAGGAGTAATGTTCTTGTTCATTCTGCTGCTGGAGGAGTGGGCAGTGCTCTGGTGCAGCTCTTAAAGCAGGCCGGTCATAACACGGTTGGAGTTATTGGTTCGTCTGGTAAGAGAGAGTATTTAAGCTCGTTAAACTGTGATCATATAATAGATAAATCAAAAGAAGATCTTTGGAAAAGGGCAGAGGAAATCTGTCCTACAGGTTATGATGTTATCCTTGATGCAAATGGAGTAGAAACTTTGAGGGATAGTTTTAATCATCTTGCGCCGACAGGGAAGTTAATGGTCTATGGATTTCATACCATGCTTCCAAAGTCGGGTAGAATTAATTGGCCTAAGCTTGTTTGGAATTATTTACGTACGCCGAGGTTCTCTCCTCTTGAACTGACATCTGCCAATAAGAGTGTGATGGCATTTAATTTGTCCTTTCTCTTCGAGCGCTTTGATATTCTTCTTGAAGGAATGGAGGCCATGATAAAGATGCTTGAGTCTGGTTCGATTAAGGGTCATCGAGTGACGGTGTTTGATGCTTCTGATGTCGGCCATGCTCATGGTCATATTGAGTCGGGAAAGTCGGTAGGGAAAATCGCGCTCAAGTGGTAAACAGCTATTTTTATTAAGAAATTACAGCGAGAAACTTTTACTGCATTCGTGCGTATAATAGAGTGATGACCAAGATGACAAATGAACAATATTTATTAGCTGCGCAAAAGGGAGATATCAAAAGCTTCGAGCTTTTGTATGAAGAAATTAAGCATGGCCTCTATGCTTATATTTTTAATCTCGTTCGTCACGAGGCCGATGCTATTGAACTTTTCCAAGAAACGATGGAAAAAGTCTATCGCAATATAAAGATGTATCGTAGTGAGTACAAGGCCTCGACTTGGATTTGGACGATTGCTCGCAATAATTGTTATGACTACTTTAGAAAAAATAAGGTGAGTTTCAAGAATATCGATGAGCATTTTGAACAATTCGAAATGCAAGAGGAGAGTGATCACTTTGCAGAAGATCGTGAAAACCTTCGTCTCGCAATTGAGAAGCTCAATCCATCATATCGTGATGTGATTACACTTCGAATTTTTAATGAGTATGACTACGCTGAAATCGCAGAGGTTTTAGGAGTTAGTGTCCCAAGTGTGAAGGGCCTAATTTTTAAAGCAAAGAAAAAATTAAAAGAAATTTTAACGGAAGAGTTTGAGTATGAAAAATGAAATCAAAGAAAGTTTAAACGTGAAAACACCAAAAGCTTTGGATGAAAATTTCTACGCCTTTACTCAGTCATTAAAGACCGAAAAGAGATCTCCATTTCATGGTAAGATTCTTTTAAAAACTATTATGGCATTCAGTTTTGTACTTGTGATTTTTGTTGCACAATTTACACGCACTGGAAATGTTCAGCCAACAACTGAGTTAGTTGAAATTCGCTCGGATATAACAGAGCTGGTGACAAACGCAACTCTTGAAGAATTTGATTACGCTATCGCACAGATTGATTCGATCTAAATCTCTGCTTTTAGTTGGGAGAGAAATTCATAAAAAAACTGTAGCCTTTTTTGTCCTTCCTTCTTTGCTATCTCAGTATTTAGTCGCCCTTCAAGCTTTAAGAGTTTAGTTTCAAAATGGTCTAATGCAAATTGAAAGTCATTTAGCTCTCTTCCCTCGGCCCAGGGATTGTCTTCATCGTAGAATTTTGATTTCATCTTAGCGGATGTCGCGGCCCATCTCATTACGCCGATTGCTCCCATTGCATCAAGCTTGTCGATATCTTGTAAAATCTCAGACTCCAAGCTTGTTGCTGGAAGATTTGCACTATAAGAATGTTCTAGAACAACTTGTGCGATAGATTCAATCTCTTTATCTGTATAATCTGTTTTACCTAGTAACTCTTTTGTTTTATTGGCCGAGAGTAGGCTTGCTTTACTTCTGAGTCTACTACCTTTTGGTATATTGATGATGTCATGAATTAAAATCGCTGGGAGTAAAATACTAAGAGAAGCCCCAAGGTGGGTACCAAAATCTATGCCTTGCTTAAGTAGTCTTTGGATATGAAGCCAGTCATGGGCGGGGTCATCATTAAGATAGAAATTTTTGATGGTTTCAAATGAGTCTTCAGTTAATTTTGAATTACTTATAATATAGTTTTTCATTAAGCTAATATACATACCCGTGCACTAGAAGTACACGGGTACAAAGGGAAGAGACTAACGAGTTTCGAAAATCTCGTTATTTTCAAATCTAACTTTCTTTAAATCTTGGTACTTATCTTCAGCTGCTCTATAACCAAATGCGATTGCTCCAATTGCATTATAGTCTGTTCCTTCAAGACCGAGTAACTTGTCGTAAGCTTGTGGATCAAATCCTTCGAGCGCACAAGTATCAATCTTTTGCAGGGCCGCTGTTAGCATCGCGTGTCCCATTGCAATATATGTTTGTCTTTGCGCCCATTCTCCAATCGCTTGCGAGCGTGGGCCATCAATTAGCGCACCTTTCATCACAGAGTAGTAACCATCAAGAGTTTCTCTTTCAACACCACGTTGCTTAGCAATCGATGTTACAAATTTTTCAATATAAGGCTCATCTATCTTATTTAAGTATGCAAGAACTAAGTAGTGAGATGAATCTGTTACTTGTGATTGTCCCCAAGATACTTCACGCATCTGTGCTCTAAGATCTTCATTTTCAACAAGGATAAATTTCCACGGTTGAAGTCCAAAAGAACTAGCTGCAAGTCTTAAAGATTCAGAAATAACATTCCAATCTTCCGCCGAAATTTTCTTATTTGGATCAAATACCTTAGTTGCATATCTCCAATTTAGGGCACTTAAAATTTCATTATTCATGTTTTCCATTTTTACATTCTCCATTCCACTGTAGGTACAGGTTATCAATTTGTTTTTTTAATTCACTTAACTTTTCAATATCAAGGTCACTCGAACACATCATCTTCGACGGAATCTCAAGCGCCTTCTTCTTTAGTTCAATTCCCTTATCTGTTGCCGCAATATAGACGATTCTCTCATCTGCCTGGCATCGCTTCTTTTCGACAAGCCCTTTCTCAATCAGTCTTTTCACGAGTGGAGTCAGTGTTCCGTTATCAAGTGAAAGCTTGTGGCCAAGCGTCGACATATTCACTTTGTTATCTTCCCAAAGCACTAGCATCACCAAGTACTGTGGGTAGGTGAGTTCAATACTGTCGAGGAAGTCCTTATACTTCGACGTAATAAACTTACTCAGTCGATAGAGACTAAAACAAAGTTGATTATCTATTTTTAAATGTTCTTCATTACTCAAAATCAAGTCCTATGATTTAAATGTTGCTTCAATATCTTTTACCAAACTCAGCGGCTTATCCGTTGGTGCATATCTCTTAACCGGATTTCCTTCGCTATCAATTAAAAACTTCGTAAAGTTCCACTTGATCTTCTTCGTCCCAAGAATTCCTGGGAGAGAATCTTTAAGGTAGTTAAAAAGCGGGTGAGTCTCAGCACCATTAACATCAACCTTTTCAAAAATTGGAAATGACGTGTGGAAAGTGAGATCACAAAAACTTTGAATATCTTCCGCTGTGCCTGGCTCTTGCGCCCCAAACTGGTTGCATGGGAAAGCGAGAACTTCAAGTTTGCCTTCATATCTCTTATACAGCTCTTGTAGTTCGGCGTATTGCGGAGTGAACCCACACTTACTTGCTGTGTTAACGATGAGAAGACTCTTTCCTTTAAATTCTGAAAGTGAGCGTTCCTTTCCCTTAATGTCGTTGGCGTTAAAATCGTAAATACTCATAGCTGCTCCCTTCGGATGGTGTTGGTTTTATGAGAAATCATATTCATTACAAGTAGTTGTATTTATTTAATTTAAACTGTTGTTTTCAGTATTTAATAAGCGCCAGGACCCTTGTGGATTTGGGTAATTCCCAACACCAATGGACTGGATCAGCTTAAAGGTAGCACAAAATTATATTGTGTACAACATAATTTTGTCATATATTTGTTTGATGACTTTTAACTTTTTATTATTTAAGCTTTTTTTATGACAAACTTCAGTTCCAAGGAATTCATTGATCGCGTGACCGCTCTAGATAAAGAGGCCATTTCACTCTTGGTCGATAGCTATACGGATCATCTCTTCAGGGCGGGTCTTGGCTCGGGACTATCAGAGGAGATGGCCTATGATTTGGCCGCTAGTACCTGGACAACATTTCTTGAAGTTGTGCCTCGTTTTGAGGGGCGCAGTCATATCAGAACTTTTCTCTTTGGGATTTTCTACAATAAGCTTGCTGAACTTCGTCGCGCCAACCTTAAATTTCAAAAGACTGATCCTATTGAGGAAATTTTAGAATCAAGTTTTGAAGATGATGGACACTGGAATAAGCAGTTCATGGACCCAAGTTTACTCGCTCAGAACAATGAGATCATGGCAATCATCGAGCAGTGTATGGAGCACTTGCCGATGCTTCAGCGAAGTGCTTTCATGATGAAGCTTGTCGATGGGGAGGAGTCAGATTTCATTTGCGAAACACTCGGTATAACTGATGGAAATCTTCGTCAGTTGATCTTTAGGGCCAAGGCGAAAATTCGTGATTGTATCGAAAAAAATATAAACTGATCCCTTTGAATGGTGTTGGAAATCGATATGGATTTGACTCTGTTAGGTAGTTGGCCACATCTATTCTAACTGTTCAGACAGATTTCAAACTTGAAGTCTCAAGTGCTTTTAATTAAATATGTAATTCATTTTTGCAATGATGTTCAACACCATTGCAAGGGGGCAGTTAAAAAGCGGAGTGAGTATCGATGAGTTCGCCCTCGAGATAGTGGCGACACTTCCCATCGGCACGTAGCTCGATATATCCCTGATAGTACCTCGGTTCCTCATCACTAGATTCACTTGTGATGGCCAAACCACCAGCAGTGATGGCGGAATAAGTTGTATTGTAGAGGGACTGGATTGAGTTTACATCATACGTGTAAGGATTTCGGTGTGTATCTGTATGGCCAATTTCTGGTCTCATCACACTTGGGATTGAGTAGCTTGTTGTATGCTTGAGGCCTATGAGGTGACCTAGTTCGTGTAGAAGAACGGATGGAAGGTCGTATCTTCCGTATGTGCTATCTGTTGAATCAAGAGTGAAATTGAATTCGGCCTCGTTAACGATGATGTCACCTTTAACCATTTCCATGTAGCCCGACACCGGCGTGATGATATAGCTTGTGACAGCAAGTACGCCTGAACCGATGTCGGAAAACCATGAGGCATTTTTGCGATAGATTCCAACGACGTTATCTTTTCCGTAATCTGTGTGGTAGTTGTATTCGAGATTTGCTGCGGAGTAATCAGTTGTTGTGTCAAAGAAAGTTCTGTTTGAATCGGCAAGATTCCACTTGTCCATCATTTGTTGGAAAAGATCCTTTCCTGAAACTAGGGAGTAATTATCAATTTCTGCGTGGTACTCGTCGGCGATATAAACGCGTAGAGGAAGTTTCGAATCAGGCCATTTCATTGGCAAGTTTGAGTACTCAGACGCCGAAGGGCTTCCGATATTGGCGCTGCCTTTTTGCTGAGGTGTACACGAAGTGAAGGCCGCGAGCAAAATGAGTGATGAAATGAATATGGTTTTTCCTCTTAGTAACTTCAAAAATCCCCCAGAAGTCGACCAAAAAGCTTAAGCTTCTAGTCCTTTAATTCTAAGAGAAGAATCGGTATTTCCTGAGTAAAAATTACGAAAAAAAAGGGGGCCTTGTAAGCCCCCAATATTATGAAAAATCTTGTCAATAAATGATCTTGTTATTTGTTCGACTTAGCGTGATCTGCCAAGAATTTTTCAAGTCCGATATCTGTAAGTGGGTGCTTGAAAAGTTGCTTGATTACAGAAAATGGCATAGTTGCAACGTCTGCTCCAATAAGGGCACTTTGCTTTACGTGATCTGCGTGTCTTAAGCTTGCAGCTAGGATTTTAGTTGTGAAACCGTAGTTATCAAAAACTTGTCTGATTTCTGCGATAAGTCCGTTACCGTCAACACCGATATCGTCAAGACGACCTACGAATGGAGAGATATAAGTTGCACCATTTTTTGCTGCAAGAAGAGCTTGGTTAGCGCTGAAACATAGAGTTACGTTTGTCTTGATGTTGTTGTCTGAGAACCATTTACATGCACTGATTCCAGCTTCAGTTAGTGGAAGCTTGATAACAACATTGTCGTGGATTTTTGCAAGCTCAGCACCTTCCTTGATCATTCCTTCTCTGTCTGTTGAGATAACTTCTGCAGAGATTGGACCGTCGATGATTTTAACGATATCTTTGATAACGTCTGCTTGTGATCTACCAGTTTGTGCGATTAGTGATGGGTTAGTTGTAACACCGTCTACGAATCCCCATTCTTTCGCTTGATTGATTTCCTCAATTATTCCTGTATCAATAAAAAATTGCATGATTTTCTCCTTAAAATATTTCTCAAAGCTTATGAAAAAAAGTTGCAAGTGACAAGTTTTTCATGCTGTGGACACGAGCGTTAGACACCCTTAAAATGGTAGTATGAAGTATATTTTATCTTTTCTATTTATGTTTTCTGCACTGTCTAATCAAACTCAGATTATTAGAAAGGACGAGGTATTGAATAAGTCGACATTTCCAACGGAAGAGGACTTTGCTTCTGTTAATTCTCCAGTTGGTCTTGATTCATTCTACGATCCAAATATTGATTACTCAAAGTTCTCAGGGAGAGTCAGTGACAAAGATGCAACGGCGACGATTTTAAAAATTCAAGTTGAGACAGAGAATACAAAATTTTTCAAGGCTTCAGATCCGCTGCAGTTTTGGGTGGCCAGAGATCGTAGTAAAGATCCTTGCCAGGGAAATGTGCGCGCGATTGAAGATGGCTATCTTACAATCTATGTGAAAAACCTCCTGCCATGTTGGGGCGAGGCCTATAGTTTTAGACGTGGAACGATTTTAATTTTTGAATCGGAGAGATTGGCCAGTCGTGTGAAGGATGCTTCGAGATATCGAGTGGCGCTACTTTCAAAGAAGAGAGATTTTCTCACTCAGCTAAATAAAGTGAATAAGTTTGTTTGGGGATTTTCTGCTGAGCAAGTGCAAGTTGCAGCGGCTTATGATCGAAAAATTTTAGAGATTCAAAAAGAAAAAGAGTTAGCGCTTAATTCGCTTATTGCTAAGAAGAAGGATCAGATTAGAATTCAAAAAGAATTAAGCTATCGTCTTGATGAACTTGATAAGGATTTAAAATACTATCTAGTTGAAAAAGACGAGCTTTTTACAGACCGTTGGCACTTAGATCATGAGGAAGGTCTTCCTACTTATAAGAGACCTGCACCCATTAAATCAAGATAACACCTTTCAATAAAGTGACTGCTAAAAACATGTGACTCAAGGTGGTCGCGGTAGAGTTTTAGTGAGTACGAAGGTGAAACTCCAAGCCACTCTTTGATGACTGATTCATTAATATCACTATGAAGCCATGTGAAGATTGCCGATTGTCTTAAAGACTTTGGCGTTACGTCGATCATTAGCTCCTTTCTCCAACCGTCAAAAATCAACTCGATTCCACGAGCCGAGATACCACCATTTAAAATACGGTGAGCATTGGCATTGAAAAAGATATGCGAGAAAGAAAGGTGATGTTCTTTTTTTACGCGCTCTAAAAGTTCAACATATGATTCGTAAATTTTTTGGAAAACATCTGGAAGGGCCACAGAGTATGGATCTCTCTTTGGGTGAATAATCATCACGCGCGGAGATTTTCCAAAACTAAAGTGATCTCTTCTAAGGCCTGCGATATCTGAAACCTTGAGGCCACTTCCATAAATTAGAAGAAAGATAAGTTGGTTTCTTTGAATTTTTAATAATTCGATTTTCGCTTGCTTCGGGCGAGACTGCTCGAGCAGGTGCATCCAAAGTGTCTTCACGTGCGAAAGAGATGTTGGTCTTGGGATATCAAGAAACTTCGGAGAGGTTGGAACCTTTTTCACCGGATTATGATTGAAAATATTTTTTTCAACCATAAAGTCAAAGAAGAGGCGCAGGGCCTGAACTCGACGGCGACGAGAGTTGTCCGACGTGTATTTTTGCTCGAGGTATTTTCCATACTCAAGAATTTGCGGGATACTAAAATGCTCGATATCAAGGGAGCTTTGGGCCTCGATTAGGTACTGGTTAAAACAATCGAGATCTGTCTTGTAGTTTTTAAGGGTGTTAACACTTCTGCCCTTGGCGCGAAGAGAGTCATAGAACTCTGTTTGCCAGTTGATGATCTTGGCCATGGCCGGGTTAGTGCTTGGTCCGCCTTCAGGGGCCTGTGTATATTTCGTATCCATATATTTGTAACCTATTAAAATACTGTCATTTAAATCAAATTTTTTGATCTCAAATATTGTACATAGATGGTTAAAATTACACAACTTAAAATCTTCTCTTGCTTGGAAAGACTATGGGTGTTACAAGAAGGAGACAATTAAATAACGGGTAATTAACGGAGAAGACGACCTTGCAAAGTAGCAATAATACTTTGGATAATCAATTTAGCGCAATGCTGTATGAGAAATCAGTATTGGGAACGCAGTGCGTACGCGAATTGTTTAAGGCGCAGGACTCATTAATTACACTTCAAAAAAATATCAATTACACATTTAAAAATCTCGATCTTTTATTTCAGGCGTTCACGCATCGTTCATTCGTGCATGAGTATACACGCGAAAAATTGCGTAACTACGAAAGGCTCGAGTTCCTTGGGGACTCGGTGCTTGGAAGTTATGTGGCACTAAAACTTTATTCAATCTTTGATGAAGAAAAAGAGGGCGTACTTTCAAAAATTAAAAGCTCACTTGTGAATGAGACAAAGCTTGCTTCGATTGGTAAGGGCCTTGAGTTGCAGTCAATGATTCTTCTTGGAAAGGGAGAGTTAGCGCTTGGTCCTACTGACTCGGTCATTAGTGATGTTTTTGAGGCCGTGATTGGAGCGATTTCATTGGATGCATCAAATGATGTGGCCTTTAAGACCCTTGATTACATTATAGGTGAATTTGAAAAGAAAAATGAAATCACTTTCTTTGATGCAAATAACGCTTCTGTTTTTGATCCAAAGACAACGCTACAAGAAGAAACGATGAGAAGATTCAAAGTTCTTCCTGAGTACTTGTCTTCAAAGAATGGAGAAGAGTTTCTTGTGAGTGTTTCTGTTTGTGGTGTGAAACTGCATGAACTCACAAATATTTCAAAGAAGAGAGCAATGAAAGAATTAGCAAAATACTGTTTAGAAAATAATTTATTGGAACAAATTAAGAATTAATGAGGAGAATGTATGCTTATTGAAAATCAACACCCAGATAATAAGTCAATTGTTGTCGCTGTATTAGGAGCTCCAAACGTAGGAAAGAGTTCTTTAATTAATTACCTCATTGGGATGGATCTTAGTATTGTTACAAGTAAGCCACAAACAACGAGAAATAAGTTTCACTGTATTATGCAAGTAGATAGAACGGAGATCGTATTCGTTGATACTCCAGGTCTTCACAAGTCAAGCCAAGAGCTTAACAAGCGTATTAATCAACAGGCGAGAGAAGGACTAGAGGGGGCAGACCTTAACCTTCTTCTTATTGACCTAACTAAAGATGTTTTAAATCAATTCAAAGAATTCGTTGAAAATATTAATCGTGACCTAGGACCAACTTGGGTTGTGTTTACAAAAGCTGATAGAGTAGAGAATGCTGAAAATCTACCTCTTGATGCGGTTATTGAAAAAGCGAAAGAGCTTATTCCAACAATTGAAAAGCACTTTAGCCTATCCTCAAAAACTGGTGACAATGTCCACCTTTTAACTGGTGCACTTGTTGATGCTGCTATTCCTGGACCACACTTCTATGAAGATGGTTCAATCTCTAATAAGAATCAAAGATTCTTTGCTACTGAATATATTAGAGAGCAGGCATTTGAATTATTAAAAGACGAGCTACCATATGAGTTAGCGGTTGTTATCGAAGAGTATAAAGATATCAAAGGAAAGGATAATTCTTTTACTTCACATATCTCTGCTTCTATTCTTGTTAATCGTCCATCACAAAGAGCGATCGTTGTAGGGACTAAGGGATCGATGATTAAAGAAATCGGTACAGGGGCAAGAAAGAAAATTGAAGCAATGACTGACGGGAAAGTTTTTCTAAATCTACACGTTAAGGTTTCTCCAAAGTGGTTTAAGAATAACTTCGTACTTGAAGAAATTGGACTAAATAGAGCACAAGATTCTGCTCGTGTTTGGAAATCAAAATAATTAAGAGTTAAAAAATAAAAGGATAAGAAATGAAAACTAGAGCAATGGTAATTTCCCTGATTGGAAGACCAAATGTTGGAAAGAGTTCGGTCTTTAATAGATTGATGAAGAAACAACATAAGGCAATTACTTATGATATGCCTGGAGTAACAAGAGACCGTCACTATGGGATCACTGAGTTCACAGATGTGAGTGAAGAAAATCCATTAGAAGCGATCTTAGTTGATACTGGTGGTTTCTACCCAGATAAAATTGATGAGACAGGAAAGAACGTTCAAGAAGAGAACGCAAATAAGTTTTTTAATATTATGACTGAGCATGCTCACCAGGCCATTGATGAATCGGATCTGGTTCTGTTCGTTGTTGATGTTAGAGAAGGTGCACTTCCATTTGATAATACAATTGCAGATTATATTAGAAAGCAAAAGAAGAAGATGTGGCTAGTTGTTAATAAATTTGATTCTGAATCTCAAAGAGGTGATGAAATTGATTTCTATCAATTAGGTGTGAATAGTGACGAGATGTTCACTGTATCAGCAGCTCATAATATTGGAGTTGATCCTCTGAGAGAAGCGATCTATAAAGAGATGGTAGACTTTACTAAATCTGATAAGGCCCTTGTTTCAGCGAAGCTTCAAACAGGTGTTACGCCTAAGGAAGATGTTGTTGCAAGACTTGCAATTATCGGTGCACCAAATGCTGGTAAGTCGACTCTTTTAAATCTTTTAGTTGGAAGTCAAAGAGCACTTGTTTCTGATATCGCGGGAACGACTGTTGATCCAATTGAAGGCTTCTTTGATTTATATTTTGGACATGATGCTAAGAAGCTTGAAGAGAATAAGCTTCGCTACTTCAGTGGTGATAACCAACTTGTTCAACAGTATGAAGAGTTTAGACAAAATAACCCAGACCTTTATACTTCTCTTGTAAGCTCTTACAATCTTGAAGAAGAAGATGAAGACAATATGATCTTTGATAATGCTGAGTTTGACTATGATGATGAAGGATTCTTAGACGAAGATGAGCAGGAGTTTGCTGACGAGGCTGGAGATAGAATTTACTCGCAGGTTTTTGAAGGTGAAGAGGTTGATGAGAACCAAGAATTCGCTGAAGAAGAAGTGATTGCTCAAGAAGAAGTTGTGGCAGAAGAAGTTGACGAAGGAAGCTTCTGGAGAAGTATTCACATCGTTGATACTGCAGGGATTAGAAAACAGAAAAAGATTGATGACTTTGTTGAGTCGCAATCGGTTTATCGTTCACTAAGATGTATTGCTGAATCTGATATTTGTATTTTCATGATTGATGCAGTTAAGGGTGTTTCACATCAAGACAAGCGTCTGATTGATATTGCTGTTGAGAAGGGTTGTTCAGTTATTATGTGTCTGAATAAGATTGACCTACTTGGTGATACGGTAAGAGATCCAGCGAAGAAGAAAGAGTGGTTACTTAATATTAGAGATATGATTCCTTGGTTAAATTACTGTGATATTATGCCAATTTCGGCGAAGCACAGTAGAGGGATTAAGAGTCTTAAAAAGGCACTGATTAAGACTATTCTAATTAGACAACAAAACATCCCAACGGGTGAGTTAAATAGATTCGTTCTTGATCTAATTGATAAGCACCCAATTATTTTAAGAGGATCAAAAGGTAAGCGTTTTAGAGTGAAGTATGCCTCACAAATTAAGACGTCGCCTCCGACATTTTTATTCTTTACGAATAAGTCGCAAGGGGTTCCTGATAATTATAGAACTTATTTGAAAAACGGTTTAAGAAGAGCATTTCCTCTAGATAATACGCCGATTCACTTAATTTTTAGAACAGCAACTGACCTTCTTAATAGAATGGCCAAAGTAAAATCATAAGTTTAAAAAGCCGAGATAATATCTCGGTTTTTTTTTGCTGTAAGCTTTGCCCCGTTCATTTTTCTCGCCCAATTTGTCATAATTGAGTGATGAAGTATATTTTAGCATTTCTATTGTTATCATTAAATATTTTTGCCTTTGAATACCAAGATACTTTTGAACAGTTTAAGACACAAAAGTATATGGTGAGGACCCTTGATCATTTGTATGACTTGAAAGGATTTTATCAAAGTCCTTATCGTGAGTATGAGTTGGTGGATCAGGTTTTTGAAAATGATGACGGGAAAAGGGTCTTTGTAAAAGTGGGGCTGGAGTTTCCACGCGCTTATAATAAAGTTATTAGACCTAAAGATGGCGGTTATCTCTATCATGAGATGATGGAAAAGGTTCCTGTGGCGATGCTTTTTCACAATATCGAAAGGAAAGATATTGATAAGTATGTCATGAGGCTTAGAGCAAAAGTTTCAACGTCAAAATTCACATTTAAAAATCCTTTATTTCAAAATGCTTATGCCTCCACTTGTGGGGTTGAGATTGCGGCGATGTCGAGCGCGCAACTTGCGAGTCTGTCTCAGATTGGTAATAAAGTTGAGACAGAATTCTTGATGGAGAATGCCAAGAGCTGTTTGAGTGAAGCGTTGAGTGGGGCGTGGCAAGCGACTGGGGGACTGGTGGCCAGCGCAGCGTCGGGATTTATGAGTTTTATTAAGAATCCGGTTAAGGCCGCGAATAAGTTTTGGGATAGTGCTGTTTCGACTTTTGAGAAGACAAAAGAATTTGTGATGAATATTAAGTCGTCTTTGAAAGAAGTTGGTGAAGTGATTGCGGGGATGCCAGCGGAGCAGAAGGCGATGATTGTTTGTAATCTGGTGGGATCGATTGGAACGACGGCGTTGGTTGGTATCTTGACAGGTGGGCCAGCTGGACTTGCGAGGGCCCTGACGACGCTTGCGAGTAAGATT
The DNA here is from genome assembly GCF_000447795.1 of Bacteriovorax sp. Seq25_V. Taxonomy (NCBI): domain Bacteria; kingdom Pseudomonadati; phylum Bdellovibrionota; class Bacteriovoracia; order Bacteriovoracales; family Bacteriovoracaceae; genus Bacteriovorax; species Bacteriovorax sp. Seq25_V. Next base: position 60,034 of record NZ_AUNI01000014.1, on the reverse strand, counting down.
TCATTGATAAAAGGTGTGAAGTCGGCGTTGGGTGTACTTTCAAAGCTTAAGATACCAAGAGATGAGATGAATGGATTATTTTCCAAGATTATGAAGAGTGATAATAAGAAGGGCCTTGATGATCTCGAGTTTATGGCGGGGCATGGGATGGAGAAGTTGACGTTGGAGGTTGCGACATGCGCGCTTTAATTTTAATTTCTTTTATTCTATTGACGTCATTTAATATTTTTGCAGCGAAGAAGAAAGGCTGTGGCAATATTGATGAGAAGATTGCACAAGCGCGAAAGCTGCAAGGTGCGTTGTCGCAAAAGGGTGTGAGGGGAGAGCTTCGAAATTTCCTCAATAAGCAAATTGATAGTGGTGTTGATATTGATGAATCTTTTGTTCAGAAGATGGCCTTAAGCCATACAACACAGGCCAAATATTTTAAAAATTATAAAGTTTATGCAGAACACTTTAAAAAACATGGCAAGGAATTTCCTGGTTACTCACAAAAAGACTATCTGAAGCGAGCTCAGGAGATTGCAAGTTCAAGGGCCGAAAATATTTTAACGATTAAAAATAGTAATGGGATATTTAAGTATGTGCCAGAGACTAATGAGCTTTTAATTGTTGAAAAGGGACTTATTGGGACACTTTATAAACCAAGTCTTGAAGTCATTAATAATGAGTTTAAATCAAAAGCACTCCCGCGATTTGGCAGCGTCTTCGAGTGGTTCGTTAAGGCTAAGGCAGCGAAGTGAATATATATTCTTTAATAAAAAAGCCCCGCAATTTGCAGGGCTTCTTTTTTATCTAAATTTACTAATAAAAATTAGAAGTTAGATGGTTTAAACCAACATAGTGGTCTTACACCGTCTGTGTAATCTTCACTTCTGTTACATACACCAGCTTTAGCATCTGTGTTTGAAGTTTCATCAGTGATGTCTTTTGTACAAAGAGCACCGTGGAAGTATGTATCAAGACGACACTGACCAGCTGGGTGCTTGTGGTTTGTTTTAGAGACAACAGACTTGTCTGGAGTTGCGAAATCTACTGGTCTATCACCATTTAAAAGAGTCGCTAGACCTTTAGATGCTTGAGAAACTCTCTTACAAAGAGCGATTTCAGAATCTGTATTCCAGTTAGCCTCACATTTCTTAACTACTTCAGCGTCAATTGTCATGTTAGAAACGATTGCTTCATTGTTATCTGATCCATAAACACTTCTGAAACACTTCATTGATGCCCAGTAATCAGATTGACCTTCGTTAGATGCCCAAGTTGGAATCCACATTCTTGTTGTCTTTGGAGCACCTGCTAGGTGGTGACCTAGTTCGTGACACATAACAAGCGCGAATCCATCTGGAGATACTGATCTATGACGAGCTAGACCACCAAACATATGAACTTGCCAAGTCTTACCAACTTGATTTGCATAAGCGTTAACAGTTCCATCTTCCCACTTTCTAAGTGTTACAAGATTTGCACCTTTAGAAGCAACAACTGAAGAGTAGTAATTTTCAACTCTATCGATAACAGCATTGAAGATCTCTTCAGTCATTCCATTATCAGCTTTTTCAGATACACCAATATACATATCGTTATCTGGTAAAAATCCTGTCTTTCCTTCTACGTCACAAGCAAATGAGTTTGAACTCATAACTAGTAGTGAAGAAATCATTACTGTTTTAATAGTTTTTATCATTTTTCCTCCCTGAAAAAATATATGATTTAATTTTAGACAATCATTAATTTTGACACTTTTTAAAACACATCGACAATATTTTTTTAACGAACCTGTTTGATCAGGTATTAAGCAATGAAACCATAACATTTTGCTAATAATATCCTAACGGCAGAGGGGGTGACTTCTTCTGCTTTACAGCTATTCTAGCGATATAAAAATCTAACCAAAATGGAGTTTAAAATGAGAACCACTTTAGGCCTGAAAGATCATTTAAAAATTGAATTTCTAAGCTTTAGAAGATTGATCATTGATTTAATTTTTAGCTTCTTCGCTTTGAACTTCTTGCTTCTACGCTATTTATGGAGAACTGCTTACGGCTCCAAGCTTGATGCGAGGCCGCGTATTGAAGATCCTGTTGTGGAAGGACATATCTCTGTTAATGAGTTACTTTGGGACTGAAAAATAGAGAGATAAGGTCTATTACTCTATTGTGTTGTAATGTCCGATACTTCCTTAAGCTGCTGGAAATATTTTGAATATTAATAAATTATGTTATTTTATGTGGCAATTTTTTAAGGAATTTTATTTAGAGATCTTAAGGCGTATAATAAACCATGTAAGTGACACAATTCTTAACTTGGTGAGATGTAATGAAGATTTTGCTTGTAGATGATAATGCTGATATTTTGGAACTCTTAAGCATTTTGATCTCTGACAATTACAGAAGTGCAAGTCTCTCTTTTTTTTCAAATAGTAAGGATGCAATTAATGAATTAAGAAGAGATTCTTCCTATAATCTAATAATAAGTGATTATCAAATGCCTGAAGGGAATGGGGATTTACTTTATTACGAGAATTTAAAGTATAGGATTCCCTTTATTTTTCATAGCTCTTCTCTTGATGAGTTACAAAGAGTGTTAAAGCTAGAAGAAGGAGGACAACTCGCTTTCTTAGATAAGCCTTGTGATGTAAGCTCCTTGTTAGAGCTTGTTGGAAAATGCTTGGTGGATAATGGAGCTCTTTCTCCATTTTGCAGGATTAGAAGTATTGATCTTTTAAATCTATATGATCAGTTGGATGAAATTTATATTAAATTAAGTGGAGATCACTTTGTTTTAGTGAGTCGTAAGGAGTTGCCTAATATAGAGCTGTTAAAAGATTATATTTACAAAAAAGGAATTAGAGACTTTTATGTTTCAAAAGAAAGCTTTTCTAAGGTTCTTTCTAATTGTTTTTCGCGGCCGAATGTTAAAGGTGATAGTGTTAATAGAGTGTTAAATCAAATTAGCCTTTGTTTTACATATGCTTCCGATCTTTTTGAAAATAATGAAATTCAAACATATACTGCTCATATTTCAACCATTTTAGACAGTATTTCAACAGATAAAAAGTTGTTCCTAATACTAAATGAGTTTTTAAAAAAAGGTGACTTCCTAGTTTCTCATTCTATGCTTACTTATGTATTGTCTTTGAAATTTTTATCCAGATTTAATGACCGGACAGATCAAAATGTTAAAGACTTCTTTACAGCTTCTATGGTGCATGATTCCGATATTCATACTCCACGATTTAGCTTTGAATCGCATGTGAAGGAAAAAAGTAGACTAAAATCTTATTCTTCATTCGCAAGTACAAATGGTTTTGAAAACATTCCTAAACTCTTAGAAAAGTTACATGTGACAGAGACACATTTTAATAGAGTTGAGAGGAATCAAAAAATATTTATTACTGCTCATGTTCTATCAACATATGGAATATGTCATCAGACGAGTAATTTGAATAATTTTGTAGAAGGGGAGTTTAAGGAGAGCTTTCCTCTCCTATACTCATTCTTAAAAGGGACTAATTACTAAAAAACTTCACTGTGTATTCACTTAATGACATAACAATTTCTATTCCAATTAGGATAATGATAATCCACTCAAGATTTGTCGAATGTTTAAACTGTAATTCATCGGCGAGGATATTTAAAATATCACGAAGTACAGAAAGCTTCTTATTAAGAACAGTCATGCGCTGATGAACTTCAAGATACTCATATGTTTTGTTATAGTATTCATCATACTCTGGGTGATCCCAAAGAAATTCCGGCTTATCAAGAAGGTCATACTTAAGATTAATTCTCGATTCTGTTACAAAAATACGCCCTCTGATTTTGGCCATCTCTTTTCTTGAAAGTTTGAGATCTCCTCTCGTCGCAAGGTCTTGCGGAATATTTGAATGTTCTGAAATTTCATTGATAACAAACTCTTCCATCTCGCCAAGTTTCACTGACTGTGCCATTGCAAAAGAAATCGCGATTCGAAGAAGTGGATCACTTGAATTTAGTTGTAGGTGATCTCTTCTAATTCTAAATTCAGTCGAAGAGTCATCAATGACTGTGACTTTGAAAAAATCAAAGGTTTTTTCTGATTGAGGATTAATAAAGAACTTCTTAATTTGAGAAAAGAAAAGTTCTGGGTTGTAGCCATTGGTTCCCCAGTAAACAACGACACCAAATTCAAAAATATGAAATTCTTGATCTTGGAAATTAACAGAAATTACTTCGCGAAATGAGCGAGCGTGAAAATGAATTTTACAGTGTTCACTCAGCGCTTTAAAGTCAAAACTTTCACTCAGAGAAAATGCTAAACATGTTTCAATCATAAATTTCCTATTGTGAGTGTGGCCGATTACCAGTTCCACACGTAAGAGAGAACAGTTGTATAACCATATCCTGCAAGATTCTCAAACCCCACATTCTTTCCTTCAAGAGGAGTAAACTCCCTTGTTTCCTTATCGTGGAAAGCAACATCGTGAAGTAGGAATTCAAGGTTGAGATAAGACTCTTTAAGTTTAATTGGAAATTCAAGCCCAAATCCTAGGGCCATTCCAATTCCTCCTCCTTTATCATCGGCGATATCATCTTGATCAAGATACTTATTTGTCACATACCAGTACTCAAGTCTTCCGACGATATAAGGGTTAGAGTAAGTAATGGCCGTTCCCAAGTTAGATGTGTCGACATAGTAGCGGTAGCTAAAGAATGTTCGAAGCATCGAGACTTCAATGAAACCTGCGGGAGATTGTCCTTTCCAACCCTCTGTTTCTTCATCAAAGAACATGGAGTGTTTTGAATAAGCAAAACCTACACCCCAAGCAGACTGAAAGTCAGAGAAATAATTGATTGATAAACTAAAAGTAGGTGGATCATTAGCATAGGCCTGCCCGCGATTGCCATCGAAGGCCGTAATTCCTAGACCAATTTGAAAAGTGAAGTAGCGTCCGTACTTGTAAAATCTTTCGTCTTCACTAATTTGTGTATCTTCGAGATCCTCGTTGAAGTCATTGAAAATATCTCCCCCTACCGAGAGATCATCATCTTCGATACCTATCATCCCGCTTCCAAAATCTTGGGCCGGAGTTAGAAGAGTGAGAGAGAGTAGAATTAAAATTTTAAATATATTTTTCATTAAGTAATTTTATCACTATTAAAGGTAAAAGTGAACGGAACCTAAAAGGAAGTGATTCCCCATAGTCTCAACGTTAAACTCCTTTAGTTTATATAATGATACACCAAAATCAATACTGAATCCTAAACTTTCAAGACCTGTGAAAGAAAACTCTGTTCCAAGTCCTAAATCAATTTCAAATCCACTTTTGTCATTATCATCAGAGTACTTCTTATTTAGAAGTCCAAGGAGACCAAAAGTGTAGAATGTAAGTTGTGGCTCGTTAAAAATATTACGATAAAGTTTTAGACCAGCGTTCCAACCACCAGTCTCATCAGTATCAATCCCGAAGAATGCACTATAGGCAAATGACTTTGAACGTTGCAATTTTATAGAAAGAGAAGGAATTTCTGTTTGAAGTTGATTTGTAAAACCAAGTCCTAGTCTTCCTATACGCTCAGTTGCTGACGCATTAAGTGAAGTAAAGAGAAGTATTGATGCGAAAATTATTTTTACTTGAAATTTCATGATGCCTTGTTCCATAAAAAAAGATTATAAATATATTGTAACTACGAGAAGTATTTTTGACAACTTTACTCTTCAAAATATAAAATCCTAGAGAATTATATCCATTTACTAAGGAAGGAAATTAAATGACGACTAAAACTGCTGATTCTCAAAACTTTGAAACAGAGTTAAAAACTACGGAACTAGGAGAGTTCATTATAAAAAATAAGGCGATCATGGTTATTATCATCGTTCTAGTTATTCTTGGAATTCTAGGGGCGGGAGTTTTCCATGCAATGGATCTTAAAAACGAAGCCAAAGCTGCTAATAGCTACCATGCATATGAAGTATCTTCTCTAAAAGATTTTACTGATTCAAAAATTGATGCTGATGCACTAGTTGCTGCATTTGAAACTGTAAGTAAAGAAAACACTGCTCACAATGCAACTTTCACTTCAGCTCTTCTAACTTTTGATGCACTGACTGCGAAAGGTAACGATGCTCAGGCCCTAAAAATTATTAAGGATATTACAGCAAAGAATTCTTTCCAAGCAATCCTACTTAATACAAGACAAGCAGTTGCTCTTGAAAAAAGTGGTGATATTGATGGCGCTATTAAGAAGCTTGAAGCACTTCAAACTCTTGATGTAAAAGTTCAAGAAGGGAAGAATTACATTGATCTTGGACGTCTTTACTTAAAGAAAGGTAATAATGACATGGCCAAGAAAAGTTTTGAATTTGTTAAAACTTTAAATACTGAAAGTGTTTTCAAATCACTTGCTGATCACTACTTACAAACTTTAAAATAACGTTGGTTAAAATGTATAAAATGAAAATTCCATTGTTTCTACTTTCCCTTCTTGTGCTAGGCTCATGTGCTAAGTTTGACGTCTATAAGCCAGAAGGTGTTAGAGAAGCAAAAAATGTTTTTACTCCTGCTTGGATTAAGAACCTCGATCCTGCTTACGAAACTGGAAACCTTCCAATTTCTCTTGGAAGTCCATTAATCCATGACGGTGTTGTTTACGCTGGAAATAATAACGGAACAATGGATGCCTATAGCATTAAGAATGGAAGGCTACTTTGGAGAGAGAAAATTAAAGATGGCTTCCAAAGTGCTCCAATTGTTTATGAAAATCTTCTGATCTATGGGGATGTGAGTGGACGTGTTTATGCAAAAGATATCGTATCTGGAGACTTTAAGTATCAATTCGACCTTGGTTCTTCAGTTGATTCAACTTTGACAGTAAGCAAGGGGAGACTCTTTGTTCACACAAGAAATCATAAGCTATTTGCAATTGATGCACTAACTGGAAAGGTTCTTTGGTCATATAAGAGATCAATCCCGTTCTTTTCGACACTTCAGAGAACTTCAAAACCTCTTGTCGTAGAAAATAGAGTATTCGTAGGATTTGCAGATGGTTTCCTATTGGCCTTCTCTCTTGAGGAAGGGCAAGTGGTATGGGAGAAAAAGATGTCAACGGCAGATAAATTCGTTGATGTTGATATGTCTCCTACTTACTTTAGAGGAAAGCTTATTGTTAGCTCAATCAATGGACAGGCCGAGGTTATTGATCCACAAAGTGGAGCACTTCATAATCGTTTGGCGTTCACAACGAATAGAGATGCTTACTATCTAGGTAGCTCGGTTGTTTTTGGAACGATTGATGGCAAACTTGTTATTGTTGATTCAAGCTTCAATGTAGAAAGGGAAGTGAAAGTTTCAACAAGCGCGATTAGTTCAATGAGTGCTTGGAAGAATGGTTATGTAATTACTACTGTTGGAAAAGAACTGATCTATATCGATCAAAAATTTAATGTGATTTCAAAATATGACCTGGGGTCTGTGCACTCTGCGGTATTTGGAGTTGTGAGTGTTGAGGATGACCATCTCGCGATGATGTCATCCCGCAACCGTCTTTACTTATTTAAGTGATTCTTGTGCCCAAGTCGCTCTTAGTCTTCTAATTGCTTCTTGGGTATAATCTGCTTCTAATTTTCTTGTAGAAGCAATTGTTCTTCCACGTGTTCTAATTTTTTCCTTTGCAGAAATCGAACTTAAGAGTGATTCATTATAAAAGATTGTTGTCTTATAAAGAGCATTTAGTGACTTTTCATCTTTCCCAATAACACCTTTTTTTTGTGCAAGTGTAATGAAGTTCTCATATATATAGTAATTACTACTTACTCCATTTTCACAAAGCTCAGTAAGTTCGGCATGGGTTTGATCCATATACTTTGCCATTGCTTTTGGTAGAACCTTTCTTGAAGGTGCTTGTCCCTCATAATCAAGACTTGAAACGATGCTCTTATCTTCAAAACTAATTTGATCTTTTAGTGAATACTTCACTTCTTTTGGAGACTTCTTCACTAGTTGTTGGTGAAAAGTCGGGCAGTATTTAATTTGTTTCTTATATTGAGGATAAAGATCTGTCATAGCGTGATACTGATCATAGAGAGAAAGAAAGTAAACACTCTTGTTGCTCTCGTTGATTTCTTCACGATCAGCACTTGCTGGATATCTACTGGCCTTGTACTTGTAACCAGAAACTTTGTATTCTGGAACTTTATTAACGCTTTCTTCTTTTGAAGTGTACCTTGCCATCTTTGCTTCGATTGACTCAGGTTTCTTATAGTAGCTTCCACAACTAGCTACTAGCGAAAGAATAGTAATAAGCGATAGATTTCTTTTCATAAAAAAACTCCGATGATGTTAGAGTTGCCTCTTCATTCCTATCGGAGTTTGATCAAGAAAAGTAAGGGAAAATATCCTTGTTAAATACTAGGAATATCGATAAATGATTGAGCAATTGCCTCGGTTAATGACAAGCTTAGCATAAGCTCAGTTGCTCTTAGCGCCCTTTGGTTATTAATCACCCCAGAGCTCTCACTAATATCCTTAAGCGTCTCATATTTATCACTAGTCTCAAGCACTAATCTTCTTAAATCTTGAATACTCAATGTAATTTTAAGCTCTTTAGATCTCTCTAAAATATTTGCTGCCAAAGAAGCTACTTGAGGTGCTGCTTGGCTTGTACCGTTGATTGGAAGAAACAAGTTCTCTGGTACACAACTTGTCACTGCCATGCCTGGCGCAAAGACACTAACTGATTTCTTTCCAAAGTTTGAGAAATAGGCCTTGTCATTAAGATAGAATGCTCCAGTACTAATAGTATTGATTCCTCTAATGCTTGATGGGTAGTGAGGAATTTCATCGTTATTTAATTTCTTATTTCCTGCAGAGAAAATAAAGAGAATATTTTCATGGGACTTTACCACGGCCTTGCCACGAGAAAGAATCGTTGTCATAAAGTTCTTTGTAATCTCTGTGGCCACATCTTCATTAAGCTTACTTTCAAATTGCTTCTTCCATGCTGACTCAACTTCGTCGTATGTACTGGCGAAGCTCTGACCCCATGAAATATTGATAATATTTGAAAACTTTGCAGCATAGCTCGTTGCAATTTCTAATTTTCCAACCATCCAGACAGCATATTTTTCAAAATAAGTTCTAAGATTTTTTATTTTCTCTTCGTCTGTTGCATCTGGAGATAGAGGTTTAAATTCTGCTTTTAAAAAAGCACCTTCTTTTGCATCACCAAGGTAGCGAATAGGTAGTAGCTTCACTCCTTTACTTGTTTGTTCATTATTTATTCCAAGAGCAAGGCACGCCACATGTGTCCCATGGGCATACTTTGTATACTTAGATTTTGTCTTCATGAATTCTTTATTCTTTGCCAGCTCTTTATAGCGAGTAAGCTCATCATCAGAGATCGTTTCTAGAGATTTCTTCGCTCTTAGTTCGTAGTACTCATAAATCTCCGCTGGAAAACTACCATAATCTTTATAGTCAAAAACTTCATTTGAGTTTGCGATAAAGTTCCAGCCATTGATATCATCGATATAGCCATTTCCATCATCATCGATTCCATTAATTACTTCTTCTTGATTAGAAAAAATATTTCCAGAAATTTTAGAGTGAGTGAGATCGATTTGGTTATCAATAACTGTCACTATTGTTTCAGACTTTGCGCTTAGGGCGCATAGGAAAAGTAGTGTAATTAATTTCATTATTACCCCAATTCGTGTTCTGTTGTTTTTGTGCACCAAAGTTTTACCAACCGTGTTAACCAAGGTCAATTGCACCGTGTTAACAGGGGCTAAGTTAGCAGTTTAACGTGAAAACAAGAGGGTAGTGATCGGATGGATTATCCCAAATATCAAAACGAGAACGCGGTAAGAATTTAAGATTATTTAATTCATTCTTATAACGATACACTGTTGCATCACTCACTCTTGTCAGAGTCTTTTTCGAAGTGAAGGCGTAATCAAGTTGTACTGGGACTCTATCACTTCCTTTGAAAAGGTAAAATGTCGCACGTTGCTCCCTTGGAATATCGCGAAAGTCGAGAACATCGATAATGTCATAAGTGTGTATGCCACGAATAAACTCAGGGTCAGTTTGAAAACGTGAGGCATTACCATTGAAGTCTCCCACGATAAAAATTGGGATCTCTGGATATTGCTTTGATACTTCAGCATATCTTTGAAGGCAGTAAGTAAACTCCGCTTTTCTTCTTTTTTCGCCACGAAAGTCACGTCCTGTTTCATCTCGTTGTGATTTTAAGTGTACGTTTAAAAGGATCAGTTCAAGCTTCCCATCTCGTGAGAGATAGAGTTCTTGTAGGTCACGGCTTAATTTGTACTTATTCTTTTCGGTCTCTTCAAATTTAAAATCGATTATTGCACTTGTGTTAGTTTTCATTTCATAACTAAAGTTCAAATCTTTTTTGATGTAGAAGCCAAGTTCGATGCCACGATCCGAATTTCCTTTTAGTAGCAGGGGAGTGTAGCGAGAATCCAGATGCTCTTCGTTAAATATTTCGAGGGAGCGCATACCTCCGACTTCACTAAGAGCGTAAATATCAGCATCGATCTCGCGAAAAGTCTGGGCCATCTCTTTAGTTTTCTTTTCTGACTTTAGTGGTGTCTTGTCTGTGTTAATGAAACTTTCTTGATCCAGGAAAAAATTTTCTAAATTGTAAACGCATACCGTGAGTTCCAACTAGCAACCTCTTCCATATAGGACGTCTTGATACTTCTTGGTTTTCTCATTCCAGATCTTCTTGCACATATAGTACTCGTAGATACTATTTTTATTATCTTCTTTAAAAAGCTTTGAAAGTTCAGAGGAACATTCCGAGTCAATAATTTCAAAATACGGGTAACTTTTAAAATCAATTGAAAGCTTATTTGTCTTGCCCTCGATAAGATAGTTGTAATAAACACCATCTGTATCCATCATCATCACCGCAGTGTCTCCCATAAATATTTGTGGGAGTGTTCGATATGGCGTCATGACACGAATTGGTTTTTGGTCGATTGATGAAAAGGTATAAATATAGTGAGGGATAAAGTTCTCAGGTGTTTTATTCTTTGTAATAAAAATCTCAGAAACAAAAACTCTTCCTTCAGCTTTTCTATGAGAAGGACAGGCCGAATCATAAATCGTAATGTCTTTTTCTGGTTTGTCAGTTAAGGCCCAGCCAGTGATGGGAGCGCCAATATCTTTTAAAAGATTTCTTATGTTAGCGTCCTTTTTTGACTTAATAATTGATTCAAATTGTTTATAGCGTGAAGCCTGCTCTTTTGAACAACTTGAATTTTCGGGACAGCCCTGATTGATATGGAGGGGCTTTATGTCGACTGGCTTCTCAGCGAAGGCCATTATTGTTAGCAGAATTGTAGTGATGATTTTTAGTATATTCACTTCTTAATGATAGCAAATTATAACAAATGGTCAAAAAAAAAGGCCCGATCATCGGGCCCCTATGTGATTATTTAATGATTACTCTTTGTACTGGGCGAGATTTTCCATAGTCCCCAGTTGTCGTTCTTAGGATAAGGTCAACTTCACTTCCTGTATCCATTCTTTCAACATCGCTTAGGTCTTCATCATTTCCTGCGAAGATATCGCGAGTTCTACTCTGTCCTTCATCAAGAGTGTCGTCGATAACAAATTCATCTTCTGAAGGGTCAACATCAATCTCTTTTCCAGTTTTCGTTCTTAATGTTAACTTTGGTGATAAGTCATCAAAGTCATCTTTCTTATTTGAGTTGGCCACACAAGTAATCTCAGAAAATTCTAGAATCTTAATTGCGCGAGAACCATCTTTTTTCATTTTCTTAATATCTTTATCAGATGTTTCAAATAACTCATAAGTTGTAAAGAATGAGTCTGGTATCACAACACCTTGGTTGCTAAGTCTCTTAACTTCTGCACGTCCATTCTTAGTGTCAAGAATGGCCTCTTTAGCGCGCATACCGTCGATCCCATTTTCTTTACCAATATGCTTACATAGTTCTTCCATATCTGTTAGCTTATCAAGCTTATGATGAAGACCTTCAATCTTATCGGCAAAACCAACTCTAGCTGCTAAACGATAAGCAAAGATTGGCTTATTAAACATTTCTTCAAGTTCTCCGCCCGAGAATGTATATTCCTCACGAGACTCTCTAATTTTTTCTTTTTTCTTACGCTCGGCCTTATCTTCTTCGGCCTCTTTATAAGCTACTTTACGCTTACGTGCTTCCTCTTTGGTTCTTTCTTCAAATGCTTTGTACTTATTAGGAAGAAGTTTTTTTCCATCAACACATTTATCATATTTCTCTTTCTCACTCTTAGAAAGGTCGTAGACAGTTTTCTTGCCATCAGCTTCAAAACCATCAATTAGGATAGAGCAAGATAGTGATGAGGCATGACCTTGGAAGGCGTATGCCAAAAGTAGAGTTGAGATGATCATTTTAAATTTCATTTTTATTCCCCTATAAACAAATTTAAAAACTAAGTACTTTTATTAAAGCAAGAGCAGTGCCAAAGTTGTTTGCGTAGATTCAGGGGGTTAGAAAGGTTGAACTGTATAAAGATTTGATAATTTTTACGGCCCTGTCTAACTTTTAGTCATATAAGGGCCATAAGCTTTTTGAATTACTCGCAGTAGCTATGAAGATTCCATCGATATCCACTCATAAATGCACCGTATCCTGCTTGAGTCGTCGCATCGTAATCAAGTACAGAGTCGACAATTGAGTTGTATTCAGTATTTCCAACAACCCCTGGTTGAGTAGGGAAATGACCGAATGCGCCTCCGCTTCTCACTGTACCACTTGAGCAGTGTTGCTTACCGAATGTGCTAATGATTGAATAAACATCATCAGTGTACTTTGGGTAGCCAGTTGCTGAGTCGAAGTCTGTGTCTTCTAGTTTCTCATCTTCACTTAATTCAAATGTACTCTCACTTGATACATATTTATTCAAGTAGAGGTGAAGGTTTGCTCCAGATGGAAGCTTACATGTGTACTGTCCTGACGTTCCATTTAGTGAACCAAAGCCTGAACAACAGCGTGTTGGATCTGCTACAGTAGAACCCAGCTTTGAGCAACATCTAAAGTTGTCCGCAGAGAAAATCTGTGAGTGAGAAATAGGAGAGTTTGAAGTTTTATACTGAAATAGTTTCGTATCAAGCTCTGCAAAAGTTGTTGTTCCAGCTTCGGCCTCATCAAAGATTCCCGGAATAAGATCAAGATCTCCACTTGATGCGCTATCATTACAACTTACTGCTTGGTAATTAATTTGTGGAATACCGATCAATTCAAACTTTGAAAGTCTATCTTCATAGTATTGTTGCGATCCCGGGTTCATTGCTCCAGCAAGAATGTTTGGACTAAACTCAATATCTGCATAACCCCAAAGCCATGAATCGTCAGGAGCAGGAACATACATACTCATATAGGTACGCCCACTTGTTGCTGTTCCATAGCAGATTGAAGGTGTCAAAGGTGCTGCTGTACAGTCATTGAAGATATCTCCTGTGTTATAAGTCGCTACTAGGCCATCTTCGTCATATGTTTTGTATGTGAGATTAACGATCATTGAGCTGTTTAGCATATAAGTTGGAAAGTAGATCGTTACTCTATTTGCATTTGTAGGAACAGAACCTGCGTCTAACGCCGTAGGGTTTCTAAAAATTGTCAGTGTATTTTCGTATGCTGTACCGTCTGCCACCATAATTTGCGGAGGATAGGGAACGCCTTCTTTAACCATTAGACCTGGATCAATAGTTCCATTTCCATCAAAATCACTTCCTGGAGACATTGACAGTAAAACTGTTGCCGGAGGTGTAAATAGTGTTGGTTTTGGAAATGTTAATTGCCCATCAACATCTACGATATTTTCTTGAATACAGCCAATATGATTACCATTCTCATCAACTTGAGGGTACAGGCACAGACTTGTATAATCACTTGTCCAGTTCTTCTTAACAGCAGCGTTAGTTGAAAATGCTTCTTTATATGTTCTCTCTTTGTAGTTAATACATGCAAAGTTTTCAGGAGATAGGCGTAGTCTATTTCTTTGAGTCCAATCATTAGTCCCATCTTCAAACTTTCTGATGAACCCACCGCCACAACAAGTTAATGATCCTGTTTGGTTAATTGTCTTCCATTGTGAATCGTTGTTACTCGGTCCTGATAATGCATTGGCAGGTCCTGGGGACGCCGCGATGACTACTGATGGTGTCGCAGTTCCAGGTGAAATTTCATAGCGAGAATAGCGTCCATTAGACGTTGGATTATATGAACTTGAATTTATATTTAGAGTCGCATTTTGTGCATCATAACCAGGGGCTTTTGTACTGTCAGCACCTGAGTATTGAGTGTACATTGTAAAGTCTTTGGCGATTTCTCGACAGCATCTATTATTTCCCATATCATAGTCTTGATAGCTTGTAAGATCAGCGATACCAAGAATTGGTGAAGGATCTCCTTGACCACAGACTAGTCCTTCTTTCCAGAAATTAAGTTCTGCAAGTGTTCCCCCAAAACTTTCAATTCCAAGAGTTCCTGCTCTTTCTTCATGAAGGTAGCTTGGAGAGCAATCTAGGTCTGTATGGCACACTGAACCAGCTCTTCTAAAACACGCATTTGCAGCAACTGCTGGAGTTGTAATTGTTAGTCCAACTGTATCAAGGGTGCTCTTTTCGATAGAAGAGAATACTGATGTCCCTGAAACAAGACTTTCTCCTCCACACATATTTTGTGCATTAGTTAGTGTTGTATTTGGAGTTGCCGTACGAACAAGGTTGCCATCAGTATCAAACACTGGACATGCTTGAGTTCTCGAAGCGGTCGTTGATGTCGGGTCGCAGCCTCCAATTTGCGAAATATAGTCAGTTCTAAGCTGGCTATCTCTTGAATTATGTTGTGCGAGTAGAGTCGTTCCTTGAGTATTTCTTCCTGGCATACAGACACCATAGTCAGTTGCGGATACTGTTTCTGGAGCATTCTTAATACCTTCAAGAATATTCTCTCTAATTGTACTCGTTAGCGAGTAGTTAGCTTTAATATAGTCCTTTGGTCTCCCAAGAACATTTGCACCTTGACCATAAAGAATATTCGTCGGGTCATTTGGTGAACGTTTGAGTTCTTGATTAAATGCCGCTGCATTTAGACTTGCACAGTAAAAATTTGGTGCACAAGAGAATGCCTTTTGATTATTAGAAGTGAGCGTTGTTGGATTAATTTTACAAATCGACCCGGCCCCTCGATAGACACATCTCTTTGTTTCATTACCACTGAGACCTCCAACGAGAAGGTCTGCAATTGCAACACTATCAAATTGATTATTTGCTTTTTCATTTCCATTAATGTCAAATTTCGGCCATGTGGTTTTTACACTTGTTACATCAGCACAAGCATACTCCCAGCCAAGTTTTGTAACGCAGTCAGAATCTACTTCACATTGGTGCATATACTGACATGAAGCTCCTGGGTTTTGTTTGGAGTCACTTAGTCCAAGCTCAAAGT
This sequence comes from Bacteriovorax sp. Seq25_V, assembly GCF_000447795.1. Taxonomy (NCBI): domain Bacteria; kingdom Pseudomonadati; phylum Bdellovibrionota; class Bacteriovoracia; order Bacteriovoracales; family Bacteriovoracaceae; genus Bacteriovorax; species Bacteriovorax sp. Seq25_V. The sequence goes on along the minus strand of NZ_AUNI01000014.1, from coordinate 44,563 downwards.
CCCAGTCAAAATCACTTGCCGTTTGTCCTCCAAGATCTTGAATAACAGAAACATTATAACTTGTTGGCTGTGAAAGATCTGCAAATGGTGCGTTTACGGCAAGAAATAGCTTCGTTGAAGTTGATTGTACTCTTCTACCATTACCAACGGCAAACCACTTAACACCGTCGAAGGAAGCAATAAGTGCACCTTTGTTAAAACCATACCAATCTCTTTGATACCCATTTATAAAAAGAGCTGCTTGCGCATTGAGACGATTTTGGCGTTGTGTTTGTACATTAGTATTCGCCTTGTGAGTGAATGGTATCATTGTTGGAGGAAGCCAGCATGCACGCCCAAAAATATTGTCTTCATAGTTTGCGTTATTTGTATTGTAATTGTAGTCGTATCTCTTTGTTGTATAGTTTTTGAAACCAAGCCCGTGGGAACTTGCAATTTCTGGGTGAGATGAAAATACGTTGTACCAAGAATCTGTCTGACACTTAATACATGGAGTATAGTAACCACTATTACCGATAATAATATAGGTCTGATCAATATCAACATCAATGGCCTTTGCCGGATAGGCATCACTAAGGTCAAGACTCATCTGTCCTAGTACAGCATTCATGTTGAATGACGTGGTTGTTGGTCCAACTTTATTTGTTTCATCTAAATATGAGAATCCTGTTCCTTCTTGTTGCGTAAACTCTGGTACATCTTCAAGATCATCGTAGTTAGTTCCAGCCGCACTAAAGTAACGGTGAGGTGCACTCTTTGTTGAAACATTAATTGTCATGTTTTGAAAAGGTGTTGGCTCAGTTTCAAGTGGTGGAATGAGACAGCTCACTTTAGTAATTGTTCCACTTGTATCTGTTTCAACTTGTAAACTATAGTCTGGACAACGAGGATCAAGAGGGTCGTTTGTGATTGGATCCATCATACAACCACACATCTTCCAAACTTTTTGCTGTACACTTGTAAGGTCTGGATCACATTGTGAAGCATCTCCTTGAAGACAGTTGTAGTCTTTGATCATTTCAGCAAGATCTTGCGCTGCCTGATCGAGTGGATCAGTTTCATCTTCATCAGTATCTGTTGGAGGAGTTGTGTTTTCCTGACAAACAAAATATACCGTCGGCCACTTTTTAAAGTTAGAATAACTTTGTGAAACATCATATAGCGCTTGGTTCAGGAGAGTAGAATCTGGATTCGGTCTTAGCGCGCCATCCTTCACACACTGACCCTCAAGGCAGCAATCACTTCCCTCGGCCTGACAGGCTGAAAGGCTACACGTATTAGTGTCAGATGTTTGATTATTAGAGACATCGATCTTAATCGAAAGAGCTGACAGATTTAATGTCGTCTTACTTATTGGAAGTGCGCTTCCAATGCTTCCGCTTGTTGATTCGAAAATCTTAATACTATCCGAGAGGAAAGTTTTAGTACAGTTTGTACATAACTCACTATATGTGAAAGCCGAATCAGATTCGTTGATATAGCTTACAATATCATTTGATGAATTATATGTAGGAACTAGGTCTCCACCACAAAAATTACTATTATCAGCAGTTCTAGAAACTTCAATTTTCAATGCATACTCAGAACTTGTTAATATTCTAAAAGGATATGCTCTAAGTCTTAGCTGTCTCTTATCAAGTCCAGTTGCACTGTTGAAGTTTGCAACAAGGCAAAATGTCTGTGCCTGTTTATTTTTTTTAATGATGTAATCACTAAGAGCAGCTCCGCGAAGATAAAAGGAGGCAACTGCATTTGAATTTTGTGCAAGAACACCAGTGAAAAGTGTAGAGCTTGAAAACCAAGAAATCTGCTCTGGCCCAACTGAAGTTGTGTCATCCTCTTCAGTCTCTGTCGAAGAGTCGGTTCCTGTATTTGCCGTTTTTCTTGTATTTGGCGACGAAGGGACACAAGCTGTCACCACAAGCATCATCACTAAAAAAATGGCCTTTAAAAAGTTCGTCTTCATTAATTTTCTCTTTCTACTACTACACGTCTTCAACTCTCTTTTCGGTTTGTAAAATCAGTAATTTAATTCTAATTGATGAATGGAATCTTAAGGTCAAGAATTACCTAGCAAAAGAGTTAAGTGTTTGAAATTACTGAGTTTTGGGGACGTTTTTTTAAGGGAATAGCTTATTGATTTTCACACTTGATCCCTATAATTATTGGCAACTGCTAACTTAGTGTGGGGCTGGTTTAGGTCTCAAATAGTAAAAATTAAAATATGCGATAAAGATATCGACATGATTCTGAAGCATGTCGATTCTCTTTGTCGTACACCAGCTTCTTCTAATAAGTCTATTGATTGATGCTCTAAACATTGCAAGAGTATGATTGATCTTAAAAAGTGGATCAAATCTGGCCTTCTTCAATTCTCCCTGTCCGGCAACGCAACCACGTATACTTTTGTACTGCTTGTGAGTTGATTTAGGAAAATATTTTTTTACATATTTAGGGTAGAGTGCATGCTCATCGGTTTCAATTAATGCGTTTGGAGCGACTGATTTTGAAATAGTTTTGAGTAAATTATTAAGTTCTTTTTTATGATTACTTTTCCGATAACCATACTTTTTTCGAGATTTATCTGCCAGTGGACCATTTGCCGGAAGCCTTGAAACCCTTGCTCCTAGGATTCTTCGAGAATCCTTGTCGACAGCAACTGATATTGATAGCGGTTTCATTTTTGTATGCTCGATTGTGACGAGATCGTCAAACTGCAGCGATTTAATTTTTTTCTTTTCTAAACTTTTAAGATACCGCTTTTGCTTTTGTTGTGACTTCTTTGCAAGAAAAATCATTTTTCTTTGTACTGTTTGATAACTTATATTTAAGTCTCTTGATGTCTTTCTCATCGAGTATCGCCCTGTCATGAGCTGAAATATTCTGTAGTTGATTCTTCTTTTTTTCTGATTTTTCTCTAATGAAAAGGTCGAGCGGGAAAACTTCTTTCCGCAATTTTTACAGGCAAAACGCTGGATTTTTCGAGAGTCATCTCTTCGAAAATAGAACCCATCTTTTTTTACAAATTTATTTTTGGTGGATGAATTACAGTTATAATTTGGGCAGTTATATATCATGACCTGTAATATGCAAGATTCGTTTAGGATGAGTCTTAGCAAGTTACTGTAATTACTAGTCTGGTTTTTACTCAAAATCTAAAATTGCAAGTCTGTTGATCAAAAAGTAACCCCAGTCTAGTTTAGCAGTTTAGAATGAGTAACCTGGTGTAAAGCTTCTTGAGTATGGATTAAAAAGGTTTGGATTTGTAAGATCATAGGCTTTGTAAGCCTGTGCTCTATACTGCTTATTCCAAGTGTACATTTGCTTACTATGAAGTGCTGAGTATTGCATTTGAAGTGCTTGACCTCTAAATTGCTGCCACTGAATAAATGGCGCACCAATTTGTGGAATTCTTCTGGCTGCATACATCATGGTATGAGCAACCATTGATTTAATAGGGTGGCGCTTATTTAGCATTGTTCCTGTCTTGGGATCGTACTCGCGGTAGACGTGCATTGGTAGATTTGAAAGTTCTTCTGACATTTTAGCAGCAATTGCTGATTTTCCAAGATTGTAAACGGCTTCACAAGCACTACAAGAAGATTTAAATCCACATTGCTCAGAGCTTGATGATAACTGTCGCCTTGCTTCTCCATATCCTGCACATTGACCTTTTAAGATTGCATTCCATTGACTAGGGTCTTTGAATAGGGATCCGCGATCGTTGATGTCTAGATATCTAAGGTAATTTCTTGTAATTATCTCATCATTAATTTCGTTGTAGTCATCTTTTAAAATATCGATTTGTGTTGTATGTGAATTGATAAATCCCTCAGAGCATGTTCCCTTAATTGCCATGTTTTCAATATCATCTTCATTAGTACACTTCTTGTAATAATCTGTATAAAGAATTGATTTTAAAATCTCGAGATTTTTAAAATCAGTGTCTTGAATAATTCTTTGAACTTGAGCTGATTTAGCACTAATTTGTCTTTGCAGTTCTGTTTCTTTTGCTCCAAGATTTAGAGATGATATTCCTAGTTGGCATTTTCTTATCGTATCCACGTCTTCATCATGTTTGATAAAGTTATTGAGTTTGTCGATACCAAGAAAGACTGCTTTCATCTTTCCACAGTGTTTTAGATTAGGGTCTGAAGTTGTACTTATAACATTATCAAAAGAAGCATTATCAATTTTTGATTTAGTAAATGCACTTTCCAATAAATCGATATATTTTTTGCGAGTATCAGCAACCTCTGGATTGAAAATTGTTTTTCCATCGAGTTGAGGAAGAGAATTCTCTCCTTTGTATGGTGAACCATCTTTGTTAACCATTGTGTTGTAAGGTGCAAAAGCCTTATTGAGACTGATTAGTTCGTCTGTTAGTGTTTTTCGATTTAGGTTTAGATTTGAACTGTCGGTGTCATCACCACAAGATGTCGTCTTTAAAATATCACATTTACTTTTAATATTGATTAATGAGGTTCTGATGAGATCAACACTGTCGCGTAAAGATTTTCTATTCTTATTTAAAGTAGAATCAAGTTGATACTCGATCTTATTTGATGCTGTATCTCTTCCCTCTGAATTGCTGTGAACATTTTCAAAGTATTCAAGAAGGCGATCGATTTTTGCGAGTTCTACTTCGTTGATATCATTTTGGTGTCTATTTAGCCCAAAAATATCAGCACCTCCTAGAAGATCAACATCTCGTAGAGTACTTTTATGCTCTTGAATTGCTTTATAGAACTGATCTTCATTATCGCTTTGAGATTTTCCCTCTGTATTCATTGATATAGTCAATAGCTTACCGTAGTTGTCGATAACTTTCTTTGAGCTTTCAAGAAAAGTAGGGTCTCCGTAACGATTCCCAATATCTCTAAGTTTCGTGAGGTTCTTTTGGAATTGATCGCAGTGAATAGATTTTTTAGCTTTGTCTTTTGCGCAATCTTTCATGTAGTCAAATAAACTTCCCTCACTTAGTCCCAGCGATTTCTTTACTGTCTGTGTGATCCGCCAAGCATCCTTATTCATTTTTTCTGTTTGTTGCAAAAGGATGGATTTATCGTCTGAAGCATTTGTATTTACGATCTGCTCTGGAGAGAGCGTGTTCATCGTATTGATAATAAGATTGTGGTGAGCAACTGATTTAATATGATTACTTAAATCATTAAGAAAAGCGATGGCATTATTTGATAAGAACTCCTGGGCATTAAGTTTTTCCAATGCTGCCCGAGAATCATTGTAATCGTCTTTAATACGCATTAGCGCTAGAAGTCCGACTCTTTCAGCATTGAGCTTATCAATATCAGTGAGTAGTTCATCTAAGTTTTTTGTAGAACCAGGGTTCTTTTTATCTAGGAGTTCTTTTTGACGAGCATCTATCTCTTTTAATTCTTTTTTCTTGTCAGCACATTGATATGCAAGTGAGTTGCTATTAATAACTAAAACAAGCCCCAAGAAAAGTGCGTGAATTTTTTTTGAATTTCGTTTGTTCGTCATCTTCATACTCACTATTTTAATCTCTGAGTATAAATATCGGACACTTCTTTTTTTTCTTTAGTTTCTTATTTATAAATAAGATTTAAATTCAATGACTTAGCATAGAAAATAATATAACTAAGTGAAAATTTGGAGCGCCAAAAATATTTGTCGATTTCTAACCGTGCCCACCGGCCATGAAGGTTTGTGTGTGATCGATTTGTTTTTTCGATTCCCCAAGCTCAGTTAGAAATTCTTTTGTGATTGCCATTGTTTCTTTAATGTCTGCAGCACGGAACATGGCATTTCTAAAGTGAGTTACATTTGGATAACCTGCAACCATCCACACGATATTCTTTCTAAGAGTAATAAGAATTGTTCTCTCTCTGTCGCAGTAGTCTTCAAGGTACTCATGAAACCTTTCAATAACTTCGAGATGATCAGTCGGAGTGAAGTGGAAGTTATCTTCATCTGTTTTGTAACTATCAAGGAAGATAAATGGATCACGAAGTGGGCCACGGCCAAGCATCAATGCTTGACAGTCTGTTTGCTTCATACGTTCTTTAACCATATAAGAAGAGTGAAGATCTCCGTTTCCAATCATCGGCAGTATTTTTAATTTCGCGATATCTTCGAGGAGTTCCCAGCTGGCGAGCCCTGAGTAACCTTGAGTTCTTGTTCTTCCATGGATCGCAACAAACTCAATTCCTTCTTCTTTAGCGATATGAATAACTTCTGGTGCATTGATAGAATCACTATCCCAGCCAGTTCTAATTTTAATTGTCAGAGGGATGTTTAATTCCTTCTTAATAGTTGAAAAGAATTTTCCAAGTTTTACAGGTTCTTTTAAAAGAGCAGAGCCTCCACCTTTACTAACAACTTTTCTAACTGGGCAACCCATATTGATATCCACAAATTTTGTCGGAGTATCTGGATTGCAGTCTTGAGCAAATTTTGCGGCATCGGCCATTGCTTGTGGATCTTCTCCAAAAAGTTGAAGGCCTATATTTTTCTCGAGAGGGTGAATCTCGAGCATTTTTATTGTCTTATCGTTCTTGTAATTAATTCCATGACAAGAAACGAGCTCACTAACCGTTCCGCCTGCCCCAAGTTGCTCCATCAATAAGCGATATGGAGCAGTACAAATACTCGACATAGGAGCGAGTAAAAGTGGCGAGTCAAAGCCTATTGAGCCAAGTTGAATACTCTCGCGACGTGCTTTGAGAGTGTCAATCTTGTGTTGAAGAGATGGTGAAAAAGTGCGATAGTTTGTCATTACCGTTATTTATCAGTGAGCTTAACTTCAGTCAATATGGCGAGGAAGAAATTACTATGACATATATTGAAAATCCAAAAGGCCATATTGTTTTTGACTGTGATGGAACACTAATCTCGTCAATTCATGCTCTTTATGAAGGAGTTCAGTATGTAATGGGCAAGGAGCTTGCTCGTGAAATCACTCTTGATGAGGCTATATCAAAATATAGTTCAGATGTTTATCAGATTGCTCTTAACTTTGGACTTGATCCAAAAGTCGATGAGGTTCTAAAGAATCGTCTTATCAATCTTTGGAAGGAATTTGCTGAAACGAAGGGAAATGGTTTTAGACTCTTTCCACAAATTAAGCAGCTCGTGATGGAGCTTGCTGCGCAAAACTACCAACTCTATGTCTGGACAGCTCGCGATCGCCGCTCAACACTATCAATTTTAAAAGAGCTTGGTGTGGCGAAGTTTTTCTTAGAGTTTCGTTGTCTTGATGATTGTGACCCGAAGCCGAATCCTACGGGACTGCGTGAAATGGTCGGTGATGTTGATAAATCAAAGGTCATTATGATCGGGGATAGCTCGGCAGATATTGTCGGGGCCAAGAACTTCGGCTGTAAATCTATTGCTGCATGTTGGGCGTCGAGTCAGATTGAGGAGTATTTGCTTCCATATGGCCCAGAGGGACTTGCAAAAACGCCTAAGGATTGCGTAAAACTAATAGAAAAATTGCTACAAAATTAAAAAATAGAAGATAAATATGAAGAGGATTAGAAATGTTTGATACGTTGAGTGATAAATTTTCAGAAGCATTCAAAAATATCTCAGGTAAGGGAAAGATCTCTGAGGACAATATTGAAGAAACGCTAAAGCTTGTAAAGACAGCGCTTCTTGAAGCTGATGTTAACTTTAAAGTTGTAAAAAACTTTATTGCAAACGTTAAAGAAAAAGCGATCGGTGAAAAAGTTATCTCTGGAGTTAATCCTGGTGAGCAATTTGTCAAAATCGTTCACGATGAATTATCAGCAGTAATGGGTGATAAGAATTCAGAACTTAATATCGATAAGCCGGCGCCATTTCCAATTCTGATTGTTGGTCTTAACGGACAAGGGAAGACGACTTTCTCTGGAAAGCTTTCACTTCACCTTCGTGGGCAAAAGAAAAATGTTCTTCTCGTTCCTGCTGATACTTTTAGACCAGCGGCGAAGGATCAGTTAATTACTCTGGCAAAGAGTATGGATATGGATTACTTTGATAGTGATCTTGGGAAGCACCCAAAAGATATCGCAGCTGATGCGATGAAATATGCAAAAGAAAACGGTAAGGATATCGTTATCATTGATACTGCTGGACGTCTTCATGTTGATGAAGAACTGATGGGGCAAATTAAAGAGGTGAGACAATCACTAAATAATTATGAACCAGAAGTTCTCCTTGTTGCTGACGCAATGACTGGGCAAGAAGCGGTAAACGTTGCGAAGAGTTTCCACGATACGGTAGAGCTAACAGGTGTTGTTCTCTCTAAAATGGATTCTGATGCTCGTGGTGGGGCAGCCCTATCAATTAAGCACGTAACAGGTGTTCCAATTAAGTTCATCTCAACAGGTGAGAAGATGAAGGATCTTGAACTCTTCCACCCAGATCGTCTTGCTGGACGTATTCTTGATATGGGGGATGTTCTTTCACTTGTTGAAAAAGCTGAAAAAGTTATTGATGAGAAAGATGCTGAATCAATGATGAAGAACCTTGAAAAGGGTAAGTTCACTGTAAATGATTTCATGAAGCAAATGGACATGATGAAAAATCTCGGTTCAATGGCAAGTATCATGAAGATGATTCCTGGTATGGGTGGAGTTCTCAAGCAGGTGGGTGATCTTTCTCCTGCTGAAGATGAAATGAAGAGAATGAGAGTTATCATCAACTCAATGACAAATTCAGAGAGAGATGATTACAAACTAATAAAAGAGTCACGTATTGCTCGTATCTCAAAAGGTTCAGGAACAACTGAAGCTCAGGTGAGAGATTTTATTTCAAAGTTCCGTCAGATGGAAAAAATGATGGGTGGAATGATGCAGATGATGAAAGGTGGAATGCCTGGAATGGGAATGCCAGGTATGCCTGGGATGGGTGGAATGCCTGGACTTCCTGGTATGCAAAAACCAAAAAAGAAAAAGAAGAAAGGTGGCCAGTGGGGTGGTTTCTTCTAGTGAATAAATTTGCTGATTGGGCCAGCTCTAAATGAACTGGCAGATCTGATTATAAATCGCTGCGGGCCTAAAAGGCTTTGTGATAATTCCTTTGAACTCACTGTGATTTTTTAGTTTCTCAACATCAATCGAACCTTCTGACCCTGTTAGGAAAATAATTGGGATATTAAAATCGAGTAGCTCTATAAAAATATCTTCGCCTTTTTCATTTTTTAGATACTGATCAAGAATTATTATATCAGGCTTGAATTGTTTGCATTTTTCAATTGCAGACTTTTTATCTGTCGCTATTTCGACTTCCACACCTTCAGTTTTTTGGATCGATAGTTTGAAAAGCTTCTGCATTTTTGGATCATCTTCAACATAGAGAATTCTCTCTGGCCCATCTTGTTTTGAAGTCAGATGTGATTCGGTGAAAATCTTTTCTAGGGTATTATTTATTGATTCAATCAGATTATCATCCTTACTTATTATATAATCCGGCCTTGAGTGAACAGGAAAGCGTGACTCAATATTTGTTGATGCTGAGATGACGGCAACTGGAATATTTGAATTTATATTACTTGTTGATTTAAGTGCTGATGTTAATGAAACACCGTCAAGAATTTCAAGGTTTAAACTTGTAAAGACGGCATCGTATTTTTCATTTACTAAGCGGTTAAAAGCACTCAGTCCATTCTTTGAGATACTACACTGATAGCCCTTTTCCTCAAGAGTTCTCTTTAAAAGATTTCCCATCGTCGTTGTCGCATCCACTACGAGAATCTTTCCTCCATAGTATTCTTGTTTGGAAGCCTCTAGTTGCTGAATATTAGAAAGTACATTGAGGTAATGATCAAAGTTCTTTGTATCGTTCTTGGAATAATCATTAATAACTAGAGTGAGGATATCTATGAATTTTAAGAGACAGTCTTTCTCGTCTTCAGTAAGGCTTTTAAAATTATTATTAGCGAGGAAGTCTTCGAGTTGGTGAGCGATTGTACTAAGCATGTAAAAGTCGTAAGTTGCTCCACTTCCTTTTATTGAGTGGATAATTCTAAAAATACAACTTTCCTCTTCAGCTGAGATTTTAGACTTTAAAAAAAGTGATTGAAGTTTATCAATATCCTCGTTGATACTGACTAAATAGTCATTTTTAAGTGTTTTTAAGCTCATTATCTTATCCTTTTGAAATCATTTCGGATAAAACAATGGATTTATAAGGTATATTTTTCAGTCTTCCGTACATTTCATCCTGCCTAGGGTATCAGTTATTCAATTTTCTATTATATAGAGGGTTTTTGAAGGAAATGTTAAGAAAAGCTATAAAACTGTTTTTTATTCTAATTAATTTACAAGTTCATGCAGTTTCATGGCAGGAGATATTCAATTTCGACTTCTCTTATCTGGATAAGGTAATCTACGGTATGGATTCCCGAGTTAACGTCTCCGAAATTTCACCTTTTTGGCAGGAACGAGCTGAAAACGTCGGGGCAATGATTAGGGTCAGTAAGATAAATTCAAATGGTGCTCTTGTTTCTCAAAATAATGGTGACACTCACAGCTTATGTCACGATGAAAAGTTTTATAGTGAGCCTGTCGTTTCTGAGTGTAGCGGTTTTTTAATTTCTCCTGATACACTAATTACCGCAGGGCATTGTTATCAAGGGATGGATTATCCCTACTTAAATAATGAAGAAGCCGTATGTAAAGACTTTGTATGGAGCTTTGATTACACAGGCTCAGATGTTGATGTCACGAGACGAGTAAATATTGGTGATATTTATCGTTGTAAAGAAGTCATAAAAATAGATTTTAGTTTCGCCAGTGATTTTGCGGTGGTCAAGCTTGATCGTCCAGTTACTGATCGTAAAGGACTTAAGACTTTGTTGACAGAAAAGCAGCTAACAGGAGAAGAACAACTTACATTAATTAGTCATCCAGGTGGTCTTCCTAAGAAAGTTTCACCTGGTGGAAAAATACTGAAGATGGAAAGTGGCGCTAATATTTTTTATAGTTCACTTAATTCGTTTCACGGTAGTTCGGGGGCGCCAGTATTTAATCAAGCAGGGGTTGTTGTTGGCCTACTGATCTCTGGAAAAGAGGATTACTACTTCGACCGTAAAGAGATGTGTCAGCGTGTAAACACCTGTAGTTTTGACGGGAAGAGTTGCACAGGTGGCCCAGATAACTTTGATGGGGAAGGTATTTTTAAAATAACTAAGGTTTTAGAACTACTAAGTAATTAAAATTACATTTCTTTTACTTTTCTATTGTTTTTTAATTATATAATGTTAAAAATGGGCATGTAGAAATCACTGATGAGGACATATGAGTACAAACGCAAAGGATACAGAAATAACAGATAAAGCGGGAATTATTTTTTCGGCCCTATGTTGTATTCACTGTATGGCGATTCCGTTTCTTATCATGTTTGCTCCTGCAATTGGCCAGTACTTTGAAAATCCTTTAATTCATATGATCGGGATGGGTCTTGTGATTCCTCTTGGTCTTTATACTTTTATTTCAAAATTAAAAGTTCACTCAGACAAGAGACCTCTTTATATCGGTATTGTGGGAATGCTTTTTCTAATTAGCGGCCACCTCTTTCACACATTTCTTGGAAATGAGCTTGCTGAAGTTATTGAGATAGCTTCTTCTATTATCGGTGGTGGATCACTAATCGCTGCACACGTTCTTAATATTAAGCTTTGTCGTTGCCATACTTGTCATCACTAAAATTTAATTGAATTTAATACCTGAGGTTCGTGCGATCATACATCGTGAGGTCTTGGTTCATAAAAAATGTTTCAATAATTTCAAGAGTTGATTGAAGATCTGAAATCTTTTGAAGTTTCTTTGAAAGAGAGTGTCCGAAGTTTAGCCATACATGACCCACACGCACCATAAAGAGGATTCTCTTGATCGCATCTTTATCGCTAAAATGTTTAAAGCAATTCGAAACAAAGATTTTTAAAAATTCACCATAGGCCTTCGCTTGTGCCTCTGGTGAATCAGGCAGTTGTGATTCTTGCCACGAAGACAGTTTGATGCCTTTGGATCTTGCGTATTCGAGAAATAACCAAGGTTTTGCTGTGAAAGCACGGCCAATCATCACAGCATCACATTGAGTTCTTTCAAAAAGACTTTCAATATCATGAAAGCATTGAATATCACCATTACCGATAATTGGAATATCAAAGTTATCTTTTAAAAGTTTAATTTGTTTCCAGTCAGCTTCGCCCTTTCGTTTTTCTTCTGCCGTTCTTGGGTGGAGAGTTAACCAATTTGCGCCATTCTTTATTAGTGCTTCACAAAAGCGTAGTAGAAAAGTTTCATCTTTTTGAAGTCCGGCCCGAAGCTTGACTGAGATTGGTACTGTCGCATATTTACTCGCCAGAAGAACGACCTCACTCGCGTAATCGATATCTCCCATCAAAGAGACGCCATAATTATGTTTTAATGCCTTTCTAACAGGACAACCCATATTGATATCAATCGCCTTGGCGCCCCAGTTTTCTAAAACTGGTATTGAGTCCCTTATTGCGCTCTCTTCATTACAAAGAATTTGCGGCCACAAGTTATGGTCTCTTTCATGCTTTAGAGTTTGTGGTTGAATGCTTAAATCCTGTGAAGGAAGTTTTCGCGAGTTAAGCATTTCCGTCGTCCAAAAAGTTTGAAAATTTTCTGGAATGTATTCTAATAGGGTTTCGCGGAGGGCGACATGGGAGAGGCCTACCATCGGGGCGAGAACGATCGGAAAGTTAATATGATTATTAAGATATGTTGTCATGTGAACAGTTTCGCGAGTTTCTCTAAAGTTAATTTATTTTTAAACAACAGCGTTATTTGGTATAATTTAATTGTTGAATTTATCCTTGTCACTGAAAAAGAGGATGATTGGAGTTTGTTATGATGAGTTTCACCAGGCCTTATAGGATTGTTTTGATTGATGATGACCCGGAGATGCTCAATCTTATGTGGAAACAACTTTCGAGTGTATCGGAAGCTGATATTTCCATCTCTGCTTTTAGCAATCCCGATGAGGCGATGAGTTTTATTCGCTCACATCTTGTTCATATTGTTATCACTGATATTCATCTTGAATTTACAAGTGGTGCTGATGTGATTTCAAATTGTATCAACCTTCAGCGTGGACTCCAAATTATAGGTGTTACTGCTGATACATCGATAATGACTGCAATCGAGTGTTTTAATCGTGGCGCAAAATATTTACTGACTAAGCCATTGCCAAAGGGGCAGCTAATTAAGATCGTTTCTAAGTGCATCTCATTTTTAAATGACTGGCACGAAATACTTGCGGATAGATTACATAGTGATGAAGTAGAAGTTGAGATGGAGAAGAAAGTTTCTTAATTATATCGATTTAAGGAGATTTCATGAAGCTTAAACCTTCACTTAAAATTTTGGTGATTGATGACTGTCCGGATACACGATCACTGATAAAGAATATACTGGAGAGACGTGGCTTTACGAGGGTTCAGGTAGCCCCTGATGCATTTCGTGCGCTCTCGATTATGCAGGATTCTTACCAGCATTTCGATCCGGTTGAGCTTGTTCTTGCCGACTGGCAGATGCCGAGACTTTCAGGAATCGATCTTCTATCCAAAATGAAAATTGATGCGCGCTTTAAGGAAACTATTTTTATTATGGTTTCTTCCGACCGTGACTCTAATCATGTAATGAGTGCAATCAATTCTGGTGTTGATAGCTATGTGATCAAGCCAGTAAACCCGAATACACTTTTTAATAAAATCTCAACTGCGGTCAGACATTCGAGCCGAACAAATTAGAGAAATTTTTTTCGATTTGATCGCAGAGCGTTTGAAGCTCCATATTCAAAAGGCCTGCATACTTCTCGTAAACTGCGCAGATTTTTAAATCCTTGGCATCATCTGTTTCAAAGAAGATCGTCTTGATATCGAGATCAGTTGCAAACTGAGCAATCTTAGAATTGTCTCTCATGAAAGTTGGACCAAGTGAGGCAAAAATATTCTTACCCTTTATTTGTTTAATCTGGATATCATTGCCATTAAAGTCATGTAAAATCCACGCCTGCTTGGGCCTCATTTCACGGTGAAGCTTCAAGATCACATCAAGTCCACGGACATTATGGAGAATTAAGGGCTTCTCTAGCTCCTCGCTAATCCTAATATGCTCTCTCAACGAGTCTTCTTGAAACTCAAGATTTGGCCCTCTCATGCGGTCGATACCGCTTTCTCCGACCATAAGGCATTTATTATCTTGGGCGAGGTTATAAACCTCACTCATCGCCTGTAATTGGGGTATAATCTCGCCAGACAAGCTCCAGGGATGGATGCCGATACTAAATAAGACGCCTTTAGGTAAGTCGTTGATTCCTGGATTGTATGAGAATATGGATTTTTCGCTTGAAAGCCTGTGGCAATGGATGTTAATAAAATTTGCAGGCCTCAATTCTTTACTTGTCATAATAGAAAGATTTTATTACATTTGTCGTCTAAATGTAATAAAAGTAGAATTTTGTTGCTTTTTTTAAGTAATTTTATTAATTTACATTGTTTTTAACGTATTAAAAAGAAAGTTAGCTAGAATTAAAAATTCAAGTGATCAATAAAGTAGGAGTGATAAATGTTAACTATTAGATTACAACGTGGTGGTAGAACACACATGCCAATTTACACAATCGTTGCTGCAGATTCAAGAAAGCCAAGAGACGGACGTTTCTCTGAAAAACTTGGTCAGTACAATCCACACTTATCTGAAGGTGAAGTACTAAACGTAAAAGCAGACAGAATTAAGGAACTATTAGCTACTGGTGCTACTATTTCTGATACTGTTAAATCTCTTCTTAAAAGAAATAAAGTAACTTTAAACTAGTAAAAATTTTTTTAAATTAGCTAAATTAAAGTTGTACTTATTTTAAGAGAGAGTTGAAGATGAGCGAATTAAAAGAATTAATTACATATGTAAGTAAAGCACTTGTTGATATGCCAGACAAAGTTGAAGTTGGTGAGATCGTAGGTGAGCAAACTACTGTTATCGAACTTAAAGTTGATAAGAGTGATTTAGGTAAAGTAATTGGTAAGCAAGGTAAAACTGCTAGAGCATTAAGAACTATTCTTAACGCTGCCTCAACTAAGCTTAAAAAAAGGTCAGTTCTAGAAATTATCGAATAATTTCTAGGTCGACTCAAAAGACTAAAAAATCAATAAAATTAAGACCTTCCGTATGGAAGGTTTTTTTTGTTCAAAATTTCTTTGTTTAAAATGAGCTCTAGGTGATAATAACTCATGGAAAAATTTAAGTTAATCATAGTCGATGATGAAGCAGATCTTCTTGAGCTTTGTACGGATATTTTCGAGATGGAAGGACATGAGGCCATTGGCTTCACTTGCCCATCGGAAGCTCTTGCATTCATAGAAAGTGGCAATAGTTATGACGCTATTGTTTCTGACGCTACAATGCCTAATATCTCAGGACTTGAATTTCTTGAAAAAATTAAGACCCTGCCAAATTACACAGAAAAACCATTTATTCTTTCTACTGGTCGAATTGACTTTGATGAAGCGGAACTTAATAAGTTAGGGGTAACAAAAATTATTATGAAGCCATTTGATATCTCGGCCGTCGTTGGGGATATAGTAGGCCTCATAAAAGCTTATAAGGCCTAGAATCATTTTTTAAGATTTTTTATTCTGATCTTCAATTTTATCTTTTTCTTCTTCGTCTTTAAGACCTTTCTTAAAACTATTTAGTGATTGTCCAAGTGCTTTTCCAAGCTCTGGAAGCTTCTTTCCACCAAAGAAGAGAACGACGATTGCTAAAATAATTAATCCTTCACTCATTCCAAACATGACTAATCCTTTGCTTAGTAGATTTTAGAAAGTTCCATTGAATACTTCCCCGGGGCGTAATCAAAGAATCTCTTATCTTTTAAATCCTTATATTTCTTCTGCTTATTACTACTTTGAGCATAAGGATAAATTGCAATTCCTCCACGTGGAGTAAATTCACCGATAACCTCAAGGTATTTTGGGTTCATTAGGGCCGTGAGATCATCACAGATTTTCTGAACGCAGTCCTCATGGAAGTCCCCATGATTTCTAAAACTAAATAAATAGAGCTTTAGTGATTTAGATTCTACCATATCTTTGTCGGCAATATAATTAATATATATACGCGCGAAATCTGGTTGGTTCGTTTTTGGACACAAAGATGTAAACTCTGTACAGACAAATGTCGTCCATGCATCCTTACCTGGGTTTTTATTCGGAAAGCTCTCTAGGCTCTCTGGGCTATAAGTACTCGGGTATTCTGTATGAGCACTCCCGAGGATGTGAGCGCTAAGTTCTTTTGCGTCACGGCCTTTGTTTATTTTTTTCTGTCCGACTTTTGTCTGAGTCTTTTTTCCCAGTGATTTTGCCACTTTATTAATCCTTATGTTTTCAATTACTTCTTTTCTTGATACTTATTGTATGAATATCTCATTATTATCACTAGGCGGTCAAAATGGCAAAAGGGCATGAATTAGTTACGCTCCCTAAGACAACTAAACCTGTTGTAAAGGTAGTTCTCGTCCAATTAGGCTCTCCAAAAGCTCCAACAAAAAAAGACCTCAAGGTCTTTTTAAAAGAATTCTTAGGTGATCCAAGAGTTGTGGATATTAATCCATTTCTTTGGAAGATTATATTGAATCTCTTTGTTCTGCCCTTTAGACCTAAAAATTCTGCAAAATTATATTCAAGGATTTGGGAAGGAAATGAATTTCCTCTAACGCGTATTACTCGCGAATTTGCTGAAAAAGTAAATGAGCTGACAAGTGAGAATGTTGAAGTTACACATGCTTTTCTTCTTTCCACTCCGCGAGTCGGCGAGGTCTATGCCGCATGGGAAAAAGAGCTGCAAGAGAAGGAAGCTCCTGCAACCAAGCTTGTTGTGATACCTATGTTTCCACAATATTCGGAGAGTACAATTGCTTCGGGTATTGATTTCTTAGGAAAGCTTTTAGAAACAAAAGTAATTATTCCTGATCTAAGGGTAGTGACACAATTTCATCGCTTAAAAGCATTTATTGATAACTCGGTTAAAAATATCGAACAAACGCTCGCTGAAAAAAATCCAGATGACCTTGTCATTTCTTTTCATGGAATTCCAAAGAGGAGAGTACTACAAAAGAAAGATCCATATTATCAACACTGCTTTGAGACTTTTAAGTTAATAAAGGATAGGGTTAAGGGAATTGATCGAGATAGAATTCACATGACTTATCAGTCTCGCTTTGGAAGCGAAGAGTGGCTTGATCCCTATACTGACAAGTATGTTGAAGATCTTGTAAAATCAGGGAGAAAAAAAGTTGCCGTTTATTGTCCATCATTTGTTGCAGATTGCTTAGAGACAATTGACGAAATTGGCAATGAGCTTGGTGATGAAGTAAAAGAATATGGGGGAGAGGTTTTCCACGTACCATGTGTTAATACTGATGAACAGTGGTGTAAGGATTTTGCTGAGTATGTTGAATGCTTGGCCCTCGACGAAGGAAAACTTCCAACTCTCGAACATGAAATTAAAAAAGAGGATTATAACGAAATGCCAGAATTAAAAATGACTACACCTCCAATGTCGGATCAAGCAAAGAAATCACTTAAGATTGTTTTTTTAACGCTGTTTCTTGACCTTGTGGGATTCTCAATTATCTTTCCACTTTTTCCATCTCTTGCAAAACACTATCTGCTTGTTGATGGAGATAATTATTTTTTAAAAGCTATCTTTGGATCGATTACAACTCTCACCGAAACAGGTGGAGTTTCAAACTTTAACTCAATCGTACTTTTTGGTGGAGCTCTGGGAGCAATCTACTCGTTGCTACAGTTTTTTGCCGCACCTTTGTGGGGAGCTCTTTCTGACAGAATTGGGAGAAGACCTGTTCTTTTAGTTTCAGTTTTTGGACTATTTCTTAGTTACGTACTTTGGTTCTTCTCTGGAAGCTTCACAGTTTTAATCCTTGCTCGCTTCATTGGTGGGATTATGGGAGGAAATATTTCTACGGCCACTGCAGTTGTTGCTGATGTTACGACGAAAGAAAATCGCTCAAAAGGAATGGCAACGATCGGTATCGCCTTTGCTCTAGGATTCATTATCGGTCCTGCTCTTGGTGGTATTTCATCAATGCTTGATCTTACAAAAGTTTATCCTGAACTCGTGGCGATTGGTGTAAACCCATTTTCAATGCCAGCTCTTATCGCCGGGCTTTTATCACTCTTTAACTTATTCAATCTCTACAAGAAGTTTGAAGAATCTCTTCCAAAAGATAAGAGACAAGTTCATCACACAGAAAGAACAGCAAATATCTTTAAGCTATTTAAGCCACTCCCATATGCTGGCGTAAACGCGACAAATATTGGTCACTTCTTATTTCTTATGTGCTTCTCTGGAATGGAGTTTACACTAACTTTCCTTGCGGCCGAAAGACTTGGTTACTCGTCAATGGATAATGCGTATATGTTTATCTTCATTGGTTTCGTCATCGCATTTGTTCAAGGTGGAGTAGTAAGAAGAAAGGCTCACTCGGTAGGTGAGAAAAAGATGGCACTAATGGGATTAATTTCAATTATTCCTGGACTTGTGCTTATTGGTCTGGCGGAGTCTAGCTTTCTTATCTATGCAGGTTTATTCTTCTTGGCAATTGGAAGTTCGATGGCAATACCATGTTTAACTTCGCTTGTTTCGATTTACTCACCAGCGGAGCAACAAGGACATAGTATTGGGATTTTTAGATCACTAGGGGCCCTGGCCCGTGTGATTGGTCCAATCGTAGCTTCATTAGTTTATTGGAAGTTTAATTCGGCCACTCCATATTATTTTGGAGCGTTATTTCTAATTATTCCAATCTTGATGGTATCAAGACTGCCAAAAGTAAATCACGATTTTTAATTATAATTTGATCTGAAATAAATCTACTCAAGGGGGTTCCTTGAGTAGACTTTTATTTTGAAATTAATCCATTGAGATTTGTGATTGCATGTAGTTCTCAAGCCCAACCTTATCGATAAGACTTTGTTGAGTTTCTAACCAATCAATATGCTCTTCTTCACTTTCTAAAATTTCTGTGAAAAGTTCTCTCGAAGCAAAATCTTGTAGTTTCTCACAAAGTTCAATTGCTTCTCTAAGGATTGGAAGTGCTTCGTGCTCAACCGCTAGGTCAGCTTCGATAATTTCCTTAACGTTTTGACCAATACGTACGCGATCTAGTTTTTGAACATTTGGAAGTCCTTCAAGGAAAAGGATTCTTTTGATGATTTCATCAGCGTGTTTCATTTCATCGATACTTGCTTTGTATTCAAGTTGACCGATTTTTTCAAGACCCCAGTCTTGAAGCATTCTTGCGTGAAGAAAGTATTGGTTGATGGCAGTAAGCTCTTTAGTTAATACTTTGTTTAAAGCATCAATAACTTGTTGATTACCTTTCATATGAATTCCCTTTGTTTAAAAATATGAAATTATTCTAAGGGGAATTCGAATTAAAGTCTAATTAAGATTTTTTTTCGTTGTTATTTTGTTTGGCCAGATTCTTTTGATTGAGTTTTTCGATAGCATCGATAACACAAATACCACAAGAATTTCCAACCCCTAGACGATTAAGGATTTCTCTTTCGCTGTGGCTTTGCTTGGCCGCAGTTTCCAACATTTCTTCAGTGATTCCGTTACAAATACAGATATACATTCTAAACTCCTGATAACAGTATATACTAAAAGTTTCAGTAGGCAAACAATATTTTTATCGGAAATACGAATGTTTAACTTTAGCTACATAAGTCATTGAATTTATTTAGAAGGCCCTGGAGATAAGATTTTGCAACATTTACATGACTGATCTTTTCAAAGTATTCGAAGCCTGGAACGTTATTAAGTTCGATGAGTAGGTGGTCCCCATGCACATCTTCGAGAATATCAAGGCCGTAAAAATGAGGCCCATGGGGCATGATTTTTTCGATAAGGTGCTTGAATCCAGTTGTGGCCTGAGCGTATTCTAGGTATTCAAGATGGGATTTTTCACAGTTTAATAGTTCGAATGGGTCACTGTGGTTCTTTTTCAATATGCCAAGAACCTCTCCAAATGCAATAAGAACACGATATTCAGCTTTTTTTTCAAGAAGAGGTTGAATGATATAGCGCTGGTCCTTGGTCTGATAATTGATATTTTCCGTCTTGATAATCCCTTTTGTTTGATTGCTTCGCTTTGGTTTAAATAAATAGCCATGCATCGATTCAGGAATATTAGACCTATTAGTAGATGTCCCTAGCTCAAAGCTAGGAATGGTCGGGATGCCATACTTTTGGAAATAGTTAAACTGGAGCCATTTGTCTCTAAATATGCGAGTATGTTCAATATCATTAGATACCAGTGCTCCTCTTATTTTTGAGAGGGTATCGAGATCTGAGTCATCGTATGAAATTCCACTGCAGCGATTCAAAACGATACTCGGTGCGAGACTTGTACTAAGCTCCTTTGGAGTGATAAATTGAGCTGTATGACCATACGCCTCAATCTCTTCGAAAAGCCTTCTAACAGTATAGAATTGGGGGGAATTTGCTATTATAATAATCTTCATAATTATGTGTATTTTCTAATTCGCTCTGTATATAATAGGCCTAATATGAAAAAGTTTATAGCGCTAATTTTAATATTTATTCTTGCTGGGTGTTCAAATATTACACCTATTGAAAATCCTATTACAAAAACTGAAGAGGTAAATGTATCAGTTGAGAAAACAGAGTCTCCTTTAGTAAAACCTATTTTATCTGAAGTAGAAAAAGTAGAGTTTGTAAAAGTTCCAGAAACAAAGGCCGTGTCTGACTTTTGTACTAAGATTGAGTCAAAATTTCACCACTATGGATGGGGAAGAAGTCACTGTGATTCTTTTTCGTGGAATCATGTAAGAAATTCTGTTCTTGGAGACCCTTTAATTTGGGCAGTCTATGGAGATGAGGATGCCCATAAAGAAGAACCACGCAATATGACACTAATCATGTGTGGTGTCCATGGCGATGAAATCACTCCTATTAAATTCTGTTTTGATATTCTTCACCACCTTTATCAGAAAACTCATACTGAACTTGGTAAGCAAAAGCTGAAAGATAACCTAATTGTCGTTGCACCTATTGTCTCACCAGATTCATTTTTTAAAAAGAGACCAACTCGTACGAACGCGAGAGGTGTTGATGTAAATAGAAACTTTCCAACAAAAGATTGGTCTAAAAGCGCAAGAAAACTTTGGGCCTCTCGTTATGGAAAGGATAAGAGGAGAGATCCAGGCAAGACTTCAATGTCAGAGCCAGAAACTTTATTTCAAGTTAATTTAATTAAGAGATATAACCCTACAAAAATTATTTCTGTTCATGCTCCGCTGACAATTCTTGATTATGATGGGCCTACAATGGCACATAAGCATTTTCACGAAATTGGCAGTAATGCAGAAAACCTCCTTGACCAGATGAGCAAGATGGCCAAGGGCTATACTGTAAAGAATTATCCTTTCTTTCCAGGAAGCCTAGGGAACTATGCGGGAAATGAGAGAAATATTCCTACAATAACTCTTGAGTTACCTTCTAGTGACAATAGAAAGCATAAAGAGTACTGGGAGCAATTTAAGCTTTCAATCGACTATGCTATTTTCCACTCAAGCCTTAAGAAATCTAATTTAGTAATGAGTGAAAAAAATAACGAAGAAGAGTCAGGTAAAAAGAACTAATATTCTTTTATTTTAATCGGACTTACTGTATATGTGAGCTGATTTTTTATTATATTTTTTTCTGGTTTCAACCAGTTTTTTGGAGTCGGTATTGAAAAATGATTGGACCGTAGAGGATGCGGATAAGGCCTATAATGTTTCTAAATGGGGAGCAGGTTACTTCGAAATTAATGAAGAAGGGAATCTTTCCGTTCTTCCTCAAAAATCGCGCTCAAAACAAAAGATCGTGATTAGTGATGTTATCGAAGAAATCAAATCTCAAGGCGTTCAGTTTCCTGTGGTTCTTCGTTTTCACGATATTCTTAGAGCTCAAGTTAAGCTTCTAAATAAGACTTTCAGAGATACAATCGAAGATGCAAGTTACGAAGGAAAGTTCTTTGGAGTTTATCCTGTTAAAGTAAACCAGATGCGAGAAGTTGTTGAAGAGATCGTTGATGCTGGAAGTAAGTATAACTTTGGACTCGAAGCTGGTTCAAAAGCAGAGCTGATAGCTGTTCTTGCATACAATACAAATAAAGACTCACTAACTGTTCTTAATGGTTACAAAGATGAGGAGTATCTTAAGCTTGCTCTTCTTGGAAGAAAGCTTAATCGTAAGATGCTTATTGTTGTTGAGAAATTTACTGAACTTACAAAAATTATTCGTCTGGCAAAAGAACTTAATGTTCAACCATTAATTGGTATTAGAGCAAAGATGACTGTTAAGGGTAAAGGAAAGTGGGAGAGTTCTGGTGGAGAGAGGGCCAAATTTGGTCTTTCAATTAGTGAAATTCTTCTCGCTGTAAACCTTCTAAGAGAAAATGATCTTCTTGATTCATTAAAGTTATTCCACTTTCATATTGGTTCTCAAATTACAGATATTAGAGCGATCAAAGATGCCATTGCTGAAGGTTCAAGAATTTACTGTAAGCTTGCTAAGCTTGGGGTTCCTCTTGAGTACTTTGACGTTGGTGGTGGACTTGGTGTCGATTACGACGGAACTGGTTCAACAAATGATTCATCGATTAACTATCAAATTGAAGAGTATGTTGCTGACATCGTTTATGGTTTGAAGCAGGTTTGTGATCTTGAAGACGTTGATCACCCAAATATTATTACAGAATCAGGTCGTGCTATTACTGCTCACCACAGTTGTGTTATTACAAATATTATTGGTGAAATTGATAATACAAATGTTGATTTTGATACGAAGAAAACTACAGGCGAGCATATCCTTGTTTCTAACATGAGAGAGCTTGATGAAGAACTTGATAAGTATAGAAATTGGCAGGAGGCATACAACGATGCTTCTAAACTAAAAGAAGATGCTCTTAATGCATTTTCTCTTGGGATTCTTTCTCTTGAAGAGAGAGCTAAAATTGAAACAATTTATTGGAAAGTCTTAAAGAAAGTTTCAAGTCTTGTTTCTAAAGAAGATTACGTACACGATACAGCTCTTGATCTTGAAGATTATTTAGCTGGTCAGTACCTATGTAACTTCTCTGTATTCCAATCTGCAGCGGATAGTTGGGCCATTGACCAATTACTTCCAGTAGTACCAATCGCAAAACTTGATGAACGTCCAGAGAAGAGAGTTTCTCTCGTTGATATTACTTGTGATAGTGATGGGAAGATCGATAAGTTTATTGATATGGAAACAGGTGTGAAGAAGACAATTCCTCTTCATGACCTTGCTTCTGGTGAGGATTACTATCTTGGAATTTTCCTGACAGGTGCTTACCAAGACGTTATGGGTGATATGCATAACCTTTTTGGACGCCTTACTGAAGTTCACGTTTACGCTCATGAAGATGATCCGAAAGGATTTTATATTGAAGAGATCATTAAAGGAACTTCGGCTGCACAAGTTCTTTCAACAATGCAGTACAATCCACAGTTCATGGCCTTCACTGTAAAAAAGGCAATTGATCACCAGGTTTCTCGCGGGTTAATAAATCCGAGAGAAGGGGTAGGCCTTACTGACTTCTATGAAGATTGTTTAAAAGGTTATACTTACTTAAAAATGTAAAAAAAGGAGTCTTAAGACTCCTTTTTTTTTCAGGTATTTAAAATATTAAGATTCTTTAATGATTATTATCATGTCTCTAAATGGCTACAATTATTTGACAAAAATCCGAACTGGCTTGAGAATTTATAAAATGCTCAGGAGATCATGATGAAAGTCATATTAACTTTATTGACATGTAACATTGTTTATAATTTTCTATATCATCGCGATAATTTTTTTACACTTGGTTTTAGTGTCCTTTTGTTGGCCATTATTGCAGTTATTCAAATTCTTGATTACCGAAAAAGTAAGAAGGTCTCTTCCCATCTTGCAAATCTAAAAATGAAAATTGACTCTCTATCAGGTGTCTCTGATCAAATTTCCTCTACAAGTAGCAACCTTTCTGAAGGGGCGATTGAGCAGGCTGAGCAACTTCATCAAACAGTTTCAGCGATGGATCAGATCAATGCAACACTGAGAGTTAATCGTGACTTCACTGATGAGTCATTGAGAGAGACAACTTCTTGTCTTGAGAAAGTGCGTGCGGGTCAGAAAGTAATGTCTGAACTTGGCGGAGCATTCTCTGTTATTAAAGATGGTAATAATGAATTTGAAGTTTCAATGAGTGAAAATACAAAAGAGTTTGATCAAATTAAAAACGTAATCTCTGAAATTTCTGAAAAAACAAAAATTATTAATGATATCGTTTTTCAAACGAAACTTCTTTCATTCAACGCATCTGTTGAGGCGGCTCGTGCAGGTGAGCACGGTAAAGGTTTTGCTGTTGTTGCTGAAGAGGTCGGAAACCTTGCTAATATGTCAGGGGAAGCGGCGAAAGAGATTTCGGCAATCCTTGAGTCAGGTCTAACGACAGTTAATAGAATTGTTGATGATACAACTAACAAAGTACATACACTTATTGAAATGGCTTCCCGTAATATTGAAGTAGGAAGCCAAAGTGTTGAAGAGAGCATGAGAACTTTCAATGAGATCGCAAGTACTGTGGATATTGTTTCAGCAAAGATTGGAGAAATATCAAGATCAACTTCTGAGCAAGCGATCGGTGTTGAGCAAATTTCAAAAGCCATTTATCTACTAGAGCAAAATAATCAAAGAACAACTCTTGTGGCAAAACAGGCTTATCAAATTGCTTCCTCATTAAATGATGAGTTTAAAGAACTTGATGAGTCTTTTGAATCAACTTATGAAGAAGTCACTTCTGGTCAGAAGGTAACGCAAGTTTTAGCTGACTTTAAGTGGGATGATAAATTCCTTATCGGTATTGATAAAGTTGATGAAGAGCACCAGGAGTTGATTGAAAAGATTAATTACCTTGTTCTCTCTCTTAATGATGACGACAGAAGCGAGACAATGGAAAGGTTTGAATCATTAAAGAACTTTACTGTGTTTCATTTTTCGGAAGAAGAGGAGTTTATGAGAAGTATTAATTACCCAGATTATGCTGCTCATAAGAAGATTCATGAAAATATGCTCGCAAAATTTGGGGAATATGAAGGGCAGTTAAAATCTAATACTCTTGATAAGAAGAAGTTTGTAGCCTTCCTTAAAAACTGGCTCGTAAGTCATATCCTTGGGGTTGACACTCAATACGCTAAACATTCAAAACTACAAAGCGCTTAATATTTGATTGCTAGTCTCCGATAAGTACCTCGGAGACTAGTTATGGATTTAGCAAACTTAGATTTAGATGGTGGTTCATCATCAAGTTCAGAAGAAAATTTACAAGGTGATTTCGGTGGTGATCATCAACCGGAGATGGTTGAAGCGCCTCTTCATAATAAGACGGAAGATCTTCATTTATACTTCGAACAGAGTTTTAAAAATCGTGTTGGGACCACTGGGATTTTTATCCTTGCGACTTTTGCTATCGCTATCGTGATGACGACAGCTCTTCTTATGTTTTCCTATACGGGGCCGGGGCGAGAATTCTTGCAGGGGCTTAAGATCTTAATTTACTAAGCTCTTCAAATTCTTTTTTTGAGATCGGCATAATTGAAAGTCTGTTTCCTTTACGAGTAAGGATGAGATTTTCGAATTTCGGATTTTCCTTAATTTCTTTTAATGTAATGACGTCTGTAAATTTCTCTACAAATTGAACATCTACCATGTACCAAATTGGATTTTCTTGAGTTGCTTTTGGATCGTAATAATCGCTTGTCTTGTCTTGTGCGGTATGGTCTGGGTAGGCTGCTTTCACAACCTTTGCAACTCCTGCTATCCCAGGCACTTTGCAGCTTGAGTGGTGAAAGAGGATGAGGTCACCAACTTTGACCTCGTCTCTCAAAAAATTTCTCGCTTGGTAATTTCTAACACCATTCCAGGGCTCTTTTTGCCCTGGACGTGATTTTAGATCATCAATCGAAAAAGTGTCTGGCTCTGACTTAAAAATCCAGTAGTTCATTTTTTAGAAAAGAGTCTCTGGATTTTGGATCAGACCTTTTAGGTGCTTACGGTGAAATGATGGAATCATGAAAGCACTCGTATGTAGGCCCTTATTGTAGTAGTTAAATTCTAGCTTGCTAGCATCAACTCTTGAAGCGTCAAAATCTTTGATTGGCTCAAGACCTTTTGAAGCAAAAGTAAATGACCAGTAACCACCTGGATAAGATAGGTTAGAGAAGTTATAGATGAAAACTTTTGGAAAGATTCCATTAAGAACTTCAAGCATACTCTTTTGTACATCAGCATTAAAAAATGGTGATTCTCCCTGAGAAACAACAATTCCATTTTCACTTAGACAGCTATAGATATCATTATAAAACTCTGGACCAAATAGTGGAGCCGCAGGACCGATTGGGTCTGTTGAGTCTACGATAATAACGTCAAATTTTTCTGTTGTTTCTTTAGCGTACTTAACTCCGTCTCCAACAATTAGTTCGAGCTTTTCGTGACCTTTGAGAACTTCAGAAGTTTGTGGAATATGCTCGATACATGCATCAATTACACATTTATCAATTTCAACCATGACACATTTTTCAACAGCTGCGTGTCTTAAAACTTCACGTGCTGTACCACCATCTCCACCACCGATAACAAGTACCTTTTTTGGGTTAGGGTGAACAAATAGTGGAACGTGAGTGATCATGTCGTGATAAACAAATTCATCTCTCTCTGTGATCATTACCAGGCCGTCGTTAAGAAGCATTTTACCATGCCCCTTTGTTTCAACAACGTCTACTGTTTGAAATTCACTCTTTTGAGAATAAAGTACTTTTTCAACTTTAAATCTCATTCCGTATATATCTTCAAAAACTTCTTCTACCCATAAATTACTGTGCATAAAATATCCTTCGTTTATAAAATTGTATATGGAGCTAATAGTCCTTCTCTTTTCTTGTAGAAGTGAGAGAAGTACATTGTGTATCCACAAGACAGGTGACTCTGTGCTTGTGTTTTTAATTCATAAAGACCAGGAGTTGTTTTTCCACAACCTGCATTCTCAGGTCTAAATTCGATAAAGTCGTAAGCTCCTGGTTCAAAAGCTTCAATGATTTTATCAATATGATCTTTAAGGTTGATATCAGTTTCAAAACTCACGTAAGAACTTTCTTCCTGTGGAGTAATGTGGATCGTAAAGTACTCTTGATCTTTAATTGCGTTTAATGAATAACCATATGGTTTGAAAACAAAATCATCAATTTGAAATCCTGGAAGAATTTCATCGAGTTTTAAAAATGATCTAATTTCTTCCTTTGTTACATTCTCTTTCATTAAGATATCTCTCGCTTTTGGAGAGATTTCATAAAGTAGTAATTCAAATGTTCTATCGTCTGCATCTGGGCAGTAAGAGTTTCTTAGATGGTAGACGAAGTTATGATGATCATCCATATTTCCCATTCTAAATGCATGACCTTCAAAACTTTCTTCTAAAATTTTGATGTCATCGAAGAATGTTGTAGGTTGAAGATATGAGAAGTATTCATTCTTTCTTTGAAAAATAAGTTGCTTAATATTTAGCTTTCCAAGTTCATTGATGAAGAAGTTGATTGCATCAATGAGAGTTGTCTGTCCACAAGTGATAATGAGTATTCTATCTTGGTAAACAAAGAGACTTGATTCTGAAAGTAGGAATGCTTTTATGTATTCATTCTCAATTGATGAAAGAATTGTTGCGTTTGCTTTAGCAACAAGTTTTGTCCAGAGGGAATTATCAAGTTCAAGAAGGTTTAGTTTCTCTTTATCAATAATAATCTCGGCCTTCTTTTCAGAACCCTCAAAAATCATGGTTTACTCCAATTTAAATGTTAATTTTGTAATATGTATTTAATGCCAAAAACTATGAGTCTTGTCTATGATTTTTCCTTATTTGCTAATATAACCCGTGGAAAGTAGTAAGATTTTCACGTTCAATAGCTTTCATTTATCAGTAACGACTAAAGGAGTGCTGACCTGAGGTTACTGATTGAGTCAAAATTTATCTTTCTGTTATAACCTAAATCCGCTTGTAGGGTTATTCACCTCTGTAAATGAGTCTTATTTCTAAAGAAGGGGACCAGAAATATCTAAATTTACGTCACAGATTTTTCATCAAATGATTTAACCCTATTTCAGGCTAGTTTAATCTTGAGCAGTTCACTCTGTGCCATCAAAAGTTGGCGAGAAGCTAAAGTTTTTAGTTCTGCTGACCGATAAATCTTTTGAAATGAAGCGCTTTGTCGTGAAAGGAGCCAATATGCTTGCAAGTTTTTCAGAATTCAAATTTTATCAGTCGTTCAGAATACCTGTTGAAGAGGCCGATAATTTAAGGTTTCTAGTACAGCAAGAAGATGATTTAGGTAATCTAACATATATAGAAGACGCTAAACTCGTTGACATATCTGTTACAGGTTTTGGATTTTCTACAAAAGATAGAATATCAGTAGGGACTGAGTTATCGATTTCTTTACAATTTAAAAAGTATCACCTTGATCTTTCAGGATCTGTCGTTCGTGCATTTACTAATAGTCTTGATGATGAAGAGATTATTTATGGTGTCGAGATTGAGACAGAAGATAAAATTAAAAAGTTTCTTGAAGCTTACGTGATGTCATTTTCAAATGATCGCCTTAAGGACTGTTTAATCGATTCAGCTCTTAAAGAAAGATATACAAAGGCCAGCGATGGTTTTGAAATGTTCTCTCTACTTTTGTCTCTTTTTAAAGATATTACTCATTTTGGAGATAAAGATGGATTCCTCGATTCAATGCTTGAGGAAGTTGTAAGAATTCTTAATGCTCAAAGAGCAAGTATTTTCCTTATTAATCCAGATACAAATGAACTTGAAGCGATTGCAGCTCTTGGTGTTGATAAGAGTTCACTAAAATTTGATTATCGTTTGGGGATTGCCGGATCTGTTTTTACAACAGGTGTTGCTCTAAATATTGACACAAATAATGATAAGTCGCGTTTTAATAATCAATTTGACGAAGTTCTCGATTTTAAAACGAAGTCGATTGTCTGTCATCCAATTCATAATCGTGAAGATAAAATCATCGGTGTAATTGAGATTATTAATAAGAGAAATCAAGATCGATTTACGATTGAAGATGAAAAAACAATGAAGGTTTTGGCCCTTGTGTTCTCATCTGTATTTCATAACTACAATCCAGTAAGTGATAAGTCACAGATTAGAAGATTTTCTGCTCCATATGATAGAAAGTTTGCTCTAATTGGAAAAACACCTCATGTTGGTTCACTTAGAAATTCAATTTTGAAGCTTAAAGATATTGCAGACCCGACTCTTATTTATGGAGAGAGAGGTGTTGGAAAGAGTCTTTATGCGACAATTCTTCACCATGAAGGACGTCGTGGACTGAATGAGATTAGAACAATTGATTGTGGAACAAAAGATCTTGATACTTTGAGTAAAGAGCTATTTGGTCCAAATGAAGTTGACTGTGTCTTTGCTACTACTCGAGGAGGAACGGTTGTTCTTCATGAAGTTGGAAAACTTGATGTTCAAATGCAAAATAAGTTATTGCATATTTTAAAAAATAAAGGTCTTGATGGAGGCCGAGTTTCTTTTGACTCAAAAATTATCGCGACGACATCTATGGATCTTGGCGAGATGGTTGAAGCAGGAACTTTTAATAAAGAGTTACATGAGTACTTATCAACTTCTTATGTGTCAATTGAGTCACTTAGAAGAAGAGCTGATGATATTGAACATCTTGTAGAATACTTCTTAAAGAGTGAATGTAAGAAACAAGGTTTACTACTTAAGAGCTTTTCTCCAAAAGCTATGGAGAAATTAACTCAGTATGACTGGCCAGGAAATATTGCAGAGCTTAGAAAATGTGTAGAGAAAGCAGTTCTTTACAATCCAAAGGCACATATCATTACTGAAGTTGCATTTGAAAATGATGCGATTCCGCTAATTGATGTTGCTCAGAAGCAGAGAATGTTTGGCGCGATTCCATATGTTTCAGACTTTAGTATTCCTCTAAAAGAAAGATTAGCTCTTGTTGAAAGAGAGATGATTTTAGCGGAAATAAAGCGTAATAATGGAAATAAGTCAAAAGCAGCGAAAGAGATGGGGATTTCTCGAGAGGCCCTAAGAAAGAAACTTCTAATTTCAAATGATGTTCTAGACCAAATCGAAGGTCCAACAGACCAAGATTTAGATTTTGATTCAGATAAAAAAGCAGCATAAAAAAAGGGCCATTAATTTGGCCCTTAAATTTTTGTAATCTCAATATTATGATAATAGTGTTTAATGATATCATCATACTTGTAGTCAAAATACTTTGACATCATATAAGCTCCCCATTGAGACATTCCCACATGGTGACCCCAGCCATAACCTTTAATTGTTACTTCTGTTGGCGTTTCATCTTCAAAGTAGTAGTGATAACCTTTGAAATTCGACCATCCTAGCGCTGCTCTAAAATCACGGAAATAAATCTCTTCTCTATTGTCGCCTTGGATTAGTTCAAAATCACGTGCAGAATCAAAGTTTACATTCGTTGTTAGGATGTTAAATGAAAGTTCACCGTTGATATCAAAGTTTTTAAATCTTTGTGCTGTGTCTGCTCTTTCTTTTAGTTTTTTGATGATCTCTGACTTTTTCCAAACCATTCTCGACTCAACAATCCACTGTGATGATTTAGATAGGTTTTCTCTTAGGTGATCTCTTGTAAAAACCTCTGTTGAAATATCACAATATGGAGCCTCGTTTGAACCAAAGATATTTTTTGCACTATCTGTATATCCACCAGAATAAGAATGAAAGAACGCGACAATGACTTCACCGTTATAAGTGATAACTTCACCGGCAGTATCGTTTACAGCCTTATCTGTTGATGGCTTTCTATGATTAATACCAGTGTAGACTTGGTATCTTGCAGTGTCGTCGACATCCCAGTCCTTATTCGTTTTCGTGTTAAGAAGGTGGTAAAGAGCATAGCTTCTGGCCGCAAGGGCCTGTGCTTTTAGTGATTCAATTGGCCAGCTCGCAGAACTTTCACTTGGAACAACACCTAAGAGATAGTTTTCCATATCAATCGTATTAACGATATAAAGTCCACTTTCGTTAATTCCAACTTTAAACTTTCCATAGTATGAGTTCGATTTTGTCTCGTTACCAAGACGTTCGATAAGAATTGGTCTTTTCGCTGTAAACGTAATAGGTGAGTTGAAGCTAATCTTCTTTTTTCCAACAGTCGCATAAATTGTTTTATTTTTAAAAGTTATTGTTGCATCAGTTATTTTCTGACTAATCTTGTTGTCTGTGATAATAACACTATCAGGTGACTTAATTTTAAAAGTTGTAGCATTATCTGGAACTCCATGGCGCCAGTCATTTTTCAAAGTATGTGGGAAGATTAATACCCTTATATTTTTTAATGCCTGCGTGTCTTCTGGGATTGGAAGTGTTCCTCTCTCAAAATTTGGAGGTATGCTTGAAGATGAGTTTTGTAGGAATACTTCATCATTAGCAAATAGGGTTGAACTTAAAAGGCCTAAGAGTGTCAGTAGTAATAATTTTTTCATAAATATTATTCTACTGGATTACTGGGTTGTGTGAATTGGGCGATTTTTTCTTGATGTTCTAGGTCGGTTAAAATAGGTTTTGAGTCACTAGGCATGATATTTCAGCATTATATAAAGACGCACGTTGTGTCATAATTGACTGAACATACTTAAAAAAGAATAGGTGTATATATATGAATCTCATTACGGTTCTATCTAATCAAATTACTTTCAAGGATTTCATTGATATTTCAATTGTAGCCTTGATGATTTATCAAGTTTTAAAAATCGTTCAAGGAACGAGAGCTGTTCAGATCTTAACGGGGATGGTTTTTCTCTCGATACTATTTGCCATCGGAGTAAGCTATAACCTTTATACTTTGAACTGGATTCTTGATCATTTCTTCGATTACTTCTTTATTATTTTTATTATTCTTTTCCAGGATCAAATTCGAGCAGCTCTTGCCAATGTTGGAACGGGGAGGAAGATGTTTCAATTCTTTGATCGCTCTCCAATTGATTTTGATATCGAAGAGATCATTCGTGTTTGTAGTGTTCTAAGCAAAGAACGCACTGGTGCACTTATTGTTCTCGAAAAGAAAAATGGACTTGAAAATTATGTCGATACAGGAACTCGTCTTGATTCTAAAATCCACAGTGATTTAATCTATGCTATCTTCCAACCGAAATCTCCTCTGCACGATGGTGCGATTATCATTAGAGATAATATGCTTGTTGCTGCGGGATGCTTTCTTCCGCTTTCGAAGAATGTTGACATCGATCGTCACTATGGGACACGTCACCGTGCGGCCCTTGGGATCACTGAATTATCTGATGCTGTTGTTATCACGGTAAGTGAGGAGACAGGAAGAATTAGTACTTGCAGTGAAGGTTTCTTCACTCAGTGTTCAAGTGAGAATGAGCTTAGAAAGAAATTAACACAACTTCTAGGAAACTCAATTTCTAAAGAAAAAATGCAGGTAGTGAGTAAATTATGATTTTTGATAAGAGAAATAAATTTTTAGAGGGACATATCCTCAAAGTACTAAGCTTTATAACTGCATCTTTTTTGTGGTTCTATGTTGTTAACTCAGAACCAATTCAGTTAAAGCGCTCTTTTAAGATTAATATTGTCTCTCCTGTTGGAGTTGGTGTTGATCAGATGTCATCGTCAAAGGTTGAGGTGACTCTAAAAGGCGCACGTGCCTTTTTAAAAGAATTTAGAGAAAATGATAATGAGATCACAATTGATTTATCTAAGAGAAAAGTAAATATCGAGAAGCCTTTAACTTATTCAATTTCAGAGCACGACTTTATCCTTCCTTTCGGTGTCGATATCGTTGAATTTGCCCCAGAGATGATTCAGTTAGGCTTTGATCGCGTGATTAAGAAGAAAATTCCAGTTAAAAGTCAGTTTCAAACAAATCTTGCAGATGAGCTACAGCTTGTTGACAGTACTCTTGCTCCGGCAACAGTGATGGTTGAGGGTCCTCGTAGTATAATGAAAGGTTTTGGAATCACTAAGACTCGTGGCATTGATCTCGCTTCACTTTCAGGTAACGGAGAGTTAGATGTGGAGCTAGTTGAACCACCTGATTTTATCACCTACCTTGAAAAGCCTAATTTTAAGTTCATTTACAATATAAAACCAAAGAGTGCGAATCTAACCCTTAAAAAGATAGAGATTAAGTTTGTGACATCTCATCAAAGATTCAAAGCGTCAAAAACAATGGTTTCCCTCGATGTTCTAGCCCCTGAGGGAAGAGTTCTAACAGCTGGAGATATCAAGGTTTTTGCTGAAATTCCGGATGGTAAAAAAGGGAAATTTGATGTAAGACTAAGGGCCGAGTTACCTGAGGGAATACACTTACTAAATATAAACCCGCCAGTGATATCAGTTAACGTTTTTTAATTCGTTCAAAATTATTAAAGAGGAATATATGTCAGAAAGAAAATTATTTGGAAC
Source organism: Bacteriovorax sp. Seq25_V (assembly GCF_000447795.1). Lineage (NCBI taxonomy): Bacteria > Pseudomonadati > Bdellovibrionota > Bacteriovoracia > Bacteriovoracales > Bacteriovoracaceae > Bacteriovorax > Bacteriovorax sp. Seq25_V. Next base: position 10,957 of record NZ_AUNI01000014.1, on the reverse strand, counting down.
AGATGGAATTAGAGGGAAAGCAAATATATACCCAATGACTTCTGAAGTTGCAACAGCACTTGGACGTGCCGTTACTTACTATTTTCAAAAGAAAAACCAAAATAACAAAACACCACTTGTTATAGTTGGGAAAGATACAAGACTTAGTTGCTACATGCTTGAACAGGCATTTGCCTCAGGTGTTTGTTCTCAAGGTGGACGTGTTATTTTCACGGGACCGCTTCCAACTCCAGGTGTAGCTTTTGTAACTAAGAGTATGAGAGCTGATGCAGGAGTGATGATTTCTGCTTCTCATAATTCATTTGACGATAATGGAATCAAAATTTTTGATGCTGACGGATTTAAACTTCCTGATGAAGTAGAACTTATTCTTGAAGATCTTATTTTAAATCCGGATAAGATGCCAATCAAAGTTGGTGGAGATATTGGTCGTGCAAAACGTCTTGAAGGTGTTGAGGGACGTTATATCGTTCACGTGAAGACTGCACTAGATGATGAGTATGATCTTGCGGGAATGAGAATTGTTGTCGATTGCGCTAACGGCGCAAGTTACAAAGTCGCTCCAATGGTTCTTTCTGAACTTGGAGCCGAGGTATTCTCTCTTGGAGTTAATCCAAATGGAAAGAATATCAACCTCAATTGTGGAAGCTTACATCCAGATATGGCAAAGAGTGAGGTGTTAAAACTTAGAGCTGATCTTGGTATTTGTCTTGATGGTGATGCTGATAGAGTTCAGATTATTGATAAGAATGGAACTCTCATTGATGGTGATAAGCTGATTGGGATTTTCGCAAAACTTATGCTTGCCTCTGGAGAACTTAAAAAAGGTGACACAGTTGTTGGTACAGTGATGTCAAATATTGGTCTTGAAATTTACCTGAAGTCACTTGGGCTTAAATTTCATCGAACAAGCGTTGGTGATCGTTACATCATGGAATATATGCAAGAAAGTAATGCAAAACTTGGAGGAGAACCTTCAGGTCATATTATCTTCTTTGACTACGCAACGACTGGGGATGGAACTCTTGGCGCACTAAAAGCAGTTGAGGCCATGAAATATTTTGGCAAGTCGATGGAGGAGCTCTCGGAAGAAATCGAACTTTTCCCACAAGTCCTAAAAAATATTACAGTTAAAGATAAGGTTGCTTTTGAAGCAATTGCTCCTTTACAAGATGCACTCAAAGCAGCCGAAGCTAAGCTCAAGGATCGTGGAAGAATTATCATTCGTTACTCAGGAACAGAGCCTTTAGCGAGAGTTATGGTGGAAGGTGACAATATCAAGCTTGTTAATGAAATTTGTAATGAGTTAGTTGCAATTATTAAAAAAGAAATAGGATAGAAAATAATGATAAGTAAATTAGGTGTAAATATTGATCACGTCGCAACTCTAAGACAACAAAGAGATGAGGGATATCCAAGTCTTGTGGACGCTGCTGATGCAACATTAAGAGCTGGGGCGAATCAAATTACCATTCACTTAAGGGAAGATAGAAGACATATTCAAGATACCGATGTTCAGGCCGTACTTCTTGTAACAAGAAAGTTTGGTGTTCCACTCAATCTTGAAATGGGATGTTCTCGTGAGATTGCAGAAATTGCTGTTGCGAGTTCTCCTGAGTGGATCTGTCTTGTTCCAGAAAAAAGAGAAGAGAAAACGACTGAAGGTGGACTCGATCTAAGTGATGCTAATCTTTCGAAGGTAAAAGAAACGATGGAATATTTAAAAGAGAATATTCCGGGTGTAAAGATATCATTATTTGTAGAAGCATCTGAAGAAACAATGAAGCGTTCTCTTGAACTAAAAGCTGATGCAGTTGAGATCCACACAGGTCAATATGCAAAGGCCTTCTTAGAAGGTGAAGATATTGCTGAATACCTTGAGAAGTTTAAGTCGGCTTATGATCTTGTAAAAGATTCTTCTATGCTTTTTCACGCTGGTCATGGCCTAACTCTTGAGAGTGTTGTTCCACTACTAGAGCTTAAAATTTTTAGAGAATACAATATTGGACATTGGATTATTGCTCAATCAATCTTTGAGGGAATTGATTCAGTAACAAAGAAATTCTTAGACCTATTCTCAAAGTATCCAATGTAAAATGTTTAGAAAATTATTTGCCTGCTATGATAAATTTTGTTCTTCGACGAAAATAGAAAAAAGAAATTTTTTAGAGGAGATACAATGAGTCTTGAACTGTCAGATGTTCGCTCTTGGAAAAAAGTTTACGAAAACGATCTTGATAATATTATTATTGAATTAAAAGAAGCCGTTAAAACACCGTCTGTGATTGTACTCGAAGGTGTAGTGGGCGCAGGTAAAACAACTTTTACAAAAAAATTTATTGATCAAAAATCATCTACGACTTCTCCTTCATATTCAATCATTAACGAAGTTGATAATATTGTTCATGCAGATTTTTATCGTCTCGAAAATCGTGATGAAATCATTCATTTAGAAATTCCTCTTTATCTTGAAGGAAAAGATTTTTTTCTTATTGAATGGGGAAGAGAATATTTAAATGATTTGGTTCGCGAAGTAGGAGAAGGTTTTAATTTTTATCTCTTAGAAATAACGATGAATGAATTAAAAAGTGCAGAAGAATTTCCATCGCGAAACTTCTTTTTTAAGCAGATTAAAATATAGCGATTCAAGTGAGCAAATTTAGCCGAGTAAAAAACTTTGCTCAAGAATCTTGAAGATATTTTGATACTTATAACCTCTTGTTATTATTCATTTTTAGTGCCCTCAAGGGTCATATCAGGCCTATAAAATTTATTTTTTTATTATTTGATTAAATCATGTTGACTTACACCGTTTAACCTTGTCATACTATTATTCGAAGAAGGTTGATAACTGATTGTTAGCCTTCACTGGACTGGGTGAGCAAGGAACGCGAAACCCAAGAAGCACACACTTGCTTAAAATTGTTTGAATCAGAAAACTTTACATTTGGATTTATGGAGGAAGGCCAATGAGACTTACATCTAAAGGACGTTACGCAGTTAGAGCAATGCTCGATCTTACAACTCACTCAAACGGAAACCCAGTTCGTTTACAGGAAATTTCTGAAAGACAGAACATTTCACTACATTACTTAGAGCAACTTTTTAGAAAGCTAAGAAATGGTCAAGCAGTTAAATCTGTAAGAGGACCAGGTGGTGGTTATGTTTTATCTAGAAACATGGATGAAATCACTGTAAAAGACATTCTTGATTGTGTTGGAGAAAACATTAATCCTGCAAAGGATATTGTTGGAACAGAAGCTGAAGCTGCAAACACAGTTGAATTTCACCTATCAAAGAATTACTTTCAAAACCTTGGTTTTATCATGAGAGATTATCTTGCGACAACTTCTCTTGGTGACCTAGTTAGAAAATCTTCTGAAGTACAAGGTGATGTTGAAAGAATTAATGCTGAAAAAGCACAACAACAAGCAAACAATGCTGCAACTACTGCTACTACAGATGGTGGAATGAGCGCATTTGCTTCAGGAATTAGAACAAGCATTGGTGAAATTAATCAATAATAGAATCTATCTTGATTATAACGCAACAGCTCCTTTAGCTAAATCAGTCACTGACTGGTTTGCTTCAGGGGCTTTACCTTTTGGTAATCCTAGTTCAATTCATTCGTCTGGAAAATTATCAAAACGTCTTATCAATGAGACGACTGATTATCTTAAAAGAACTTTTAATCTCCCGTACTTTGAAATTTTTTATCACTCTGGTGCAACAGAGGCGATTAACGACGTTATTAAAGGGTTTTGTTTTTATTCTTTAGCAAAGAAAGAAAACTTTCATGTCGTTGCGTTTGCGACTGATCACTCTTGTGTTGTAAACCAGAAAGAGCATATTGAATTGCTTGGTGGAAAATTTCACACAATGAACGTCGATCGTAATGGTATGTACGATCTGAATTCAGTGATTGAGTATATTAAGAAATTAGATGGTGATGTTCTTTTGAATTTCACGCATGTTAATAATGAGACCGGTGTTATTTGGCCAATTGCTGATGCAACAAAAATAAAGAATGAAACAAATTGTTTTGTTCACGTCGATGCCGTTCAACTTATTGGTAAAACAGATTCATCGCTTCACCTTGATAGTGAAATTGATTTCTATACTTTCTCTGGCCATAAGTTTGGTGCGATGAAGGGAGTTGGTTTTTCTTTTGCCAAAGAAAGACTCATCCATTGGTGCGCTCTCATTCGTGGTGGTGGCCAACAGGCCGGAATGAGATCTGGAACAGAAAATGTTCATGGAATTTATTCCTTAAAGCTTGCTTTAGTAGAGCTTCTGGCTAATTTCAAACCACAAGAATTAAAAGATGCGCGAGATTTTGTTGAAAATTCTTTAACTCAGAATTTTAAAGAACGAATTACAATAACGGCCGCAGATGCAGATTTTAGAAATCTCAATACTATTTACCTCGTCGTTCATGGTGCTAAGACGGATATTTTAATTACTGCCTTTGATATGGCACAGATTGATCTTTCATCTGGTTCTGCTTGTTCTTCTGGTGCAGTTAAGCCAAGTCGAGTTCTTTTGGCCATGGGTTACTCTGAAGAAGAAGCAAAGTCTTCAATTAGAATTTCTTTTCCTTATAGTTTTTCAATGGAAGAGGCGCAAACCCTTTCTCCCAAATTAAATTCGATTCTTTCTCGTTTTCTCAAATAAACTGCTTTAGTTAAATGGGGATAGAAAGCTCGAAAACTCAATAATTACTTAGCAGTAAATCCTATTTTTTTGTGCAGTTGAAATATTTAGCGGCTAAAGATCTATTATAACGAAGGTAAGTCCCAATGTTATCCCCATTTATCTGGAGCAGTTTGTTCTCGGTACAATTTAGCCAAAAATGAATCAATGACGCAATGCGTGGTGCTGACAGATAACGTTAATTCTCTTTTGTCCCCAATCTTAGATGTCACATTGGCCCTATTTGTTACTTTTCTAGTCAAGTTTTTTGGCACGCCTCTTGCTTATATATAAGTAACAACAGGTTGGTCCTGGCCTTGATGAAAATTGCAAATGTCTTCATCCCACCTTTAACCAACCCCTATAAAGGTATCAGAATTGGTGCTTTCAAAATCCTCAATTTCACATCTTCATTACAGTTTTTTTAACATCAAGGCCCAATTTTTATTTTAAAATTGAGATGATCTCATCAAACTTATAGAGATAGGCGTAATCAATCGCTTTCATCTTCTTTTTATTTTGTACGCTCTTGTCTGCATTGTTTTCAATAAGTATTCGAACAACTTCTGTGTGTCCCTCTCTGCTTGCGTAGAGAAGTGCTGTCATGCCTGTGTTGTCGATATCGTTGACTCGAGCACCTTTTGCGAGAAGTAGTCTGATGAGTTCTGTGTTGCCTTCCATGGCCGCGTCCATGAGAAGTGTGAATTTTGCTCTGTTAAATTCCACATTCGGATCGGCACCTTTATTGAGAAGATTTTTCACAAAGTTTATGTCGCCTCCCGAGCTTGCAAGAACGAGTGCGGTTGCTCCAAAATTATTTTTATATTCGAGATCTTTGAAGTGATCGAGGTATTTTTCAAAAAGGTCATCTCGATTCGCTTCAATCGCAAGCATGAGAATATTCATCCCTTCTTTTGGCGAGATGTAGTCGATGCCTGAGCGCTTGATGAGTTCGTCGAGATATTCACTGTCACTATCTACATTTTTATTTTCTTGGTTTGTTTTGAAGTCATATGAGAGAGGACGATTTTCTATTGGAAGCATTTTAGATTTAATTCTCTCAATATTCTCTGGTGAGATAGAAAGTATTTTTTTATTTTTTGGTTTGAGGTAGAAATTTTGAAAGCTGTAAATTGCAAATGCGATAGTAATGATAAGAAATAATATTTTTAATAGGGAGAGTTTTTTCATCTCCCTATTATACTAAATTATTTCAGTGGAGCGCTAGCCGGAAAGAAGAATTCTTTTTTGTATTCAAACTTCTTTGGTCCACCATAGTTGTCTAGGAGTTCACTGACCATCATGTTTTGTACAATTTTGGCATTTCCTTTCCAGCCTGCCATTTGATGGAACATACCAAAGAAGAGATCACCTTGTTCCGCACTAACTTTTCCAAGAAGAGTGGAAGTGTGTTTGAGCGTTCCTGTTTTGGCAACAATTGATCGTGCTAGTCTTGGTGTATTTAAACGTGTTTTAAACGTTCCACCATCAACTCCAGGGACTGCTACAACTTCCTGCATTTCTCTTGTAATTGAATCGAGCTTCTCATCAAGAACTTTCATCAGCTCAACCATAATGGCACATGTGGCATAGTTATCAACTCGCTGGCCATTTCTCGTTGTATTCAGGCCCGAGCCTGTATAGAAAGCGAAGTTATCTTCTTTCTTATCAAACTCTTCTCTGAGTGATTTATAATCACCAAACTTATCGGCCACCAATTTTTCGATATATTTTTTATACTCTTTTTCTCCACCGATTTTATCAAACACCTGATCAGCGATGTAGTTGTTGGAGTCGATATTCATGATCTTCAAATACTTTGCAATTATTGGAGAAATCATTTCATAAGTTTTAAGATTCTCTTCTTTCAAAGGATTCTTATCAACGTGAGAAATTGAATCTACGCTCAGTTGAATGTCTTCGAGTGAAGTTCTTATTTGCAGTTCATCGATGACCTCTTGTGGTGTTTCTGTGATGAACTTTTCATAGGCCGTTTTTAAGAGGTTCCACTCACTAACAGTGAAGTAGTCTTTTAAAGATTTTGTCGTTAATTCGATACTTGGTCTTTTCTCGGAGTGAGCAATATCTTCAACCATTGAAAAGACCTTGAATTCTTTATCAAATGTAAGATTCTTAATCTTCGTGATCCCAAGGTTATTTAATTGCGAGATGAGAAAGAATAATTTTCTCTTACTCATAACAGGATCGTTATCACCTTTGATGTGTAGGTTTTCACCGTCATAATAGAAGCTTGTTGTATATTCGTAATCAAGGCCTAGTTTCTCAATGGCCATTAAAGTCGTAATTAATTTTGAAGTCGAGGCAAGCCTTACTCGGCGGTGGGGATTTGGGCCTAGAATGTCTCCATTTGGGGCCGAATAGCAAAACCCATGGTACTTAGGAGTCATATTAAACTCCGCCATCTTGGTATTCCATGCTTTGGTTACAGCATCGGTTTCAATAGCATAACTACTTGATAATATTGCAAGTGCCACTGTCGATTTCAATAAGCAATTTTTCATATACGTCCCTCGAACTCTCGAATTTGAGGGGTTGTATCACATGAAAGTACCGTTGTCGACGCGGTGTGTAAAAATTATGAATTAAGCAATGGAATCATTTTCTTGAGGCCACCAACCATCATTTCTACACTCATGGCAAGAAGGATAAGACCCATGATTCGAGTCATGACGTTAACGCCGAGATCGCCAAGTCTTTCTCTGATTTTATCAGCATTGATAAGAACAAAGTAGACACATGTGGAGAGTACGGCCATCAGGGCAATGCCTGCAATCCATTCAAAAGTCGAGTGGAAGTTCTTTGAGTAGATAATGGAAGTTGAAATAGTTCCTGGGCCTGATAGGAGAGGGATCGCGAGGGGAACGATACCAATTTCGCGAAGTGAGCTCTCTGTGATCTCTTGAGTGTTCATCTTGGCCTCAACGTTTTTGGCCTGGATCATACTTAGGGCCATAGTGAAGAGAAGAACGCCACCGCCAACGGTAAATGATGGGATGGAGATACCAAAGAATTTTAAGATATCACTTCCTAGGAGTAGGGATACAGTAATGGTAATGAAGACTGCAATGGAGCAGGCCCGTGTCATACTCTTTCGTTGAGGACGAGAGAGGTCTTCGGTCATGGAGATATAAACTGGTATGGCACCAATTGGGTTAAGAATTGAAAGCATTGCTATAAAGAATTGTCCGACTATTCCGTAATCGATGTCCATTATTTATCCTATTTTTATATACTTATCCTATTTTAACATGAATTCTTTTTCTGACAAAGACAAACATGTGTTTGACACAATCCTAATACAACGAGAACCTAAAAAGATGAAAATATTTATGTTGCTATTAGTTTTTACCTTATCGGCTAAGGCCAATATTTGTTTGGATGTTAAAGTTCCAGATAGTGAGTTCTACACATTTCAAAATGACATTAAAATCAAAACTCATGATGGTTTCGTCCTAAGCGCAAATCTTTTGGTGCCAAAGGTTAATGCTAAAGAGAAGAATGGAAATAAGTTTCCAACAATTATTTTTGGGAATAGCTGGCTGCTTGATGAGCATGAGTATTTACGACAGGCGACGCGTTTAGCGAAGGAAGGTTACCAGGTTTTAAGTTACTCTCTTCGTGGTTGGGGATGTTCTGAAGGTGAGATTGATATTATTGGTCCAAGTGACACGTCAGACTTTAAGTTGGTTGTTGATTGGTTAAGAGATCATACTTCGGTTGATATGAAGAGAATTGGGCTATCTGGAATTTCTTATGGTGGGGGGTTGTCTTTAATGATGGCCGCAAAAGAGCCGAGGATTAAAACAGTGGTGGCCATGAGCGCGTGGGGGTCATTACTTGATGCTCTTTATGCCAATGAAACACCTCGAAAGTTTTGGGGAGATTTCTTAATTATCTCTGGTAAGTATTTGGGGAACGCTCCTCAGTATGTGAAAGAATATTTTGACAAGCTTAGTGAGACTTCTGATGAGAAAGAGATCGCGCATATTATAAAATGGGCGAAGGAGAGAAGTCCTGTTGAATTTATTGACGAGGTCAATAAGAGAAAAGTTCCCGTGATGATTGCTAATAATTTTGGCGATAATCTTTTTACTCCAAATAATGTTCTTTCGTATTTTAAAAAACTAAAAGGCCCTAAGAAATTAATTCTTGCTCAAGGAACTCATGCGACGACAGAGCTTGGTGGGTTATTCTTTGAGAAGAATATTCATTTTAATTTTGCCAAGATTTGGTTTGATTATTGGCTCAAAGGAATTGATCATCCTTTTATTCATGATAAGGATATGTTTATAGAATCTGACTTGAAAAAGGAACGCAACATTGTTTCTTCTAAGAGGTTTGATCGCTTTAAGAAACCACTTTATCTTAATGAGAGGGGAGTGCTTGGAGCAGGTAAATTACTTGGGACTTATCCGGTATTAAAAGAAAGTGATGAGTACTTTTCTTATTTTGATTCCTTTGCGGGCAGTGGGATTCCATTTATTTCTGATCTTATTGATGGGAATTTTAGTGTTCCAAAATTTGAGTATATCCCGCGATTATTTCGTCGTCATGCTCTTGTGTTTGAGGGAAAGAGGCTTTCTGAAACTTTGTTGGTGCAAGGAAATGTTGAAGTTAGTTTGAAGGTTAAATCAACTGATGAGAATATTCATCTTATTGGTTATCTCTATGATGTCGGGCCACGAAATATTGCGAAGCTAATTACACACGGGGTAGTAACAAAAAGGTCAGTTATTCCTTTTCAAAATTATATTTTAAAATTTGATCTGAATACAACTTCTTACAAGGTCGATCGAGATCACAGTCTGGTCTTTGTCATTGATTCTTCAGATATCCTTTATAATAGCTATCAGTCTCCACTTTCAAAAATTATTGTAGAATATGGTAAAGAGACTTCCTTAAAGGTTCCTTGGGTGAGAGCGCTTTATTAATTCGATTAAGAAAACTTAATTAAGTCAGCTACTGACCTATTCCGATAAATTCCTTAATCCTATTGATTCAGTCGAGCATTTAAAGCTTTGCAAATATTCCCAAAGGGATAAGTTCATGAATAAATTTTTATTACTATTGATATTTTCAATTTCAACTTTTGCAAAAACAAATATCCCTCTCAACAATGATGGAGCCTCGATGTATTTTTCTAAAAACGAGATGGAGGACGGTTCCAGATGGGTGCTTTCCCTTTCTTACCTCGATGGTAATGGCGTTCTTAATATCCCCTCGATTAAATTTTATGAACAGAAAGATTTAAAGGGTAAAGTCATTGGAGAAATTAAGAATGGTGAATATTTTATCAATGGAGTGAAGAAGTGCTATGTGGCAGAAATATTTAAAGGCTTCTCGGTCTTGGTGGATTTTAAGAATCTCGGAGATAAGGATACTGGAGAAACGAGTTTGGCGACAAATGCTAAGATTTGTGATTCATTTCCGATCTTGCGTGATCCTGTGGGAGGGGCAGATGCCCATTATTTAGAAATGAGAATAAATGTAGAAGGAGACATTGGAAGTTTTAGATATAAGAAACAAAGACTCTTTTTTGATGTTAAGCCATTTTTATCTCAAGCAGGAAAAATAGAAAAAGACACTGAAACAATTTTAAAAGAGAATTTATCAGATGAAGAGATGATAGCTCTGAATAAATTCTTAGTTGAATTTAGAGATTTTTTAAAGACGGCAACGCTTGAGCAGTTGTATGAAAAAGTTCTGCGTGGGCGTGATAGAAAAGACTCACTTCTTCATACGTTGTTGTTTACATTTAAAACAAAAGAACTGTTTATGAAAGGAATAAAAAATAAGGAAAAGTTTGTTCGAGATGTTTTGAAAAGAAGTTATATCGGTTATATGTCTATGGAAATGCAACGGATTGATGTGTCGAGGTATGGAAGATTTTTTACGGTAGAGTCGAGTAAGGTTGCTCTGAGTTTTGAGTATTTTTCTGGTCAGTGGCATCTTAGTCAATTAATTGCTCTATCTTACTTACGATAGGTGGCATCTTCTTTTTTGGGGAGGAGAATTAAGCAAGATTGATTTCTCTTTTTGTTAATGGGATAGATTATGAATAAATTTTTGTTACTACTGATGTTTTCAATTTCGATTTTTGCGAAGACGGATATCCCACTTAATAATGATGGGGCCTCGAAGTATTTTTCTAAAGATGAGATGGAGGATGGCTCAAGATGGGTGCTCTCCTTTGCTCATCTTGAAGGAGATGGTGCACTTAGTATCCCCTCGATTAAATTTTATG